>JAJTEF010000036.1 GCA_021300355.1 Sphingomonadaceae bacterium | reverse complement strand
CTGCGAGTATCTGAAGAGGCATAACACATGAAGGCACGACAACTGAACGCGGTTACTCTTGCGTTTGCGACGGGGCTTGCCAGCGCAAGCGCTCACGCACAGGACCCTGGGGGAGTATACGTTGAAGCCTTCGGTGGAGCCTCGATGCTCAAAGATTCGGATGTCACCGGCAACGTTGTAGGCAAAGCCAACTTCAAGAGCGGTCCAGTTGTAGGAGCTGCAGTGGGCTATGACTATGCCAACAGCCCGTTTCGCTCCGAGCTTGAGTTCATCTATCGCTCCGGGGATGCTAAAACGTTCGCTGGCGGAGCCTCGGGCGACTTTGCGTCCACTACCTTTATGGTAAACGGATATTACGACTTCAAAGCGGGAGGGTCTCTTACCCCCTATCTCGGCGCCGGTGCCGGATATGTGACGGAGATCGATTTCGACATTTCGGGCGGCGCAGGCCCCGGTGAATATAGCGACCGCGGCCGCTTCGCGTGGCAAGCCATGGGCGGGATAAACTATGCCCTCACGAACCGGATCGGGCTGTCGGGCGAATTGCGCTATTTCGATGCCGGCACTCGCACACTCAGTGGCTCTGCGGGCCAAGTCAAAGCTGGATATGCGTCATTTGATGCCATTGTGGGTGTGCGGTATCGCTTCTGACGATACTAGAATACCAGAGGATCTCGCAAATGCAGGCTGTTTCGAGCCGTATGACTGCTTGCAAATCTAGATGAGTAGGCAATACTCTGGGAGCGTCGGGGATACTTCAGTTTTGTCAGCAATGATAAAAACGCGACATACCTCCTTCTCTAACAGTCCTGATACCGCGGTTTCAAGTCGCGTGTTGCTCGCCAACCCACGGCGCTACGTTGCTGGGGGCTTGTCCATGGCCTCACCACGCTGTCACTCGATGGTCAGATCGATCTGGATGATGACATGATCGGCCGCGTGATCGTCGGGCTTACGGGTGGACTGCGGACATGAGCGATATTCGCCGCATAGTCTTTCTAACCGGGGCTGGCATCAGCTTGTCCAGCGTCTGGTCAGATACCGCCCGGCGCAAACGGGCATTTTCCTTCTCGAGGTCTTTCATGCGGCGGGCCTGATCCATATTCAGGCCGCCATACTCCTTACGCCAGCGAGATAAAGCTCCAGCCCACCTTGCATATAAAGTTCAAACAGACTGTCGTGCAGCCGCTTTTGGCTTTGCAATAGCTTGTCGTTCATCGTGCAATTGCCTGTGCAGCTTTGCGAAATGCGACCTCATCATTCTGAGCTCCATAGACATATCCGCGCAACGCTTGTTGCTGATGAGTGGGAGATGACTGCGCTTGTTGTTTCTGCGACGATTGTCCTGATCGTTCCTGTGAGCGGTCCTCTGAATCGTTTTGGGGCTGTGGGGTATCAGCAGTGCTTGTCTCTGGCTTAGGTTGCTTCTGGGCTTTCTGAGGAGCAGGCTTTGGTGGTTTTGCTCTGCTGCTTGAGCGACACTGTTTCGCAAGCGCCGTGTTTCTCTCAGCCAATTTCCCTGACAGTTCGCCAGCTACAGACAGAAACAGGTCAATGTCCTGCTTGATCGTCTTGCTCTCTTCCTCTGACGATAGCTGCACCACCATAGCAATCCACCGTTTCAATTCTTCTCGTGCTTCCATTTTGTACACTCCTTGATGAGTGTATTTATCACTAAGTATCATATGCTTGGTAAGGATCAGGATAGGATCATATCTCCAACGGCAGCATGATCGTCATCTCAATAAGGAGATGTAAATATGACCATGACTATTCTCAAAAGCCTTTCACTGTCGGTTCTCCCGACAACACAGCGCATTAGCCCAGAGCAGCACCGACGGAACAAACTCATCACTAAACTTGCTGAGCAAAAGTTGATTGCCGAATCTGATCGTGACGGAATTCTGCCGAACATTATGCACCGTCGTTGGGTGACAACAGATGGTGGTTCTAAGGCACCTGTTGATGTGCCTAAGCGAATCAAGCGTTGGTGGTTTCAGGATGGGGTAGGTAACTGTCTGCTTGCGATAAGGTATGGCAACAAGGTGCTTGAACTGGAGAAGGGCAAAGGCGCTATCATTGTCGGGAAACCCGACCAGCTTATCCCGACAATCGACAAGATCATTGCCGCTATCAACGCGGGTGAGTTGGATGCGCTGCTTTCTGAAATGGGGTTAACGCGCCCAATCAGGAAAGTGCAAAAGTGATGTGTGGGTCGTGTTGCCCGACAATGGCCACACGACCACCTAACGCTCTTTCGCTCAAAAGCTCATTGCGCGGGCATCAGATTGGGGGGCGTATTCATTCAGTTGCATTGTGTCGATAATTTTCCCAGACACTAGCCAAGAGTTATTTAGGCGCAATTGGTCGGCACGTAAGAGGTGAAGTATGGGAAAGCCGAAGTTCAGTTTGTTGGCGCTTGGTATAGTGTTCTCCTTAAGTGCGTGTGGCAGCGATTCTGCGCAGAGCAGCGGAGCGCCGCCAGTGATCATCGCTCCTACGCCCCCGACTGCACCGCCTCCGCCACCTGCTCCTCCGCCTTTGAGCATAACATCCGTTGAACGGGACGTTGCGCCAGCGCTAACGAACGCCGCGCTCACTGACAATTTGTCAGCCCATTTTGCAATTAACCCAACATCGGCGTCCATGCGAAATCGCCTTTTCGTGATGTTGCCTGGAACTACTGCGATACCGCGCTTCTATCGCTTAATCGTCAGGGCAGGAGCGGTGCGTGGTTTTCACAGCATAGGCTTGACCTATCCAAATGATGAGGCGGTTGGGACAATCTGTGCATTTTCCCCGCGAGCAGATTGCGCGGGCGAGGTACGCCGCGAAATTATCACGGGTATTGATACAAGTCCGCTGGTGTCAATTTCCCAATCAAACTCCATCACAGGACGCCTCGTTGCACTGCTGACATACATGCATAGCAACTATCCAAATGAAGGCTGGGGCCAATATCTTGTAGGCGGCGCTCCGAACTGGTCGCTCATAACCGTTGCAGGCCATTCACAAGGCTCAGGACATGCCGCTTTCATGGGCAAGCTTCATGTCCTTGATCGCATAGCAATGTTTTCGGGGCCAGGTGACACTGGCAATGCAAATGGTTTGCCTGCTCAATGGACTAGCTTGCCCAATGCAACGCCCGCTGCGCGCCAATATGGTTTTACGCACCAGCAAGATGAACTCGTGCCGTTGGCTGCGATTGAATTGAATTGGAGCCAAATCGGTCTTGGTGTCTTCGGGGCATCAACGTCTGTCGACGGACGCGCTGCACCTTTTGGCGACCGACGGCAATTGACGACCAACATCGCAATTCCTGTAAGTCCATTATCGCCCTCGACTGCTCCAGCGCATAGCGGCACTGTGGTTGATGTTGTCACGCCGTTAACATCTGCGGGAGAGCCACTATATCTGCCCGTCTGGAACTACATGGTTTTTCCATAAAATGATGTGTGGGTCGTGTTACCCGACCAAGTGAATATTTCGCGGATTTATAGCATCAGCTAAACTGACGCTGCGACTTATCTGCCTGTAATTTCATATAAAATATGATCGGGTAAACACGACCAACATATTGAAAATATGTTATTTCTCTCATTTATAATATACAACAAACTATACAACTATGTGATAAAAGCACTGGTTTTGCTACATTTGTGCATTATTCGTAATGCGGGGGTCGTAGGTTCGAATCCTATAGGCGGCACCATTTCCCTCATTCACTACTGGGTCTCGCCGGCTTAAATCTGGCCGTGCAGCAACTGACTGATTATTTATTACATAAGTCACTTCAGCTTGACCAATCGCGACTTGCGCGGCAGGAAACGCGGTATGACCAATCTGACTGTTAGCGAAGCCGTACTTTCCCGCCGTTCCATCCGGGCGTTTAAGCCCGATCCCGTCCCTTTGGATGTGTTGCACCGGGTCATGGATACGGCGCGCTGGGCGCCTTCTGGTTGTAACTTCCAACCTTGGGAGGCGACGATCCTCACCGGGGAGCCGCTTGCCGAACTGCAGAAGAAGATGCTGGCATCGCCGATGCAGGATCCGCCCGAATATTCATGGTCAGAGCCCGAAGTCATCCCGGAATGTAAGGCGCGCCTGCAACAGGTTGGGGCGTCGATGTATCAGGCAATGGGTATTGGGCGTGCCGACGCCGATGCGCGCAGTCAATTCGTGCACAATAATGTCATGTCGTTCAAAGCGCCTGCGGTGCTGATGTGCTATTTCGACCGCCGCATGGGTTCGCCGCAATGGTCAGATGTTGGCATGTGGCTGCAAACAATCATGCTGCTGCTGCGTGGCGAAGGTTTGGACACATGCCCGCAAGAATTCCTCGCCATGCATGCAAAGCTTATCAAGGAATTCATCGGCGTGTCGGATGAGACGCATATCTTCTTCTGCGGCATTGCCATTGGCTACCGTGATGAAGAAGCCGCGGTGAATGCTTTTGAGCGCCAGCGCGAGCCGGTTGAAGGCAATGTGCGCTTCATGGGTTTTTAAGGGCTGCGTGTTGGGGCGCTGATTAAGCGCGCCTCAATTCAATAGGTTGCGCCGGGTATCCACGGCACCCATTCATTTTCGCCAAGGCCAAGCAACTCCGACGCCGTTTTTTGGCCGCTGGCGGTTTCCAGAATGCGGGCAAATATCTGCGCGCCCATGTCATCGACGCTCGTGCCGTCCAATATGCCGCTGCAATCCACATCGATGTCGTCCGCCATATTTCGCGCGAGGGCAGCGTTGGATGCAAGTTTGATGGTCGGCGAGGGGATCGATCCAAAGACCGAGCCACGCCCCGTCGTAAACAAAATCAAATGCGCGCCGCCTGCGATCTGACCCGTGGCAGAGCATGGGTCGTATCCCGGCGAGTCCATGAACGTCAGGCCGGGTGCCGTCACCTTTCGGGCATAGTCAATGACCGCGTTGAGCGGTGTTGAGCCTGCTTTGGCAACCGCGCCCAAGGATTTTTCGAGAATGGTGGTGATGCCGCCTGCCTTGTTTCCCGGCGACGGATTGTTGTCGAGGCTTGCGCCATCGCGCGCAGCATATTCCTCCCACCAGACAAGCCGATCGGCGAGCGTAGCCGCAACGTCTGGCGACATGGCCCGGCGCACGAGCAGATGTTCGGCGCCATAAATTTCGGGCGTTTCGGACAAGATGGCGCGGCCACCTGCGGCCACAAGCCGGTCGACTGCTGCACCCAGCGCCGGGTTTGCGGTAATCGCGGAATAGCCGTCGGACGCACCGCATTGCAGACCGATGGTGAGGTTGGCCGCGGAGACCGATTGACGGCGACATAAGTTGGCGCTGCGCACAAGGCGTTCCGCAATCTCTATGCCTGCGCTGATCGCCGCCGCCGTCCCGCCCGCGTCTTGAATGTTCAGCGCGTCCCCGCGAAAGCCGGGCATGTCCTGAATTTGGTTCACTTCGCAGCCAAGCCCTACCAAAAGGACGCCGGCGAAATTGGGGTTCGTGGCGTATCCCGTGATGGTATGCCGCAGATTTTCAATGCCGCGGCCGTCCTTCGCCATGCCGCATCCCGAATGATGGGTGAAGGCGACGACGCCGTCGACATAAGGAAAGGCGGCCATACGTTCCGGAGTGAAATGGGCGGCTATGCGGCGCGCCACCGTCGCAGAGCAGTTCACCGAGGTCAGTATGCCGATGAAGTTGCGTGTGCCCACGCCCCCATCGGCACGAACAAACCCGTCGAAGCTGGCCTCGGCCGGTTCGGGGGCGCGTAGGTCTACCCCGGTCTCACTGCCCGCCGCCGTGCGCGCGAAATGCAAATTGTGGCTATGCACATGTGCACCCGCGGCAATGGCTTCAGACGCAAGGCCGATGGGTTGGCCAAGCTTGATGACCGCGTCGCCGCTGGCAATCGCGGTCAAGGCTACCTTGTGACCGGCCGATATGGGTTCGACGACGATGCACCCATCTGTCAGGACATCGCCGACGGCAAGGTCAGCAATGGCTATCGCAACATTATCGCGCGCATTGGCAATGATGAAGCGTGGCGCCATCGCCTATTGCACTTCAACCTTTGCAAGGCGCGGCGACAGCAAATGGATGGCCGCAACCGCGAGGAAATACACCGTGGTGCACATCGCAAAGATGATGGTGTAATTGCCCTGCGTCGCATCAAGAACCAAGCCCGTCGACTTCGCCATGATCATGCCGCCAACACCGCCGGCAAATCCTCCGAGACCAATCACGCTGCCCACGGCCCGTTTCGGGAACATGTCTGGCGGAATGGACAGCAGGTTGGTGGAAAATGCCTGATGCCCGGCCAGTGCGATGCCGATCAGCAGAACCGCGAGCCACATGTTGCTGACACCCGTGACAAAGAGCAGTGGAAGCACACATAGGCCGGCAATAATCATGGTGACCTTGCGTGCGAAATTCGGTGTCCGTCCCTGTTGAATAAGCCGTGATGAGAACCATCCGCCCGCAATGCTGCCGACATCGGACAAAAGATACATAATGATCATCGGCAACAGCACGATCTTAAGGTCGACGTTATAAGTCGTGCTGAAATATTTCGGCAGCCAGAACAGCATGAGGAACCAAACCGGGTCGGTCAGAAACTTTGCGCTCGCAAAAGCCCATGCTTCGCGCTTGCGGACGATCCGGCTCCAGCCGATTTTTTCGATTTTTTCGGGCGGATCATGTTCAATCCATTTGAGCTCGTCTTCGCTGACTTTACCGCTTTCGCGCGGGTTGCTGTACAACCACAGCCAAAGCCCAAGCAGCACAACTCCGAAGGCGCCGGAGTAAATAAATGTCTCACGCCAGCCAAGGCCAAGCGCCTGCATGAACAGCCACAAGGTCGGCGCGGTTAGGATGACACCAACTGTTGTCCCCGAATTGACCCAGCCAATGGCATACGCGCGTTCTTTTTGCGGGAACCATTCGCTGCTCGAACGCACGACGGCCGGGAAGTGACCTGCCTCACCAACGCCCAACACAGCGCGGGCGGCCATGAATGATGCAACCGAACCGCCAAAGCCATGGGCGACATGCCCTATCGTCCAGATCGTTATCGCAATCGAATACCCAATTTTCGGGCCAAACCGGTCGATTACATAGCCCATGAACAAAAATCCAAGCGCATATGCCGCCTGAAATGCGGTGACGATATTTCCGTAATCGTCCTCATTCCATTTTAATTCGGTTTGAAGCGTGGGGGCGAGCAGCCCGAGCATCGTGCGGTCAATATAATTGACCGTCGTTGCGAAGAATAAGAGGGCGATGATGGCCCAGCGGTATCGGCCAGTCCGTTCCGGAATTGCAGCGGTCTCCATAAATCATCCTCTCATAGATGTATTCAGACGATTGGCGCGGCCTCTATTGTGCAGCTTACCAACAATGATGTGTCAAAAAATGCCTGTACCGATTGTCCTGGCGTAACCTGATGCACGCCGGTCACGGCGCCCGACGAAATCCATGTTCCCGCTTTGATGGCGATACCGCGTTCACCCAAATTGTTGAGCAGGAAGCGTACCGAACCAAGCGGGCCATCGGGGAAGCTATTGGCCGAGCCGCTTCCGGCGACGGTGCCATCTATTTCCAACCGAACGACCCAGTCGGCAAAGTTGCTGTTCTGCCAGTCGGGTATCGCTTGGCCAATGATCAAACCGTTATTGTTGCCGAAATCCGAAACGGTCACGGCTGGTCCCAGCTCATTGATGGTGGGCAATGGCGAGCTTGCAATTTCGATGCCGACATGAACCGCCTCGATCTGGCGTTCGGCGTCTTCCAGCGTGTAATCCTGCTTGCCAAGCGGCAGGTCGGAGCCGATCTTGATAAGAAACTCGGCCTCGGCTGCGCCAAATCCGCCGGTGAATATGTTGCCAGACGCCACCGCATCTGCGGACAAAGTGTGCGAGGTAAAGATAGGCCCGGCCAAACGGTTCGCGCCAAATTTTTCAGACAGCGGCGGGAAAATACGCCCGACTTTCCATCCGATTACGGACTGGCTGGTCGCATGAATTGCTGCGTCCTGAACCGCATAAGCAGCCGACAAGCTTTCCGGTATGGGGCCCGGATATTCCGGCAGATGACGGCCGTGACGCCGCGCTGCAACAAATTGGTTGGCAATATTCGTTGCTATCATTGGCGATCGTTTGCGCAGATATAATCTGCGTCCCTCATTGAAAATTCCGTTATGGTGGTTGTTATGGGAAACCGGTGTCATTTGCAAGGATGCGTCAGATGTTGTTCGCAACTTTTGCTGTATCGATATGCAATTCTTGCTATGCAGTCTATATGAAGAGTGTCCCAAAACCTCGGAACAAGGCGGCGGCAAAGCCGACGATCAATGATATCGCACGGCTTGCCGGGGTGTCAAAAAAGACCGTTAGCCGCGTCATAAACCGCTCTGGCTCCTTGCATGATGATACGCGGGAAAAAATTGAGGCGGTTATTCGTGAGACGGGATATGTCCCCAATCCACAGGCGCGTGCGCTGGCGTTGGGCCGCAATTTCCTGATTGGCCTTGTCCACGACAACCCGAATGCGCAGATGATACTCAATATGCAGCAAGGCATATTGGAGGCGCTGCGTGACACCGACTTTGAGCTGGTCGTGCGTCCGGTGGACAGGAGTTCGCCAGACATGCTTGACGATGTGCGCAGCTTTTTGGTGCGACAGCGGCTGTATGGCGTCGTTTTATTGCCGCCTATTTCGGAAATAGATGCCCTCGCGCGCCTGTGTGAAGAGGTGAACTGCAAATATGTGCGCATGGGATCGTCTGTGTTGGATGATCCTGATCATATGGTTGCGTCCAATGACAGGGATGCGGTGATTGAGGCGACGCGCCACCTGATCGCGCAGGGACACCGCCGCATTGGTCTGATTTCCGGGCCGCATGGTTTTAACTCGGCGCAAGTACGGCGCGACGGGTTTGAATTCGCATTGGCCGAAGCGGGTATAAAGCTACCCCGCAGCCTGATCGCGGATGGTCAATATACGTTCGAATCGGGCATTGCTGCGGCCGAAAGCCTGTTTGATTTGCAGCCGCGGCCGACGGCGATTTTTGCTTGCAACGACGAAATGGCCGCAGGCGTCCTGTTCGCGGCGCGGTCACGCGGTATCGCTGTGCCGGAAGAATTATCGATCATCGGATTCGATGACACGCCCATTGCCGCACGGGTTTGGCCGCCGCTGACAACGGTGCGTTGGCCCATTGTTGCTATGGGGCGGTCGGCAGCGCTTAAGATCATCGGCGATGCGACCTCTGTCTCGCCAGAGGATCAAGAGCCATCGACCTTCGTGTCGACGCTCGTACGGCGCGGCTCGGTCGCTCCGCCGATGAAATGACGATATTGCACTTGCAGATGACACCGGTTACCTTCATTGCAGTTTTTGATTACAAACCATCGGGTTTGACGGGAAAGGATATTTATGAAGATCGCGCTGATCACCGAAAATAGCCAAGCGGCTAAGAACAGCATCATCAACGATGCACTGACTGCAGTCGCAGAGCCATTGGGCCATCAGGTATTCAACTATGGCATGTATAGCGCAGAGGATAGCGCTTCGCTGACTTATGTCATGAACGGTTTGCTGGCCGGCATTTTGCTGAACTCCAAAGCGGCTGATTTTGTCGTGACGGGTTGTGGCACCGGAATGGGTTCCATGTTGGCGTGTAACGCAATGCCCGGCGTATTTTGTGGCCTTGTGATCGACCCGACTGATGCGTTCCTGTTCAGCCAGATCAACGACGGCAACGCGATGTCTATGCCTTATGCAAAGGGCTTTGGCTGGGCAGCTGAACTGAACCTGCAAGATTGCTACCGCAAGATTTTCGAAAATGAGGGCGGCGCGGGTTATCCCAAAGAGCGCGCGCACTTCATGGCTGCCAACCGCAGCATATTGAAGGATGTTAAGGCAGCATCTTGCCGCGACATGCTGACCGTTCTCAAAACGGTTGATCAGGATCTGCTGAAGGCGGCGATTGCGGGTGAACGCTTCGCCGAATATTTCTATGCCAATTCGCAGGATGAAGAAATGTCCGCCTATCTGCGGAGCGTGGCAGGCTGATATGACTGCGCCATTTGATCTTTCGGGCAAAACGGCGCTGGTCACTGGTGCCAATACGGGCATTGGTCAGGCAATTGCCGTCGCCTTGTCAAAAGCAGGCGCTGATGTTGCCGTCGCGGGTCGCTCCGCGCCGACAGAGACGCTGGCCTTGATCGAAGCAAATGGACGCAAGGCGGTCAATATTACCGCCGACCTGTCTTCTATTGAGCCTGTCGCGCGTGTAGTTGATGAAACACAGGCGGCGTTCGGGCGGCTGGATATCTTGGTGAATAACGCCGGGATCATCCGCCGCAATGATGCTGTGGATTTTACCGAAGAAGATTGGGATGCGGTGATCGACACCAATCTTAAAACCTTGTTCTTCCTGTCGCAGGCTGCGGCTAAAGGCATGATATCGCAAGGTTCGGGTAAGATCATCAACATCGCGTCGATGCTTACCTTTCAGGGCGGCATTCGCGTGCCAAGCTACACCGCGTCAAAATCTGGCGTGGGTGGCTTGACCAAGGCGATGGCCAATGAATGGGCAGCAAAGGGCATCAATGTAAACGCGATTGCACCGGGCTATATCGAAACCAATAATACGGCAGCCCTACAAGCTGATGAAAACCGTAACCGTCAAATCGTTGAGCGCATTCCGGCTGGCCGTTGGGGTAAGGCCGAAGATATTGGCGGCGCGGCGGTGTTTTTGGCGTCGTCGGCTGCGGACTATGTCAATGGCCACATTCTGGCCGTTGATGGCGGCTGGTTGGCGCGCTAACGTCCGGTGATGTCAAAGCCAGTCGTTTTCTTCGGTGAATTGCTTATTCGGCTAACGGCCCCCGGGCGGGAGCTGCTGATGCAGTCGCCATCCTTTGACATTCAAGTGGGTGGTGCTGAGGCAAATGTTGCCGTTGGCCTTGCGCATTTGGGGCATGCGACGACGATGATCAGCGCAGTTCCCGACAACGCGTTGGGACGCGGCGCGGTGTCATCGATCCGCGCGCATGGTGTCGACTGCAAAAAGGTCCAGATACGCGACGGGCGCATGGGTCTGTATTTTCTGGCGCAGGGCGCGGGGCTTCGTGCGTCCGAAATCGTTTACGATCGCTTAGGCTCGAGCTTCGCGCAGGCGACCGCCGCGGATTTTGATTGGGACGAACTGCTTGCACATGCACAGATGCTCCATTTGTCGGGTATTACGCCCGCACTGGGCCCGCAATCTGCCGAGGCCGCATTAGCAGCGGCCAAAGCGGCGGTGCGACTGGGCGTGCCGATTTCGTTCGATGGCAATTATCGCGCGATGTTGTGGGAGCGTTGGGACAGCAACCCGCGCGCGATCTTGAGTGAATTGATCGGCATGGCGGATATACTGTTCGGCAATCACCGCGATATATCTTTGGTGCTGGCTAAGGATTTTTCCGGCGACGGTGCCGACCGCAGGCGCGAAGCGGCACAGGCTGCTTTTGATGCATTCCCATCGTTAAAATTGATTGCGTCGACCGCGCGGCATCTCGTCAGCGCCGATCATCACCAATTGTCCGCGCGTGTCGATTTGCGCGACAGCTTTGCGCAAACCGATGAGGTTGATGTGACGGGAATCATCGACCGCATTGGCGCAGGCGATGCCTTTGCCGCGGGTGTGCTGCATGCGCATTTTGCGGGCGGCGATGCTGACGCTTTGGCGAAGACGGGCCTTGCGCTGACGTGCCTCAAACATTCCTTGCCGGGTGATGCGAGTTTGTTTGGGCAGGCTGACATTGACGCGTTCGTTGACGGAAATCTTGACGTTCGGCGCTAACCATTTCAGCCGCCGGGCTGTTTTGGGCGGGGCAATGGCCATCGCTGCGGTGCCGGCATATGCCTCTAAAGCGCAATCACGTCTCCGCATTTTAAAAGGGATAAGATACGGCGTCGCCGAACGCTTCGCTGCGCCGCGCGCTGTGCCATTTGTCGCGCCCTCGGCTGGCAATTTTGCGTCATTTGGGCCCGCCTGTCCGCAGTCCGGCAACCGCTACCTTCCGGCAAGTGAAGATTGCCTGTTCCTCAATCTGTGGGCCCCGAAGGCAAAGGCAAAGCAGCCCCGACCAGTCATGGTCTATTTCCATGGCGGAGCCTATTCAACGGGAAGCGTCACGGACCCTGTAAATGACGGCGCGGCGCTGGCTACGCATGGCGATGTTGTTGTCGTGACCGTCAACCATCGGCTCAACGCCTTGGGCTATTTATATTTGCCTGAACGTTTCCCCGACAGCGGCAATGCGGGCCAACTGGACCTCATCCTCGCGCTGCAATGGATTCAGGCACATATTGCAGAATTTGGCGGTGACCCCAAAAATGTGACCGTCTTTGGCCAATCGGGCGGCGGCGCGAAAATTGCGACTTTGATGGCAATGCCCGCAGCCAAAGGTCTGTTCCACAAGGCCATTACCATGAGCGGCCAGCAGGTAACCGCGACAGGTCCGTTAAATGCGGAGAAGCGCGCGGCCGCGCTTCAGGCCGCGCTGAACGGGCAAGACCCTGCAACAGTTTCGGCAGAACAGTTGGTTGCCGCCTTGTCGGCGCAAGATCCCATATTGGGCGGCGGCGTGTATATGGGGCCCGTGCTGGATATGCGTCATCTGCACCGACATCCATTTTGGCCAGACGCTGCGCCGCAATCATTGGATATTCCCATGATGTTGGGGAATACGGTGCTGGAATCGCGGGCATTTTACGCGCCGAATGCCAAGCAATTGGCAGGACTTGATTTCGACAATCTGGCGCGTCGTGTCGCCCCGGAAATGCGGATTGATGCGCAGCCCGAATGGGTGGTTCGGCAATTCAGAACGCAATATCCGGATGCTGCGCCCTTGAATTTATTCCACCGCATCGTGACAACAGCGCGCAGTTGGCGTGGGCAGGTTATAGAGGCCGAAGAACGCGCCAAAGCAGGTGCTCCTGCCTTTGTGTATCAGCTCGATTTTGAACAGGCCAAACACACCGACGATATCGGGCTCTCGTTCGGCACCGTTCCCGAACCCTCAATTGATCAACGGGCCATGAGCGTACGGATCATGGATGCGTTTGTGCGCTTTGCACGTACGGGCAATCCCGGCTGGCATCCCTATAGCTTGGCGAAGCGCGAAACGATGATCTTTGACGCGAACAGCCGCGTGGAGAATGATCCGCGCAAGTGGGAACGCGAACTATTTGCGCGCATCCCCTATATTCAGCCCGGCACCTAGGTCCTGACCCTAAGCGCCCTATTTGGGCGTGACCGGGTAGCTGATGATGAGGCTGAGGGGTTTGTTACCCGTTTGCCTTATACCCACCACAGCGCCGTCATATAAGTACGCCGCCATGCCGGGGCGTAGCCGCTGCGAGACGCCATCGGAGGTGACTTCGCCTTCGCCCGACAGGACATAATAGACCTCGTCATGCGCAATGGGGTGCAGCCCGATGACCGCGCCTTTGTGCAACATCCGTTTGCGAAATTCCATCGTCCGCGGCTGCGGCACAACGTCGCTGATGCGATAGGCGGTGCTCATGCCTATTGCACCATGGGGCGGCGCTTCCTGCCGAACAACATCGCCCTCGTTGACCACGACCATCGGCGGTGCTGCCAAGAGCATGAGCAGAGAGAAAATCATATGCCGTTGCTCATAGCCGCATAGCGTGGTCGCGTGCGGACATGGTTTCCTGCGCCGGTGCCTTTTGGCCGGGATAGAGACCGGATTTGGGCTCCATAGTGTCAAGATTCCAATCGGCCTCTACAAATGGCGCTGCTGTCGGCTTGGGCGATGGATAGGCGCTAACCTCCGTTTCATCGTCGATGATTTCACCGCGCCCCTCGGCGATGAAAAACAACACGCGGATATCATCTGCGTCCCGATCCCACGGACGTGCGCCCGCATTGGCCAGCACATGGGTTTCAACATCACGCGCAGGGAGCACTGCAATGTTCGATGGCCAGATAACGGGCTTCTTTACTTCAATTAGCTTGGCGCGAGTTTCGCCATAGCGGCCGAACATCGGCAATGGCTTGCCGAATTTATCGACCGCAATGTTGTCACGACCATGATAGCGCAGATCCCCGTCGCCGCCGAGCATGAGAAATGGCAAGTCCTTGTCGGTGGAGGGGCCGGCGCGCATCACGTTGCCGACGGCTGTCATTTCGCCTGTCACATAAGGCTGGCCCGCCCATTCGAGCGCCATCAGGTTATAATGCATCGCGCGCTTGCCGGGGTCGTAGATCAAATTGTTGATCATCGCCGCCTGTGCCCCGCCCTTGATCAATGGGCTGCGTTCGACATTATGCGCCCAAATGTTGCGGTAAAACAGGATGCCTGTCGCATTGTCATGAATGAGCGAGCCTTTGCTATGCTCGCCCTTTGGGTGGCTGGTATCGGCAAGGCCTTCGGCCGCTAGGTTGTAGGAAAAGGTGATGTTGCGGCTGGTTCCGTTGCGCCATTCTTCCAATGTTTTTCCGGTAAAGCGTGGCCCGCTTGCCGACATGTTTTCGTCGATGCCCCAGCTTAAGGTGCAGTGGTCAATGATCACATTATGTGCCGCCACGGTGGACAAAGAGTCCGCTTCCCAGCCGCTGCGCTTTGCCTGTCCGTCTGCGCCGGTCTTGACGCGGATATGCCGGATGATGACGTCATGGCCGCGCACATCGATGCCGCCTTTGATAATTGTAATGCCGGGTGAGGGCGCCGTCTGTCCTGCAATGGTCAGGAAGGGCTCTTTGATTTCAAGTGACGTGCGCTTGAGGTCGATGACGCCGCCAACCTCGAACACAATGATCCGCGGGCCTTTTGTTTCGATGGCCGCTTTCAGCGTTCCGGGGCCGTCTGCCGCCAGGCTGGTGACGCGAATTATCTGCCCGCCGCGTCCGCCGACGGTTTCCTTCGCCCAACCGACGGCACTAGGAAACGCAAGCGTTTCAGCCTGCGCAGGAAGCGCGGCCCAAGTGAGGCCCAAAAGCAACAACATCCGAATAAGCATATGCATCTCCTTGGAAGCTATCTTGACATGAAGCCAAGTTCGCAGCAACGTATAAATGACACCGGTTACCTTAAGTGCGTTTGGGTCAATCTGCCCATCGCCCGACAGGTGCCCGAAGTTATTAAAAGCGGCATTATAGCGTTAAAATACGCAGCCGGAACGGAGAGGATGCGCTGGTTTTCATCGCATCTCGAATCAAAAAGACACCGGTATCAATCCCGGGTCATTGGGAAGGGAAGTGGGAATGATTAAATCTGGATCGCGCGAATTTAGCAAAAATGCGACGAAATTCTTGTCGGCGGTTTCACTGAGCGTTTTGGCAGTAGGCACAGCCCATGCGCAAGACGCCGCAGCCGACAATGCTGCCGCTGAAACTGCACCTGCAGAAGAAGGTGATGCAATTGTTGTCACCGGTTTCCGTGCTTCGCTGGAAGCTGCGTTGAACCTGAAGCGCGATTCCGTCGCTGCAGTGGACGCGATTGTCGCGGAAGACATTGCAAAATTTCCTGACCAAAACCTTGCCGAATCGCTTCAGCGTATTCCAGGCATTTCGATCAGCCGTGACGGCGGCGAAGGCCGGTCGATCACGGTTCGTGGTCTCTCGTCGCAGTTCACACGCGTACGCGTCAACGGCATGGAGACCATTGCGACCTCGACCGACGGCGCTTCTGCAAACCGCGACCGCGCTTTCGATTTCAACGTATTTGCATCTGAACTGTTCAGCAGCCTTGTGGTTCGTAAAACAGCCGAAGCATCGCTGGACGAAGGTTCGCTGGGCGCAGTTGTCGACCTGAACACCGGCAATCCTTTGGCTGGCCGCGCTGGTCTTAATGGCGCGCTGTCGGTTGTGGGCTCGTACAATGATCTGGCGAAAGACCTTGGACCGCGCCTTGCCGGTTTGCTGAGCTGGCGCAATGATGCCGGGACACTCGGTGCTTCGATTTCGGCCGCTTATTCGAAAACCAGCACATTGGAACTTGGCAACAACTCGGTCCGTTGGGCGCAGGCGCGTTTCGACGGTGTCGACGCAACCAATTGCTTCACGACTGCAAACAGCGGCGGAACCTATGTCTCAAGCACCGCTTGTGACCGTGCAGCGACAGCATTCCATCCGCGTATTCCGCGTTACGGCGAAGTTGCGCATGATCGTGAGCGTTTGGGCCTGACCGGTTCGGTGCAATATTCGCCAAGCGACGCAACCAAGCTTTCGATCGACGCCCTATTTTCAAAATATGATGCGTCACGTGAAGAGCAATGGGGCGAAGTATTGCTGCGTTCCAACGAGCGTTCCATCAATGTCGTGAACCCTATTTATGACGCCAACAACAACATGATTTCGGCGACGCTGAATGATGCATGGGTGCGTACCGAGCATTATCTGCGTGAATCGCAAACCAAATTTTATCAGGTTGGCGGTACGTGGGATCAGGACGTTACCGACAATTTGCGCTTCACCGCATTGGGTGGCGTGTCCAAATCGAACGCCGATATCCCGGTCGAAACGACCATCATTTTCGATGACCGTGATGCACAGGGCTATAGCTATGACTACACGGACATGGCGCGTCCAAAGCTGACCTTTGGAACCAACGTGACCAACCGCTTCAAAACCGCACAGTTGCGGACCGAGTGGGATGTCAATGAAAATATCACATTGAAGGCGGGTGCCGTATGGCGCCGGTTCAACTTTGATGCCGAAGCCTATACCCGTGATACCGCTGTTTGCGGTAACGGCGGCACAAGCCGCGTAACCAGCACAGCGGGTACAATCACTTGCTCGGCAAGCAGCCTGTTTGGGCCAACGGCGGTTTATGGCTTTGCGGTTACGCCCGCTTTGTCGCAATCGTTCAGCCTGGGTAACGCAGGCCAGCCAGCTGGAAACACAAATGGCTGGCTCGTGCCTAATCTCGATGCCGCAGCGGCGTTCACTGGCCTGTACAGCCTTACGCCAGCAAATGATGCCGGCAATATCCGCGGCGTTCAAGAAACGACCAAGGGTGCCTATCTGCAAGCGGATGCCAAGGGCGATGTCCTTGGAATTGAATATGCGCTGAATGCAGGTATCCGTTATGCGAAGACCGACCAGTCTTCATATGGCCTCGTCAGCGGCGTCGCCGCGACTGTCACCCGTAGCTATGACGATTGGTTGCCATCGGCAAACCTTGCTTTGTACCCAACGGAAAGCACCATCGTGCGCGTTGCGGTTGCAGACGTAATGACACGCCCAACGCTGGGTTCGTTGACCCCAGGTGGTTCGGCAGACGGATTTAACTACCGCGTCACCAGCGGTAACCCGTTCCTGAATCCTTATCGCGCTCGCAACTATGACCTGTCTCTCGAATGGTATTTCGCGCCTCAGGCCGTGTTGTCACTCGCCTTATTCCAAAAGGATGTCGGCACCTTCACGCAATCGGCGTCGATTACCGGCGCGACATTTGCGCAAACCGGTTTGCCAGCATCGGTGCTCAGCCCCGCATCGCCAGCGGCTTTGAACCCGGCGCAACAGGCTGAACCACGTTGGACGCTGGCTACCACCGTCAATGGTTCGGGTGCGAAACTGAAGGGTATCGAACTCGCTGCGCAAATTCCGTTCAGCGCGTTCACAGATGGCATGCTTTCGAACTTCGGCGTCCTTGCAAACGCCACGTTCATTGACTCGAACGCGAGCTTCAATGTCCAAGGCCCTGCAATTGCCCCAGGTGGTGCTTTGCAGAATGCGGTCGTCAGCAATACGCTGGGCAATGTCACCAAAAAGGCATTTAACGGCACGCTTTATTATGATGATGGCAAGTTCAGCGCCCGCGGGATGCTGAGCTATCGTGGCCGCTATCATGAAGGCGCAAGCGGCACAGGCAACATTTTGGAAGGTTATGGCGCAACCACCAACTTTGACGCCTCTGTCCGTTACAAGCTCACCGAGTGGATGGAAGTATCTTTAGAAGGCAACAACTTGCTGGATACCTATCGCTACCGGTTCACCGACTTTGACGCGGACCGCAACTATGAGAACAACCATTTTGGCCGGACCATCCTGTTTGGTGCACGCTTCAAAATGTAATCTGCGGATTGTCTAAAACGTAAAAATGGGGCCAGTCATTGCAATGCGTGACTGGCCCTTTTTATTTGAATAACAGTCTGTCCAGGGCTGAATGTGACTGGGCAATCGCGCGCGCGGATCAATCATTTTAGATATGAGGTAATATGACTTTCGACAGACGCACAGTCATGGCACTCGCCGCCGCCGGCATGGCAGGAACAGCGTTCGGGCAAACACCACCTCCGGGGTCTAATGTGCCTGTGCCGCGCGGGTTGTATCAGCCCACCGAAACCATTGACCTATGGCCCGATGGCGCGCCCGGTGCGCCTGCGAAGCCTTTGGTTGAAACGGTGAACGAACGTTCAACCGATGCCCAACTGACCGACCGCGCCGTATTCGGGATCAGCCGTCCGCGCATGGTCGTATTCCGGCCAAGCCAGCCAAATGGGGCCGCGGTCCTAATCACACCGGGCGGTGGCTATCGCTGGGTTGTGGTGGACAAAGAAGGCTATGAAATGGGTCGCTGGCTTGCCGCCCGCGGCTATACGGTGTTTGTGTTATTCTATAGGCTGCCTGGCGAAGGCTGGGCGGCAGGAGCTGATGTCGGCTTGTCTGATGCGCAGCGGGCGATGCGCCTGATCCGGTCGCGTGCCGCAACCTATGGCATCGACCCCGCACGCGTCGGGGCGATGGGCTTTTCCGCTGGTGGCCATCTATGTGCCGACCTTGCAACCCGGTTTGACGTGAAGACATATGAACCCGTCGACGATGCCGATGCGCTGTCGGCGCGTCCCTTTATTGCGGCGCCGATCTACCCCGTTATTGCCATGCAAGCACCCAACGCGCACGCCGGCAGCCGTGAAAAGCTGCTGGGGACTGCACCGACGGCTGCGGCGGAAAAGCGGCTAAGCCCGCATATGAATGTGCCGGATAACGCGCCGCCGTTCTTCTTGCTGCATGCGGAGGATGACGATGCGGTGCCCGTTGAAAATAGCTACCTGATGCGTGCGGCATTGCGGGGCAAAGGCATTTTGACCGAAACCCATGTCTTTGCCCATGGTGGACACGGCTTTGGCTTGCGAAAGGCCATAGGCAAGCCCGTGGAGGCTTGGCCTGACCTTTTCCTGGGCTTTGCCCGATCACAAGGGTTTTAGGCGCTAGCTGACGCCCAATACGCGTTGCAGAAGCCACATGACGGCGATGGTGCCGATGGCATAAGCGCTTAGGCGCTGAAACCGTGCAGCATAAAGCGCATTGATCCGCCGGAGCAGGGACAGGACGAGCAACGCCGCGCAAACGATAAGGATTTGGCCCGCTTCGACGCCCAGGTTGAACGTCAGCAACGCCATGGGGACTTCACCTTGCGGCAGTCCGATCTCGGCCAGTGCACCGGCAAAGCCAAAGCCATGCAGCAATCCAAAGAGAAACGCGACAACCCATGGAATGCGTTCCGAAAGCCGCGGGGCGCTGGGGTCGCGTTTAACAACCTCGACGGCCAAAAATACGATGGACAACGCAATCGCTGCCTCAACCGGCGGCCCCGGAACGCTGATCAACTCAAGCGTTGTTGCCACCAATGTCAACGAATGCGCGATTGTGAAGGCGGTGACGGTTCCGGCCACACGCCAAGCACCATTGAGCAGCAGTACGAGGCACAGCACGAACAAAAGATGGTCATAACCCATCAGGATATGTTCAACGCCTGTGATGAAATATGTGCGGGCAACCTGCCACCTGTCCGGCCGTTGCGCTATCGTCGCTTGCGGGTTGGACGGCGTAAGCCGCGCAGCCTGCGTCGCGCCGCGTGCAGACTGATAACGCAGCAGCGCGTCAGCGGCCATATTCTCCATACCGTCCAGACGGACTGCGCGGCCCGCCAACGGCGTTTTGCAATTGATAGCCCATCGCACCAAAAGTGCCGCGCCGTCGACGCTGCGTTCGGGGGGTGTCGAAACACAATCGTTCGGAAATGTGGGTGTTACCCCCGTTGCGAGACCCGGCTTGATGGGTGCTTTCCACGTGACATCATATTGGTGCGCATTCGGCGCGTTACCAACCCGCTCGCGCAATTCCAAATAGCCGGGTTGCAAATCATCGGCCTGTGCGGGCGAGAGGCCGGCCGCAAGCATGATCAAAAGAAGCAGTCGGAATATCATGGCTTGGCAATGCGAATGTCATATCCGTCAAGCAACGCCTGATATGCGGCGGCTTCACGCTTGCTTTGGGTCTCGGCGCGCCAGTCGTTCGATACGCGCTGTTTTCCTTGCGGGGCATTGCGCAGATTATTGGCAAAATCATCGCCGAATTGCCGCGATACGCTGTCCCACTCGGCGCTCTCCATGCTTTGGGGAACGCTCAATGCTTGCGAGGGCGGTGTTTTCCCCTGGAGCATCGCCCGCATAGAATCTTGCGCCACATTTTCATCTTCGCCCAAAAACTGTTGGTCAAAACTGAACGCGGGTTTCGCAGCATAAAGGGATTTTTTGGTGTCGTAATAACGCTGGAGCTCTGCATCGGTCGGTTCCATATTCTGGATTTCCGCGGTCGCCAGAAACTCCATTTTGGCTCGCAAACGGCGTCGGATAATCGGGTCGTCCACGTCAAGCCCAAGCCGCATAGCCTCGCGGACGTACACTTCTTCTTTGATGTAATCGCGGATCAGGCTGTCGAGTTGCTGCGCGCTCGGCGGGCGCTGCCACGTCTGTTCCCATTGGGACGCAAGCCGTGCGACTTCCTCTTCGTTGATCGTAATGCTTCGGTCCAGACTGTCGGAGGAACCGAACTGGCTCATCAGCACGAACAGCACTGAACCTGCGGCCAAAAAATGTACCAGCGGCTCTCGAATGAAACGGCGCACCCAAATATCCTTCATAAAATAGCGACCCCCGGACCTGCGCGTTCAACCATGATCAATGGTGATGCGCCATCCGGGGTTATATACGCGGCAGAAATAGCTGCACGGACTTTATCGACGCGGGCCGCGGGCATGACAGCGACACAGGCGCCACCAAAGCCGCCACCCGTCATCCGTGCGCCGCCCATGGGACCAATCGCGTGTTGCAACAGCGCGACCAATTCATCAATGGCCGGAACGGTGATTTCGAAATCGTCGCGCATCGATGCATGGCTTTGCGCCATCAGCGTCCCAAGCGTGGTCAGGTCGCTTCTTGCAAGCGCGCCCGCTGCATCCAAAGTCCGTTGGTTCTCGGTAATCACATGGCGTGCCCGTGACGTCGTGACGGCATCAAGCCCTGCCGCCGCAAGCATATCGAGGTTCGCATCCCGCAGCGCGGCGACACCCATCGCTTTGGCGGCCGCCTCACATTGGCGGCGGCGTTCGTTATAGTGCCCCTCGACCAGCCCACGTGTGACGCCCGAATGCACAATCATGATGGCAATATCATCGGGCACGGGGGCATCTGTCAGTGCAAGGGTTCGGCAATCGATCAAGAGCGCATGGCTGGCTTTGCCTTGGGCGGAAATGAGCTGGTCCATGATGCCGCATTTGGTGCCCACAAAGTCGCATTCCGCACTTTGCGCGATTTGCGCGAGGCGCGTGTGGTCAATCTCGATATTGGCCAAGGCGAGCATGGCTTTGCCGACAGCAACCTCAAGCGAGGCCGACGACGACAGGCCCGCGCCTTTGGGCAAGTTGCCTGCGATGGCCATGTTCGCGCCGGTAAGTACATGCCCCGCATTTTGCAGGGCCATTATCATGCCGCGTATATAATCGGCCCAGGGTTGTTCCGTATTGCGTTCGATGGGCTGTTTGAGGTCGAACGCATCCACTGCGTTGTCAAAGTCCACAGCGACAACATGCACAGCATTGTCGTCACGCCGGCTGGCGGCAACCATCGTCGATGGGCCAATTGCGCAGGGCAGAACAAAACCGTCATTATAGTCGGTATGCTCGCCGATCAGGTTTACCCGTCCGGGCGCGCGGGCCACCAGATCCGGCGCTGACCCAAATCCTTGGGCAAAGGCCGCACTGACCTTGTCCAATAGCGCTTTGTCGAGCGGCGTCATGCTTTGGCCCGATAATGGATGTTGCTTTGCGCGCGCAATTGTTCGGCCGCCGCTTCGGGAGTCAGATCACGCTGCGGTTCGGCCAGCATCTCATATCCCACCATGAACTTGCGCACGCTCGCGGAACGCAGCAGGGGCGGATAGAAATGGGCGTGCAGTTGCCAGTGCGGAGCGTCCGGTGTTGCGCTTGGCGCGCCATGCCACCCCATGGAATAAGGGAAGCTTGTCTGGAACAGATTGTCGTAAGCGGTCGTGAGCGCCTTTAGGATGTCGGCCAAGTCTTGGCGCTGTGCGGAGGTCAGCGCACTTAGCTGCTGGACAGCAAAACGCGGTAGCAGGAGGGTCTCGAACGGCCAGCTTGCCCAGTAAGGTACAACCGCAATCCAATGGTCATTTATGGCGACGGTGCGCGCTCCGTCCTCTGCCTCTTGTGCCGCATAGTTGAGCAGCATCGCGCTTTGATGTTTGTCGTAATATTCGGCCTGCGTTTCGTCCTCACGCGCCGGTTCGGCGGGGACATAATCGGTGGCCCATATTTGGCCGTGCGGGTGCGGGCTGGAACAGCCCATCATCGCGCCTTTATTTTCAAAGACCTGCACATAGGCATGGTTGGCCGACAGCTCGGCTTCCTGCGCCGCCCAATGGTCAACGACGGCCGCGATCTCGGCCACCGGCATTTCGGGCAATGTCTTTCCATGGTCCGGCGAGAAACAGATGACCCGGCATGTGCCATGTGCAGGCGCTGCACGAAACAACGCGTTGTCCTCGTCCGTTTCGCCGCCGTTCCCCGGCATCAGCGCGGCAAAGTCATTGTCGAAAATGAAGACATGTTTGTAATCGGGGTTATGTATCCCGCCAGCACGTTCATTGCCCGGGCACAAATAGCAGTTTGCGTCATGGCTTGGCCGCACTGCATTGTCTGGCGTGTCTTGTTGCCCCTGCCACGGACGCTTTGCCCTGTGCGGCGACACCAAAATCCATTCGTTTTTCAGCGGATTGAAACGGCGGTGGGGCTGTTCACTAAACCGCATCGGGCAAGGTCCAATCAATGGGGGGCTGACCCTTACTAGTCAGAAAGGCATTGCATTGCGAGAAATGTTTGCAGCCCAGAAAGCCGTTATAGGCGGACAAGGGCGATGGATGTGCGGCCTTCAGCACCAAATGGCGGCTGGTATCGACATTTGCCGCTTTCTTATGGGCATAGGCGCCCCACAGCATGAACACCACTGGTTCTGGCTTGTCATTCACGAGCCCCACAATCGCGTCGGTAAACTGCTCCCATCCTCTCCGGCTATGCGAAGCGGCCTTGGCCATTTCCACCGTCAGGACGCTGTTCAATAACAGTACGCCTTGCTTCACCCAATGCTCCAAAAAGCCATGGGACGGACGCTGTAGGCCGAGATCGCTTTCCAGTTCCTTGTAAATGTTCACAAGGCTTGGCGGCGGCCGGACGCCCGGCGGCACGCTGAAGCTCAAGCCATGGGCTTGGCCCGGGCCATGATAGGGATCTTGCCCCAAAATGACGACCCGCACCCGATCGAG
>JAJTEF010000035.1 GCA_021300355.1 Sphingomonadaceae bacterium | reverse complement strand
GCGCCCTTGTGGGTCGTCCAAAACCTATGTTAGCGTGCATGATGCCTTTTTGTTCGTCATCCGCATCGCTGTTGTTATTGCCTTCTGCGTCCGTGCATGGATACTGGGCCTAGACCGTAATCATTCCAAGAAAGCACGACCGAAATGCCGACTTCAACCTATGTGGTTCTTTCCATTTATCTGGCCTTTGGCCTGCTTGAATTGTTTCGCACCCGCCTTTTTTCGAAGAATGAGCAAACCCGCAACGACGGCATTGTTGAAGTTATCAGCACCGTGTCCGTCGTCAAAACATTTGGCGCAGATCGCGGCGTAAAATAGCGGAGCGCGGACCTCGTCTGGTGGTTGATGTTAGGCGGCAAGCTTGCGGTGTTGCAAGCGCCGATGTTCTATGGTCTGTCGTTTGATCCTTTCGCGTTGTTTGATGATGGCTGCAGCTCTGCCGAAGTAGGCGTCAGCTGGGGTCACGTTTTTCAGGCTCTCGTGGTAGCGCCTGTGATTGTAGTGCTCGATGAAGGCCTCGATCTGGGCCTCAAGATCGCCGGGCAAGAAGTAATTTTCGAGCAGTACCTTGTTTTTCAAGGTCTGGTGCCAGCGTTCGATCTTGCCCTGGGTTTGCGGATGGAACGGTGCGCCACGTACATGGTCCATATTCTTGGCTCCCAGATAATCGGCCAGTTCACTGGCGATGTAGCTTGGCCCATTGTCGCTGAGCAGGCGCGGCCTGTGCAGCACCCTGGCATGATCGAGGCCTGATGCCGCCAAGGCCATGTCGAGCGTGTCGGTGACATCGCTGGCGCACATGGTCGTGCACAGCTTCCAGCTGATGATGTAGCGCGAGTAATCGTCGAGCACCGTCGACAGGTACATCCAGCCCCACCCGATGATCTTGAAGTAGGTGAAGTCTGTTTGCCACATCTCGTTCGGCCGCACGGTCTTGGTGTGGAACGCCTCTGCCGCTTTGATGACCGTATAGGCTGGACTGGTGATCAGGTCGTGGGCCTTCAACAGCCGGTAAACCGTGGCTTCCGACACGAAGTAGCGCTTCTCGTCCGTGAACCGCACAGCCAGTTCCCTGGGGCTTAGGGCAGTCGTATCTTCAACCAGCGCCATGTCGATGATCTGCTGCTGGATGTCATCGCCAATGCGGTTCCACACCCTGCTTGGCGCCGATGGCCGGTCTGCCAGTGCCTCCGGCCCGCCTTCAAGGTAGCGGTCATACCAGCGGTAGAAGGTCCGACGGGCGATGCCGAGTTGGTCCAGCGTTCGCTTGGCGGGCTGATGCGACTGCTCGACGATCCGGATGATTTCGAGCTTTTCTGATGCGGGGTATCTCATTCTTCGTCGCCCCCATCCGCGATCATGCTTTTTTTGAGCAAACGGTTCTCCAGCGTCAGGTCGGCAACGCATTCCTTCAATGCACGGGCCTCGCGGCGCAAATCCTGCACCTCGCCGGTCGTCGCAGCACGGGCAGTGTCGCCGGCCAGGCGGCGCTTACCCGCTTCCATAAACTCCTTCGACCAGCTGTAATACACGCTCTGGGCAATGCCTTCACGGCGGCACAGCTCAGCAATGCTATCATCGCCACGCAGGCCGTCCAGCACGATGCGGATTTTGTCTTCGGCTGAGAAATGCCGACGGGTTGCGCGCCGAATGTCTTTCACCACCCGTTCAGCGGGGGCCTTTACCGGCGATTTTGCATTAGATGGTTTGGGCTTCATCTTCGTTCCTTCGTCACTACGACGAAGCCCAAACCCTCCTTAAATCACAACCCCAAATCTGTGCCATAGGTGCTGACGGGGAACAATTTCGGCCTCTTTAAAGGGCCATCAAATGAATAGTGGAGCGTTGGGCCACAAGACAAACAAAGGAGGCCCAAAAAATTAACCTAACTATATGTAAAATAGTAAAAATATGTCTATTTTTGCATACCTAAAAAATGCACAAATCGTGCACACAACCCAGAAATGTATGATAACACATCGATTTATAACGATTATTTTAATCATTAAGTGCCCTCCGAAGGCAGAGGCCAGAGGTTCGAATCCTCTTGGGTGCGCCATTTATACAGCCTTTTGCCTCTGTTTTGTGTGATGCGCGGCGCGCACTCAGAAGACTGTGCACTCTGCCGCAACCGTTACATCTGCAAAACATGGCAGAT
The DNA here is from genome assembly GCA_021300355.1 of Sphingomonadaceae bacterium. GTDB lineage: Bacteria > Pseudomonadota > Alphaproteobacteria > Sphingomonadales > Sphingomonadaceae > Sphingorhabdus_B. The sequence goes on along the minus strand of JAJTEF010000035.1, from coordinate 24,021 downwards.
GGGGTCTGGTAAATCTTGATGGTGAAGCTACATTGATTGTAAGCGCCATAATGAGTAGGGCCAGTACAGCCTATTGGCAGGAATAACGGGGACCTTTCATGCACGTCAGCGGCTCAAACGGAGAGTTGACCTTCAAACGAATTCCGCAAGGATGCACGGTTCTCGTCGTTGACGACGACCCGGTTTGTCTGGATGAATACCGCGATACGATCGTTAATCTGGGCTACGATGTGGTCTGCGCAAGCAATGCGTCGGAAGCGCTCAAGAAGATTTCAGATTCCGAAGATATCGGCATTGTGCTGACCGATTTGGAAATGCCGAGCATGAACGGCATCTCGCTGCTGTCCGACATTGCGGAGCGCTTTAAACCCAATCGGCCGATAGTGACGCTGGTGATAACGGGCTATTCAAGCCTTGAAGTTGCCACCATGGCCATGCAATCGCAGGCAACTGATTTGCTCAGCAAGCCTGTATCTATGGATCATTTGGCGACCGCACTGCGGCGCGCGTCTGCCAATCATTCCGCATTGGCCAACCGGTTCCAAATCATGGAACTTACCGAGCGACTGAATCCGCATGGATTGCCGGACGATATCGATCACGACGCAACGCCAACGCACGACGATCTGCAAGGTTTCATCCGGCTGCTGTTGAAGCTCCAACATAATAAATCGAAATATTTCGACCCCGCTGTGCTGAGCGGTCCTTCGTGGGAAATATTGCTGGACCTCGCAGAAGCAAGCCTGCGCGGCGAGCCTGTGCCGGCATCAAGCGCATCGGCAACGACCCTCGTCCCGCTCACCACCGCGCTGCGTCATGTAAACAATCTGGTTGAGGCCGGCTTGGTCAAACGCTGGACTGACCCAACCGATAAACGCCGCACATTGCTGGAGCTGGAACCTAATGCGCGATTTGCCATGCAGCGCTATCTGGAAAACGCTTGGAAGCTTAAGGCACAAGCCGGTGAATCATGCCATACATAATGATTTCCCCTTAACTGCCCCGGGGCATGCCGTCATTTTCATCGCGCCTTTTTAAATCCTGCAAAAGCTTGGTAGCGCGCACGACTTGTTCTTCAATACGCACCATTTTCTCAATGAGGTAATCAGAATCCTCGCTTGGACGATTTGAAATCCTTGCGCGAATATTACCACAAGATAACCTTATGATATTTAACGGCTGCATGATTTCATGCAACGTCTTGCTGTCCAGCTCATTAAGTGATTTCATCGAATTAACCGTAGATTGTATAAAAATTTATGAATTCCTAAGCGCATAATAGGCTGTGGCGGCGGATTCTGCAAACAAATGTCGATTCCTGCGGAATACGAACGCGCTCTGAACGTGCTGCTATAACCGAGCAAGCGGCGCCTCATGCAATGCAGCTGCGCCGAAATACCATCTAACATTATCGGGGTGGGCGTCGCCCGTGGCGAAACCGAAAACTGCGCTTAAGACGCGATTGCCAGGTCGTTAGCGTCGTCAGTCAGCAAAATACGCTGAATTTCCTGTTTCGTTTCCTCAGTCAGTTCCAGATACACGCGGCGCTGGTCGCGCGGGTCGAAGCGCCGGACAATGATATTTCGTTCGGTCATAATCGCAATGTGCCGCAGCGCTGTTGTGACAGGCGAAAATGACGCGCGGCAAGCGCTGGAAACGCCCGTGTCCAAACCGGAATGTTGCCGAACAAACAGGTCCAAAAGGATGAACCAAGCAGGGTCAGCAAACAGGTTTGCAGCTACAGCAAACCGCGAGCGGCGCTTGGCGATTTCGATCAGGTCAACCGCTTTCTTCACTGCCAGCGTCGTTGCAACATCGGCTGTATGGGAAGCGTCGTCAAATATAGTTGAATCATGCGCGTCCGCTTGAACGGCGAGCAGCATCTTTTCCAGCTGCGTTCGCGTGAACTGAATGGGGACCTCGAAAGTGCGGACCTGGTCGTCGATGTTTACATCATCTTGATATTCGACCATTTTTCTTACCGGACACAGACAAAATAAACCTCGTGGAGCTTTCCCAGACATCCACCAAGGTGATGAAAAATGCCGAACCTTATCAACTATGCATCGATGCGGCGCGCGCTTATCGCTTCGGTTGAGCGCCCTTGAGGTTCGCAAAGAAAATTGCACGGCATATCGCCACCGTTACGAAAGCAAATATAACCATTTTGCCACTATTTATCATTTTACGATTATATTACAGATACTTATGCTCAGCCGTAACCTCATTTGGTTACAATAGTTAGCAAATATCATAAGGCACAATATGAACGGGCCTTTATCGAGATCGGCGGCAACATGTTGTGCAGTTGCCCCGACCATTTTCACATCATGATTACCCGAGCAACAATGGCGCAAGCTTTGCGCGTTGCCATGCCGCATCGCCATATTGTGAGGCATGGAATATCGCGGCACGGCGGTGTAACCCGGCGTCGCAGTCATGGGTGAAGCCAAAGCCACCGTGGAACTGGATCGCCCGGTCAGCGGCAAAGCTGTAGGTCCCATCTGCGGCGGCTTTCGCCATCCGCGCGGCGATTTCGCCCATCCCCTGATCACTAAAACTGTTCGCGGCGCTGTACAAATGCGACCGCGCTTTTTCATAGTCGACATAGGCGTCAACGGTCGGATGTTTGAGCGCCTGATACTCGCCAATGATTTTGCCGAATTGTTTGCGCGTTTGCAGATAGCTGACGGTATAATCGATCACGCTCTGCGCGCCGCCGCACATTTCGGCGCTCTGCAACAGATTGGCGGCCTGCTCGACATGCGCCAATGTGGATGCAGCGCGCGCGACGTCGAGCAATGCGGTGCGGGGTACTGATAGACCATCGAGTGACACCGCAAAGCTGCGCTTGGTTTCGTCAATGATGGATTCGCGGCGCAGACGGCCAGCGACATCATCCGCGGTCAAAGCAACAAGCGCTGGTTTTCCATCCAACATGACCGATGCGACAATGACATCCGCGCTTTGCGCCCACAGCACAAACTGCTTTTCACCCGACAAAACGACGCTGTCGCCATCAACCTTGGCCGTCGCGGTGATGTTGAGCAGATCCCAGTCGCCATGTGCTTCGGATAGCGCGAGTGAACCAATGGCCCCTTCGGCAAGCTTTGGCAGCCATTCCGCGCGCTGTGCTTCTGTGCCACCAGCGATGAGCGCTTGCGCAGCCAGCGTGGATGCGACCAACGGCGAAGCCATCAAATGTCGCCCCATTTGTTCCACCACCGGTACGACTTCAGCCATGGTCAGTCCGACGCCATTATATGCTTCTGGAATGGCAATGGCCGTCCAGCCCAGAGCCGCGATTTCAGCCCAGATGTCCGCGTCATAGCCAAGATCGCTTTCCATCAACTTACGGACGCGATCGATGGGTGATTTGTCGCGACAAAAGGTCGTCGCCACATCCAGCAACTCAATCTGCTCTTCGCTATATCCTAAGCCAGGCATCTGCATGTCATTCTCTCCTCGCGCCGTTACATCCTCTATGGCGCGAGGCGATGGACAAAATCAAGGCGATTTAACCGACCAGTTAAACAGCGCCTTATGCCTGTTCGAGGACTTTGCGGCCTGGGCGGACTTTCATTTTGTGGCCCGGCTTCGTCGCGAGTGAAATGTCTTTCACGGTTTGCATGAACACCCATTCGTTCGTCGCGGCCTTTGGCGTGAGCGCCAAGTGCATATAACCACGGTTGGATGTATCGACCCAACGCAATTCCTGCTTATTGCCTTCAAGCAGTCCGCGCGCGACAGTCGACGGATCCGTCCCTTGCGTTGCGCTTTCGAAGCCGGGTGAAGACACACTGTGGCCGCCAAATTCTACGCCTGCGGGCTTGCCACCTTCGGGCAGGTCATATGCCCATCCGTTGTGGCTGTCGCCTGTGATCACGACAAGGTTGGCATCGGCGCGCTGCGCAGCGGCCAATATGCGTGAACGCGCCGCTGGATATCCGCCCCAATTGTCGAGATTGTATGGCAGGCCTGCCTTCGCCGCAGCGATACCCTGACGCACAAAGCTGCGCGTGCGCTCCGGCGCATCTTTCGGGAACCAGTCAATGGCGGATTCCGGGGTGTAGTTATAGCCCATGTTGGTGCCCGACCCCAAAACAGTCCAAGTCGCTTTGTTGCGACCTATGCTGCGCGAAAGCCATGCTTCCTGTTCCGAGCCAAACATGGTCATCGACGGATCTCGCCATGCGCCATCGCGAAACTCGGCAAACGCCTTTGCCGGGTCCGCCGCGCGCATCAGGTCGCCATGAAAATAGGGTTTCGAGCGCGCGACCGCACGTGTGTCGGTGCGGTAATATGTCGCGAGGTCGCCGATGGCATATTCTTTCCACGGCTGTTCGCCAACGGGCAGCCATTCGCGCCAGACCTGCATCGCTGCATTGCGCCGCGCGCTCCAGTCACCTTCGTCTACGCTATGGTTCTGCGCGCCGCCTTCCCAAGCGTCGTTCGCCATTTCGTGATCGTCGGTGTTCACGATCATCGGGAAATTGGCGTGCAGTGCCTGCAATTGCTTGTCCGAACGATAGCTGGAATAGCGCAAGCGATAATCGGCCAAAGTCAGAATTTCGTCAGCGGGAAAAATGCGCGCGGCAAATTTCGCGCCGCCATCATAGCCCCCCCGTCCATATTCATAGATATAATCACCCATGTGCAGCACAAGGTCGATGTCCTTGCGCGCCGCGGCATGGCCATATGCGTTGAATTCACCAAAGCCCAAGTTCGAGCATGAGAATATCGCGATGTTGAAATTGGACGTTTTGCCAACGGGCAATGTCTTCGTGCGGCCAACGGGCGATATGCTGCCGTCGGGCGCAATGAAGCGGAACCAATGCCATTTGCCGGGCGCGAGATTATCGACCGTAATCTTCACGGTGTGATCGCGCCATGGACCTGTCACCATTTGACCGCCGCCCACAATTTTCAAGAAATCCTGGCTTTCGGAAATTTCGACGCGGACTTTGGATGGGCCACCGGTCGGGTTTACATAACGTGTCCACAGCAGCACGGAATCGGGGCCAGGCTCACCACTGGCAACATTGTGCGTAAAACCGGTAAGGCCAAGTAGCGTCTGCGCCATGGCGGCTCCACCCGGCAGCAATAAGCCACCAATGCCAAATCCCGCGGTTGCCAACAAATTCCGGCGATTGATAAAAAATGACATCCCGTGCTCCCCCGATGATCCGATTCAATATACTGTGTATCGCGCTAGTCAGCTGCTGTTGCAACCTTATGACATGAAATCGATTCATGCTCGTTGATGATATACGAAGCGGTCACAGTTGCGTGCGCAGCGACCATAGTTCCGGAAAAGCGCGCTTGGACACGGTGCTGTTCAAATAGCTGACACCCGCCGTCCCGCCAGTTCCGGTCTTACCGCCAATGATACGCTCGACAGTCAGGACATGCTTGTGCCGCCACGTCGCCATTGCATCGTCCAGATCGACGAGCTTTTCGGCCAGCTGGTACAATTCCCAATATGTGTCAGGGTTGCGATAGACCGTGAGAAACGCGGCTTCGACCTCTGGCGAAAACACATGCGCTTGGCTCCAGTCGCGTTCCAACAACGCGTTCGGTATTTGGAATCCCGCGCGTGCCAAAGCGGCAATGGCATCATCCCAAATGCTTGGGTTCATAAGCGCATCGGTCATCGCGGCATGCGCATCTGGCCTGTCTTCCTGATATTTCAGAAAAGCCGACGCTTTGAGACCAAGCAAATATTCCACGGTGCGAAACTGGTCCGATTGAAAGCCGGAGCTTGGCCCAAGGACATGGCGAAATCGTGTATATTCCGACGGCGTCATCGTCGACAGCACGTCCCAGCTGAGCGTCATCACCGCCTGAATACGGCTGACACGCGCTAACGCCTTATAGGCAGGCACAAGCGCATCATTCTGGATTTGCGATCGCGCCAGTTGAAGCTCACGGATGATTTGCTTGAGCCACAGCTCTTTGGTTTGGTGAATGATGATGAACAGCATCTCATCATCCAAATCGGACTGTGGATCCTGACAATCGAGAAGTCTGTCGAGCGCGAGGTAACGCGCATAGGTCATTGGGGTATCAGGTTCGGATGTATCGGCCATCCCGCGACTTTACTGTTTCAAATGAAACTATCCACCCACTTTTCGGCCAGTGCCTCGGCTTCAGCAACGCTGAACGGCGCGTTGCCCAAACTCAGTTCCAACCACAAGCCATCGACCAACGCCGTCAACGCCACCGCGGCCAGCCGTGTATCCTTCGGCGCGTTGGGACAGGCGGCTATCAGCCGTTCAATATCGTGCCGGTTTTCGGCGTACAGCTCGTCATGAATTTGTCCGATTATGGGCGACGTTCGCGACAGACTCCAAAAGGCGAGCCATGTCGCGAGCAAAGCAGGATCGGCAATGGGTTCACGAAAACTGGCGGTGATAAACCCCAACAATCGCCCACGCGGGTCCGTTTCGGGAACCATAACAACGGCCGCGTGCATCGCGGCGGCAACGCGCGCGCCCGTCGTCCGATATGTTTCCGCGACGAGCGCATCAATTCCATCGAAATAATGCCGCAGCAATCCCGGTGACACGCCAGCTTCCAAGCAGATCGCACGCACCGATACGCCCTGCGCTCCATACGTTCCCAGACAGCGCGTACAGGCCGCGATTAAGGCGTCCCGGCGGGTATCTGCGCTTTCGCGGGTGAAGGCTTGTCGCGCGCTCATCCAGTTGTTATACACTCGTATAATAAGGAGAGCAAGATGTCCGAATCAGACCTGCACATAGAGCGTGACAATCTGGACGGCTGGAGCCTGCCAGCATGGACCTATGATGATCCTGAATTTGCAGCGCTTGAGGTAGATCGGATTTTCCGTCCCTCATGGCAAGTTGTTTGCCATGTCAGCGATGTCGCAAACATTGGCGACTGGCATAGCCTCGATTATATTGGCGAAAGCGTCATCGTCGTGCGCGGCGCGGATCAGGTGTTGCGTGCCTTTACCAATGTTTGCCGCCACCGGGGCAGCCGCTTGGTCGATGGATCGGGCGGATGCGCCAAGAAACTTGTGTGCCCTTATCATGCCTGGACCTATGATCTTGATGGCCGATTAACGGGTGTTCCGGACAGCGCGTCCTACCCCACTTTGGACAAGGATAAAGCCGGTCTTGTCGCTGTCGACATGGAAATCTGGCGTGGCTTTGTTTTTGTGCGCCTGGAAAGCGGCGGCCCCTCGGTCGCCGACATGATGGCGCCTTATGAAGACCAAGTCGCACCCTATCGTTTTGAAGAACTCAGGGCACTTGGCCGGGTCACGATGCGACCGCGCGCTGTGAACTGGAAAAATGTCGGCGACAATTACTCCGATGGCCTTCACATTCCGGTGGCGCATCCCGGGCTCACGCGGCTGTTCGGCAAAAGCTACGGCATTGAGGCAGAGCCACATGTCGACCGCATGTGGGGCGACCTGGTTGACCGGCCATCGGCCAACTGGTCAGAGCGCGGCTATCAGAATCTGTTGCCGCCAGTGCCGCACCTGCCCGCCGCCAACCAGAAACGTTGGCTGTACTTCAAACTGTGGCCATCAGTCGCCTTCGACATTTATCCCGATCAAGTCGATTTCATGCAATGGCTGCCAACGGGCCCCACCAGCTGTATCATCCGTGAGATAAGCTATGTCTTACCGGATGACCGCCGCGAAATGCGCGCTGCGCGCTATCTCAACTGGCGGATTAACCGCCAAGTAAATGCGGAGGACACCGTCCTCATCAACCGCGTGCAGCAAGGCATGGCTAGCCAAAGCTTTTCCATGGGCCCGCTGTCCGACATGGAAGTTTGCCTTAAAAGCTTCTGCCGCCAAATTCGCAACATCATTCCCGAAGCGCGTCTTGAAAATCGCCCTGCGCAGGGCTGGAGCAAAAAATGACACAAAAATATGACGCACTCATCATTGGCGCTGGCCACAATGGCCTTGTCTGCGCCTTTTATCTGGCGCGCGCCGGTTTAAAGGTTCGCATCGTCGAAGGCCGCGATGTCGTGGGTGGTGCAGCCGTCACCGAAGAATTCCATCCCGGTTTCCGCAACTCGGTCGCAAGCTATACCGTCAGCCTGCTTCAGCCCAAGGTCATTTCGGACATGAAACTGGCCGACCATGGCTACCGCGTCATTGAACGCCCGATATCGAATTTCCTGCCGCAAGAAGATGGCGGCTATTTGAAGCTGGGTGGCGGCGTTGAACGCACGCAGGCCGAATTTGCGCGCTTTTCAAAACATGACGCCGCAGTGCTTCCCGAATATTATGATATGTTGGAAGGCGTTGCCGACGTCCTACGCGAGCTTGCGCTGAAATCGCCGCCCAATGTCGGTGACGGTCTGAAGACATTCATCGACGCTGCCGTGCAGGGACGCGGGCTGATGAAGCTTAACCTGTCGCAGCAACGTGACGTGCTGGAACTGTTCACAAAATCGGCAAGAAGCTTCCTCGACAGCTGGTTCGAAAGCGAAGCGGTCAAGGCGGCGTTCGGTTTCGACGCGGTCGTCGGCAACTATGCCAGCCCGGATACGCCCGGCAGCGCCTATGTTTTGCTGCACCACGTCTTTGGCGAAGTGAACGGCAACAAGGGCGCTTGGGGACATAGCATTGGCGGCATGGGCGCGATTACGCAAATCATGGCAAAGGTGTGCGTCGCACTTGGCGTGGAAATTAGCCTTGAAGCACCTGTGTCCCGCGTGCTCGTCGATGGCGAAAAAGTCGCTGGCGTCCGGTTGGAAAGTGGCGAGGAAATCGTCGCCGATCGCGTGATCTCCAACGTTGGGCCCAAGCTGTTGTACGAACGCATGTTCGACGACGCCGATTTAAAACCCGAATTCAAACGCCGCGTAAAAGGGTTCAAGGCGGGCAGCGGCACGTTCCGTATGAATGTCGCGCTTTCCGAGCTACCCAAGTTTACGTGCCTTCCGGAACCCGGCGAACACCACCAATCGGGTATCATCATTGCGCCAACGCTTGATTATATGGACCGCGCGTTTCTAGATGCAAAGCGCGATGGTTGGTCGCAAAAACCGATTGTCGAGATGCTCATCCCGTCAATCATCGACGACAGCCTCGCGCCTGCGGGGCAACATGTCGCCAGCCTGTTCTGCCAGCAATTTGCGCCGGAGCTTCCCGATAATGCCGATGGTTCCAAACGCGATTGGGATGCCGAAGAGGGCAAGGCAGCTGATGTCATCATCGACACAGTAGAGGCCTATGCACCGGGTTTCCGCGCATCCGTCCTTGGCCGGCAAATACTGAGCCCCAAGGGCCTCGAACGCAAATTCGGGCTTGTGGGCGGCGACATCATGCACGGAAATATGAGCCTCGACCAATTGTGGTCAGCACGTCCTATCTTGGGCCATGGCGCGTATCGCGGACCGTTGAAGGGCCTGTATATGTGCGGCGCAGGTAGCCACCCCGGCGGCGGTGTTACCGGCGCTCCTGGTCACAACTGCGCTGCTGAAGTGCTGGCGGAAAGAGGCATGCTGAAGCGGATATTCGGCTAAGCCATAATGAAAAAGCCGGATATATACAGATCCGGCTTCCCCCCCCTGTTGCCCATGGCAACAAACTTTATGTCATTCATTTAATGACGAATTTCACCCTTCTTCCCTACAAATTTTTGCAGGGAAGAAAAGCGAACAATTGTCAAAAATCGCGTGAGAATTTCACGCCAATCAGCCGTGGCTTGATCAGCACGTCGTAAAACGCACCGCCAGTTGGCGTCGCAGGCGTCACGCCCGTACCGCAAACCGTTTCAAGGCACTGGACGCCCGTGTTCACGATACCGCGTGTATCGAACAGGTTCGTCGCAAAAGCCTCGATTGACCATAGGTTGCTCTTCACACCAACGGAGAAGTCAGCGGTCGTGTAGGCGCCCAAATCGCCCTTGATTGCATTTTGCGCAGGACGCAAATCGCTCTTGCGACTTCCAATATGGTTGACGGCAAATTGCACATGACCATCCCAGTCAGCGACAGGGAATTCATAACGCGCGATGGCGTTGCCCTTCAACTTGGCCGTAACAGGTAGACGTGATCCAGCCTCTGCGAGCAAGGAATTGCCCGGTGTCGAACAATCAAAGGTCGCGTTGGCAATAGCGCAGAAGTCACGGCGAATTTGCGCGTCGTTATAACTGAAGCCAGTGTTGATGCTGAAGCCGCCGGCACGGAAGCCTGCATCCATTTCAACACCGCGAATACGGGAGATACCGGCATTGCGGATTTCCGTGAGGCCGTTTGCACCGAGGAAAGACAGCTGAATATTATTCCAGTCTTCCTGGAACACTGCGCCGTTCCAGCGGAACGCACCGAATGTGGTTTTCCAACCCAATTCATAATTGTCCAACTTGTCCGAGCCATAAGGTGGCAGGGTACCGCGACGGTTGATGCCGCCTGGACGGAAACCACGCGACCATGTTGCATAGAGCAGCACGTCGTCGTTGACCTTGTAAGTGGCGTTCAGCTTGTGGATGAAGCCAGTGTCCGACGTCGACTTGTCAACATTGGTACAAGGGCTGCCATCGACGAGGATAGGCACCGGTGTGCCGCTTGGATTGGCACGGCGTGTTGTGCCATCGGTGTTGAGGCAGGCTGCTTCACCGGTTCGGCTTGAATAGCCGCTCGAAAATCCAAAGAAGCCCTGCAGCGAGTTATCGAATTTGTAATAACGCAGACCACCGGTGAGCGAGAGCTTCTCCGTCAGGTCATAGGTCAATTCGCCAAATGCCGCATAATCGCGGTCAACGCGCTTCTGCATGGTCAACCAGATATTGCTGTCGGTTCCGGTAACCGTGATGGAATCGGCAATATTGTCGATGATATAGTTTTGGTCGATAATATGCGACTGGTGCTGTGCAAACAGACCACCAATGAACCGCACGGGTGCGTCCGCAGGGCTGGCAAAACGCAATTCACCGAAGCTTTTCCTATACGTGTCAACGCCCTCAATATACTGGTTCGGGTTCACGAGGTCCCCGGCATTATCGTAGAAATAATTGCCGTACCCAGCGAGCGCGTCATAGAAATAGGCATAATCGGAATAGTCCAATTGCGTTTCTGTCTTACGACGCAAATGTCCGCCTGTTGCGGTGACATCCCAATTACCGATCTTCCCTTCAACGGTCAGCGCGGCCTGGATCCATTTATCGCGGCTGCCCTCAGGGTTATACTGCACCGTTTGTAGTTCACCGGTTGTTTGGCCGGAACGTTCCTGTGAATAGCTGCCCTGGGTGTTCTGGACTTGGCCCATCAGCGTTGGCTTGATGGTCCAATTGTCGTCCAGATCAATGCCCAGCGCCAAACGTGCGCCATATGTTTCAGCGTCGTTAAAGTTCTTTTCAACCAACGCGGTATTGCTTTGGCGAATGCCCGAGCTCGCAAAGGTGCGCGCGCCCTGAATATTGTCGATATAGCCGCCATCATCACGATACCAGCCGACCAAACGCGCTGCTGCGCCTTCGGCGATTGGCACGTTCACAAAGCCTTCGTAAATCGAACCGAAATCGCCATGCGCAACATTGTTGAGTTCAACGCCCACGCTGCCGTAAAGTCCGGAAGGATCGGGCGCATTTGTTACCAACTTCAATGTACCAGCCATTGAGCTTGCGCCGTACAAGGTGCCTTGGGGACCCGCCAACGCTTCAACACGTGCGAGGTCATATGCGTGCAAATCAAGCGCGCCCTGAATGGTCGTGATCGGCATTTCGTCGAGATATGTACCGACGGTCGGCAGCGATGCCGAGTGGTTCGCGTTTTCACCCGACGCTACGCCGCGGAAATACACCTGCGCAAAACCTGGTCCGCCTTGCTGAATGGTGACGGAAGGCAAAAACTTTACAACATCTTGCAATTCGCTGACCTGAAGCTGGTCGAGCTTTTCATTACCAATCGCGTTGATGGCGATCGGCACATCCTGCAGATTCTGTTCACGCTTTTGCGCAGTCACGACGATGACATTGCTGTCTGCGTCTGCGTCTGCTGCTTGCTGCGCCATAGCTGGCGCTGCGAAGGCGGTTGATGTCAACAGCAAGACGAGAGCTGTTCGGACGTTAGACTTTTGACTTTGTAGGCGCATGCAGCGTTCCTCCCTTGTTACCCTGAAATAAATAGGCTCCCAATTGCGCCCTCACGCAATATATTTTCGCACTATCAGCCGTTTGCATACAATTTTCGATCATTGTGTTGCAACCCAGCAACTATGCTGCGGCAGGATAAATTTCCCACAAATTGCCAAGTGCGCGCTTCAACGGCTCAAGATGCGCCGCATAAGGTTTCCACTGGTCAACGCCGTCGCGGTTGATGGGGCGGCGGACCTGTTCGCTCGACGCCGTGCGCACGGCGCGCTTGTTTTCGTGGAAGTTGAGGCACGCCTCTTCAAACGGCAGCCCCAGAAATTCCAACAGTTTCCGGATTTCCTGTTCCGGATCTTCCAACAATTGTTCGTGAATGACGCGGTAAACATAGCCCGGTGCAACTGCATCAAAATGCGCCATCGCCCGCACATAATCCGCATAATATTGGCCCATATGCGCAAGGTCATAACTGAACGCCTGTCCCTTGGCGAAATGCTGACGATAATTGGAGAAACAGCAATCAAGCGGGTGCCGCCGCGCATCGATGATCTTGGCGTTGGGCAAAATCAGACGGATGAACGCCAGATAATTCCAGTTGTTGGGCAGCTTATCGATGAAAAATGGCCTGTCGGTTTTACGCTGGATGCGGGTGCGCTCGATAAACTCTGTGCCAAGCCTTTCGGTATCATCGGCGGATAGCGCAACCGTCGCATCAATCCAGTCCGACCCGCGCCCTTCACGCAGCGCCATCGCTGGAATGTCGGGCAATTCCATCGTCCCTTCCACCATGGAATGGCTCGCAAGGATTTGCTCGATCAGCGTCGAACCCGCACGCGGCATGCCGATGATGAAGATTGGGTCTGGCGCCATATGCCCTTGCCCCGCGCGCGCTTCCCAAAATGGCGTGGTGAACTGCGCCTCGATTTGGTCGACCTGCGTGCTTACGCTTTGCGGATCATAATTCAGCTCCGCACTGCGAAGCGCATTGCCCTTGGCATAATGGGCAAAGGCGGCGGCATGATCCGCGCGCTCTTCGCTGGCCTTGCCCAGCGCAAAATGTAGGTGAAACGCATCCTCTTCCACCAATCCGGCCGACGTCAGCGCGGCATCCATCGCCGCAACATCTTCGTCCGAAAACTGGTAGGTTTTTAAATTGGCAAGGCTCCACCAAACTTCGCCCAGCGTTGGTTCAACCGATATGGCGTGGCGATATGCCGCAACGCTTTCGTCCTGATTGCCAACGGTTTTGAGCATATGGCCATAGCTCATCCACAATTTGGCATGATCGGGGAAACGCGCGGTCAGTTCCTGATACAGCGCAATCGCCTCTGCATAACCGCCAATCCGCCCGAGTGCCGCAGCCTTCAAATTTTGCTGCACCGGATTGTCACCGTCTTCGGCGAGCACGGCATTCAGATGCTCAAGCGCCTCTGGAAACCGGTTCTGTTTATACAGCACCGTTGCCAGATTGGCACGCGCAGCACCGAAGTCAGGTGTCAGCTCAAGCGCGCGGCGAAGCAATGCCTCGCTATCTTTCAACCGGCCCACACGCGCCGCCAATTCCGCCATCATGCGAATGGCGGCAACATCCGTCGGCGCATCACGCAACTGACCGCGCAACAGCGGTTCTGCATCCTCCAACCTGTTTTCGGACAGCGCGACAGCCGCCGCCATAAGGTTCGGATTGCGCAAAGCAGCTTCGATAGCGGGGCGGGCAGATATTTGGTTCATTGCAGACGGTCTATGCGATGAAGTGAAATTTTTGAAGCGGCCAAATCATCTGGCGTATCAATGTCGCATAATGTGCCCGCAGGTGCGGCGATTTTTTCTGCATCGGTCAGAATATGCCGCGCCCCAGCATCGCCCAATGTCGCCAGCAAATCCGGCCAATGAGATCGCGGAAATATAGCGGGCGGCATGGGCTGGTGTCCGTCAAAACTTGCCACCACATTATCAGTGCAAGCCGCAATCAGCGTCTCGACATGGGCAGCCTGCACGAACGGCATATCGGCCAGCGCAATTAGCAACGCCTGCGCATCGGTGCGCATTGCAGCGTCTACTGCGAGATGAAGCGAGCCAGATAGCCCAAGGTCCGCGCGCGGGTTTTCGACAATATCAAAGCCCAAACGCTTATAATGCGCTGCAATAAGTGCGTCGGGCTGACACACTGCGAAATGCGCTGCTGCCGCAACGCTGACCAGTTCATGCGCCGCACGCGCACCCAGTGGCCTACCCTCAAAATCCGCCATCAACTTATCAGCACCAAAGCGCCGCGCATTGCCAGCCGCCAGCAGGACGATCGCAACGTCCTTCGCCTGCATTAACGCAACCCTTGGTTAAACGCGCGGATCATGCCGCCCGCGATAGACAGCGCGATTTCGGGCGCGCTGATGGCGTTAATCGCAACGCCCGCTGGCCCCTCAATGCGCGCGCATTGTTCTGCACTGACACCCGGTCGTCGGGCCAGCGGTCATCCAACCGGACGCCGGGAAAGCGCTCTGCCGTTAAAAAACGCCCACGCGGGTCGCACAATGTAACATCCACGCCCTGCGATACGGCAATGGCGGCAAGGGCCGATGCAATTTCGACCGCGCCCACAATCAGCAAACGGCGCGGCGGATGGTAGATATTGACGAAGCCAGTACCCGTATCACCGTCCAGCAAAGCACTTTGGCCCGATTCCAAATCCGTCACAACCGACAGCGCCGCACCGGCCGAGCGCGCCTTGTTGATATCGCCAAACAGATGCGCCGGAAAACCATCGGCGGAAACAGGCTGGACCAGCACCTGAATATCCCCGCCGCAGGGCAGGCCAACGTCCCACGCCGCATCGTCGGCAACGCCATATCGGCGAAGCACCGGCGGCGCGCCTGCCAAAACCAATTGCGCGCGTTCAAGAACATCGCCCTCGACACAACCGCCCGAAACCGAACCCACAAAGCGCCCGTCCGCATGCACAAGCATATGGGTGCCGACCGGACATGGCGCGGATTTCCAGGTTTCGACCACCGTCGCAATCGCCATAGGCGCGCCGGCCCAGTCGATTGCGGCGGCAAGGATACGGTCGTGGTTGGCGCTGCCCATAGTCATGGCAATGCGCTAGCAAAGAGGCAGGAGCGTTGCTATATGAAACGCAGATTTGGGTAGGAGCTTATTTGCATGGCAATTCAGACGTCGATCAACGGCAAGCCAGTGGCGCTTGCGGCGGAACCAGACACGCCGTTGCTATGGGTCATTCGCGAAGAGCTTGGCCTAACGGGTACGAAATTCGGATGCGGCATTGCGGCGTGCGGCGCTTGTACCGTCCATGTGAATGGCGAACCCACCCGTTCGTGCAGCCTTCCCGTCAGCGAAGTGGCAGGCAAATCGATCACCACCATCGAAGGTCTGAAATCTGCAGACGGCACGCTCCACGCGGTGCAGCAAGCATGGATTTCTGCGCAGGTTCCGCAATGTGGCTATTGCCAGTCGGGGCAGATTATGGCCGCTGTGGCGCTCATCGAAAAAACGGGCAGCCCAAGCGATGCACAAATTGATGAGGCGATGACCAACATCTGCCGCTGCGGAACCTATCCGCGCATCCGCAAGGCGATACATGCCGCAACCGGGCAAGCGGCAAAAGCGACGAAACCTGCGGAAGGAGGCGCATAATGGCTGACAACCCAACAGCAGACATGCAAGCAGCCGCGCCTGCAAAGCGCAAGGGCGTCAAGCGCCGTGCCTTCCTCATTGGTGGTGTCGCCGTCGTCGGTGCCGGCCTGTTCGGTATTTCCATAGCCGACAGCAATGCCGCCAAATCCGCCAAGGCGCGCCTTGAAAGCGACGGCGGCCACAGCTTTGCCACGTGGCTGAAAATTGGTGAGGATGACAGCATTACCATTTATTCGCCGCACACCGACATTGGTCAGGGATCGAACACTGGTCTTGCCCAAATGCTGGCCGAAGAACTGGATGCTGCGTGGGATCAGGTGCGTGTTGTTTCTGCACCCGCCGAACCAGCTTTCGCCAATGTGGGGCTTGGACGCGCCTTCCTTGCCGATATGACGGGGCAACCCGCCATCATTAATGGCATTCCGCAATCATTTCTGTCCTTCATCGCGCGGCAAATGAACCTTCAAATGACCGGCGGCTCCACGGCGTTGCGCTTCACGGGCCGGGTGACGTTTCAAAATGTCGGTGCGGCGACGCGGCTGGCATTGATTGAAACCGCTGCCACGCGTCTGGACGTTCCGGCGGATGAACTGACGACACAGGACAGCCATGTCATCCATGCCAAATCCGGTCGTGCGTTGCGCTATGGCGAACTGGCGGCGGAAGCTGCGACCTTGTCGCTCGATAATGCGCCAAAGCTAAAGGATCCATCGCAATATCGCATCATGCGTCAATCGATGCAGCGGCTCGACATTCCCGCGAAGGTCGATGGCAGCGCGCAATATGGCATGGACTTTTCGGTCCCCGACATGCGCGTCGCAACGATCATGGCTGCACCTGTGCGCGGCGGCAAATTGACGTCGGTGGACACTGCACCCGCCTTGGCGGTCAAAGGCGTTGAAAAAGTCATCAAGCTCGATGATGCGGTTGCTGTCGTGGCGAAAGGCTATTGGCCCGCCATTTCCGGCCTGCGCGCGCTCACCCCTCAGTTTTCGGACGGCGGCAATGGCGGCATTTCGACCGCGTCCATTTTCAAAGCGCAGGATGACCTGATCGCCAAGGGTGAAGCCGATAGCACAGCCGGCGACGGTGATGTCCAGGCTGGTCTTGGCGCAAAGCCGATTGAAGCGACATATCAGGTACCATTTTGCCCTGACCGCCCATTTTAAGGATGGGAAGCTCAACATTTGGGGCGGCATGCAGGACCCACTTGCGACCAAGATGATGGCCGTCGAGGTATCCGGTCTCGGCGCGGATGATGTGACATTCCACCCCATGATGATCGGTGGCAGCTTTGGTCGCCGTTTGCCGATGTATATGGAAATCGTCGGTCAGGTGACAAAGCTTGCGATGCAATTGCCCTATCCGGTGAAGCTTATCTGGAGCCGCGAGGAAGAAGTCGCCCAAGGCGCATATCGCCCACAAAGCTCCGCCGCGTTGAAAGCGTCGTTGACGAAAGAAAAACTCATAAGCGCATATCGCAACGACTATGCCCAACCCGAAAGCGCCGAGAGCGAAACGGTATTTCCTTATACCCTGCCCGCCGTGTCGCGCCGGCATTTTGCACATGTTTCAAACCAGCAAACCGGTGCATGGCGTTCGGTGAACTCGACGCAGCAGGGCTTTTACAATGAAAGCTTTATGGACGAGCTGGCCCATGCAGCGGGCGAAGACCCGGTTGTGTTTCGCCGCAATCATTTGAAAGCAGGATCGCGGCATTTGCGCGTATTGGACGAAGTTGCCGCACGCAGCGGTTGGGGCTCCCCCCTTCCGGCCGGAACGGGTCGCGGCGTGGCACTGGTCGAAAGTTTCAGAACCATCGTCGCGCATGTGATCGAGGCGTCAGTCGGTGAAGACGGCATGCCCAAAGTGCATAAGGTGACGACGGTCGTGGACGCCGGAAGCATTGTTAACCCCGACGCCGCCATGGCGCAGATTGAGGGCGGCATCATCATGGGGCTTTCGTCCGCCATTGGTGAGTCGATAACGCTTGAAAATGGCGCGGTTCAGCAAAGCAACTTGGCCGATTATCCGCTGCTGAAAATGGCAGGCGCGCCATTGGTGATGGATATCCATTTCCTTAACAGCGGCGCAGATATGGGCGGCATTGGCGAACCCGGTGTTCCTCCGGCTGCCCCTGCTTTGGCCAATGCGTTGTTCGCGGCCACCGGCAAGCGCGTCCGCAATCTGCCCATCCTAATGCAAGCGAAGGCGTAATTTGCCGCGCGCGCGTTCCAGACCGAGACCGGATGGAGCTATGTCATTCCAGATGCAAAGCTGCGCGCACAGCGGCTTACGGGCGTGTTCCACCTGTTCTTGCGCGACGAACATCGCAGAGGCGCGGTGTATGGAACCGATGGCATAGAAGCCGTCACTTTATGGCGTGGTCCGGGGCAGGCCCGCGACAGCATGTTGGATACCGCGCGGCTAATATTGCCGTTCGTCCAGCAGCTGCGCTTTTCGATATTTCGCGGTCTTGAAGTCGCCGACCTTATCGAAAAGCATCTGCCGAAAGAGCCCGTCTGGTATTTACATTATGCGGGATGCGACCCGGCCTATCAGGGCAAAGGCTATGGCGGCGCTGCCATTCGCGCAGGGTTGGAGCGGGCAGATCAGGATGGATTGCCCGCCTATCTGGAAACCGCAGACGAACATAATATCCCGCTATATCAAAGCTTTGGTTTTGTCATCAAGCATAGTTGGCAAGTGCCCGAAGGCCCGCAATTTTGGGGCATGCAACGCCCGGGCAAGACCCGCCACTAAATAGCGCCAGCGCCCATAGCCGCTGAAGCCCTTGCCCTCCTTAGAAAAGCAGCGTAGCCTCTGCGTACGCACCAGGTCTGCGCGAGAGCGTGGATAATAGGGAAGCCGGCGGAAATCCGGCGCTGTTCCCGCAACTGTAACCGGCGAGCTTTTGCTCCAAATGCCACTGGGGAAACGGGTGACCGTGAAACTGGGAAGGCGGGGCAAGAGCACTGACCCGGGAGCCAGGAGACCTGCCTGATTGCGGTTTGTCCTTTGTGCTTGCGGGACACTGGCGCAATCGGGGTTTTCCTCCGCGTGACGACATTGTGTTGGACGTCATGCGAAGGAGATACATCCATGATCTTGTTAAAATATACGACTGCGGCGCTTGCGCTGCTGCCGGCGTCTGCCATGGCAGATGAATGGGACGACGATATCGTTGTCACCGCGAGCGGATTTGAACAACCGCGATCCGAAACCGGACAAGCGATTGATATTGTCGACCGCGAACGGCTCGACCAATTGCAAAGCGCGACCATCGGCGATGCCTTGCAAAGCGTGCCCGGCGTTACCGTTGCCGCACGCGGCGGCCTTGGCGGTCAGACCAGCGCGTTTTTGCGCGGCGGCAATAGTTCGCAGACGCTGGTGCTCATCGATGGTGTGCGGATCAATGATCTCACCAGCCCCAATGGTGCGTTTGACTTTGGCACGTTGATGACCGGCAATATTGGTCAGGTCGAAGTCCTGCGCGGGCCAAACTCGGTCATCTGGGGCAGCCAAGCGATTGGCGGCGTGGTCAATATCCAGTCGCTGGCACCGGCCGATGGTTTCGAAGGACGCTTCGGCGCGGAATATGGTGCCGCCGATACCAAACGGGTGAACGCCAACATCGCCGTAACGAGTGGCGCGTTCGAAGGCAGCTTGGGCGGGTCATATGTCGATGCCCAAGGAATATCTGCACTGGCGGGCGGAACCGAACGCGATGGCTTTGAAAATGTCGCAGGCAATGGCCGGCTGAAGGTCAACATCAGCGATGCCTTCAATCTCGATTTCCGCGGCTATTATAACCACGCGACAGTGGAATATGACTCCGCCTTTGGGATCGGCGCGAATGCCCTGCCCGTCACCCGCAACCGCCAATTTGTAGGCTATGTCGGGGCGAATGTCGTTGCGTTCGACGGCCGCATGCAAACCCGCATCGCCTACACACGAACCGATATCAGGCGGCTTGGTACGGACCCAGTGGTGTTCAGCTTCAACAACTTCATTGTCCGTGGCAGCATCGGCCGCGCGGAATATCACACGGCGTTTGACGTCAACGACGCCCTGACCCTTACCGCTGGTTTGGAATATGAACGATCGTTCGCCAGCACATCCTTTGAGGGCGCTGCAGCTGACATCGCGCGCAACCAAGTCGCCAGTGGCTTTGGCCAGATTATCGTTCGCCCTGTTGCTGGGCTGACGGTGACGGGCGGGGTCCGGCATGACAAATACAACGATTATGGAGGGCAAACGACATTGGGCGGCAATATTGCCTTCACCCCCAATGATGGCCGCACCATGTTGCGCGCCACCTATGGCGAGGGATTTCGCGCGCCGACGCTCAGCGAAGGTCAACCGCCCTATGGCAACCCCGCCCTCCGGCCCGAAACCGCGCGCAATTTCGACCTTGGTTTCGAACAGCAGATATTGAACGGAACGGCGCGGTTTTTCGCAACCTATTTCAACCGGCGCAGCACGGACTTAATCGCGTTTTCCTTTGCGACATTTCAGTCCGAAAACATCGACCGCGTGAAATCAACGGGTGTGGAAACTGGCTTCAACCTGAACCCCACTGACCGATTGGACATTCGGGCAAGCTACACGCTGGTCGATGCGGTTAACCGGTCTGTGGGTGCCAATTTTGGCAATCAACTGGCGTTACGTCCGCAACATAGCGGCAGCCTGACGGTCGACTGGCAGATGCCCATTGGCCTGTCGGTGGGCAGCAGCGTGTTGTTGATCGGCAATAGCTTTGACGATGCGTCAAACAGCGTAGCACTTGATGGCTATGCGTTGGTTGGCTTGCGGGCATCATTGCCAATCAACGACAGGCTTGAGCTTTATGGCCGCGTCGATAACATCTTCGATGTGCAATATACTGTCGTGGCAGAATATAACAGCTTTGGCCGCAATGCCGCGGTTGGCGTCAGGGCCAAATTCTGATGCGTCGCGGTTGGTGCATTTTGCCTGCATTGGCACTGGCTGGATGCGCCAACCAAGGTGCAATTGTGCCCGGCGGTGTCGTCTCCAACAACCCGTGCATTGACGCAGTGCTGGCGGAAATCGCGTTGCGCGGCCAAGTGACTGCGGTCAGCACTTATTCCCACGATCCCGATAGCGCATCTGCGCCTTTGTCATGGTCCATGCAGTATCCCGCCATTGGTGCGAGCGCAGAAGAATTGCTTTTGGCGCGTCCGAAATTGGTGCTGACCGGCAATCTGGCATCATCGGGTGCAAATGCCGTTCTGGCGCGCGCGGGGATTAAAACAGTGGCCATCGGTGTCGCGACGACGATTGCAGAGGACATCGGGCAAATCCGCACGCTGGCGAAAGCCATCGGCAGGGCGGAGGCGGGTGAAAAACTGGTTGCACACATAGAGAATGCCTTGCCAAAACCCTCCAACGCCCAGCCGCCAGTGTCAGCAGTGATCTGGCAAAATGGCGGGTTCGTCGCCGGCAAAGGCACGTTGCAAGACGAACTGTTGCAGCGTCACGGATTTCGCAATGCCAGCGCAGATTATGGGCTGGCGTCATGGGGTATATTGCCGCTGGAGACGCTGATGCGTAACCCGCCGACGGTCATCTTCATGCCCACCAGCGCGCAGGGCGAAGATGCCCGTGCGCTTTCCGCGCGGCAAAGGCTGTTGCGGCATTTGGGCGACAAAACGCGCATCGTCGATTTTCCCGACAAGCTGTTATTCTGCGGCGGTCCCACGATCGTTAAAGTATCCGCCATCTTGTCCAAGACACGGGCATCGTTGAATGCGCGCGCAAGCGGAGGTGGCCGATGACGTCGCGTTTTATGACGGGCCTTTTGCTGCTGCTCACGCTGGCGGCGTTCCTGCTTTCGCTGATGGCGGGGAAGGTCTGGATTTGGCCGATGTCGTGGGCGGCGGATAATGCTGACGGCTGGATTTTCCTAGAGCTTCGCCTGCCCCGTGCGCTTCTTGGGCTTTGCGTTGGGGCAGTCCTTGGGCTTTCGGGCGCAGTGCTGCAGGGCTATTTGCGCAATCCACTGGCTGACCCGACCGTGCTGGGGGTTTCAGCCAGCGCTGCTCTGGGCGGCGTTCTGGCGATCTTCTCAGGCATCAACCTTGTGCCCTTTGGCCTATTCGGCTGTGCGATGATCGGCGCGGGCGCCAGCATCCTTCTGCTGTTGGCGATCGGCCGCGGTGGTGGATCAATCGGGTTCATATTGGGCGGCATGGTGCTGTCCACGCTGGCGGGTGCATTGACGGCCTTTGTCATCAGCATCGCGCCGAACCCATTTGCCGCCAGTGAAATCATCAACTGGCTGATGGGCGCACTGACCGACCGGCTGATGGAGGATGTGCTGACCGCGTTGCCGTTCATGGCGATTGGCGCGCTTTTGTTACTGACCACAGGCCGCGCGCTGGATGCGCTGACCTTGGGCGAGAATGGCGCCAGAAGCCTTAGTATCGATCTGTTCCGGCTGCAGTGGCTGATCGTCCTTGGCGTTGGCCTTTCGGTTGGCGCATCGGTCGCCGTGTCGGGTGTCGTCGGCTTTGTCGGGCTTATCGTGCCGCACGTCATACGCAGCTTTTATGGCGAGCAGCCGTCCCGCATTTTGGTACCTTCTGCCTTGGGTGGCGCGATTCTAACGCTCACGGCGGATAGCCTTGTACGCCTTATTCCCGGCTCCGGTGAACTGCGGCTTGGCATTGCCATGGCAGTCCTTGGCGCGCCGTTCTTCCTGCTGCTGCTTTTACGCTATCGTAAGGGTGCAGCATGAACCTGAATGTCCAAAATCTCGGCTTCGCCCATGGCAGCACAGCGACGCTTGAGGGGATAAATGCCACGTTTGAAGCGGGCAGGCTGAGCATCATCCTTGGCCCCAATGGGGCAGGCAAATCGACATTGCTAGCCTGCCTTGCGGGTCTGCAAAAGCCAAACAGCGGCGCAGCAAAGCTTGGCGACGAAAGCATCTCCAACATGCCGACACCAGCGCGCGCCAAGCGCATTGGACTGCTGCCGCAAGGCGCAGAAACGCATTGGGCGATCACGTCCGAGGCGTTGGTTGCACTTGGCCGCATACCGCATTTGCGCGGCGTAGGGGCGTCCACCAATGACCGCAGGGCCATTGCCGCCGCGATGCACGCAACCGCAACCGATGGCTTTGCGCACCGCCCTATCACCCAGTTATCGGGCGGCGAGCGTGCGCGCGTTCTGCTGGCGCGCGTGTTGGCGGGTGAACCGGAATGGATATTGGCCGACGAACCCTTGGCCAACCTCGACCCCGGCTATCAACTCGACATCCTTGATCTGTTGCGGCAGCAGGCGCGCGGCGGCAAAGGTGTCGTCGCGGTCCTGCATGATTTGCAGCACGCTGTGCGCTTTGCGGACCATGTCGTGCTTCTGCATCAAGGTTCCGTCTTTGCGCAGGGTGCGGTTGATGATGTCATCACCGCACAAAACCTCGCGACCGTATACGGGATTGACGCGCACCTTTCCAAAGACGAGGATGGGGCAACCCAATTGTTGATCAAAGGCAAGATGCGCTCATGAAATATGCCCTCCCCATATTCGCCCTGCTTCTTTCGGGATGCGCGAGCACGGTCACCCCGCCGCAGGCCGCACCAAAAAGCGCGCAGGAGGCATTGCGCCCTTATTATGCGGCGATGGACGTCAAGCTGCCTAAGGCACCGGCCAATCCGACGCTATCTGCGGATACGGTTATCACACGTTTTGCATTTGGCAGTTGCGTCAACGAAAACCGCGACATGAAATTCTGGGACGTGATCGTCGCGCAAAATCCGCAGGCGTTTCTGTTGATCGGCGACAATGTCTATGGCGATACACGGCCAACAAATGGGGCGGACATCCCGACGCTGGCCGCGAGCTATAAGAAGCTAAACAGCCGCGTTGAATTTGACCGATTCCGGCGCAGCGTCCCCATGATGACCACATGGGATGACCATGATTATGGTGCCAATGACGCTGGCGGATCGTTCGCGTTCAAGGAATGGGCCGAGAAAGCCTATGAAACTTTCTGGGGTGCATCCGACGAAGTGCGCGCCCGCCCTGGTGTGTATGAAAGCCGGATTGTCGGTCCGCAGGGCAAGCGGGTTCAGTTCATCATCCTCGATGCGCGCTTTTTCCGTTCCGACCTCGCGTCGATGACCTATCGCGATCCATCGCCGGCGCTTGGTTGGTACATTCCCAACATGGATCCGAAAGCGACGGTGCTGGGCAGCGCACAATGGCAATGGTTGGCACAGGAACTGGATAAGCCGGCAGAAGTGTGCTTCATCATTTCATC
>JAJTEF010000071.1 GCA_021300355.1 Sphingomonadaceae bacterium | reverse complement strand
GACCTCATCGTTCAGGTAAAGCGGCTGCGCGATGGTTCACGTCGCACCACCCAGATTACGGAAGTCATCGGGATGGAAGGCGACGTCATCGTCACGCAGGATCTGTTCAAATTTGAATATCGCGATGAAGATTCTGACGGCAAAATCCACGGTGAGTGGGTCGCGGGTGGCGTTCGTCCCTATTCGCTGGAAAAGGCACGGCAGTTCGGATTTGACCAGCCATTCCTTGAGGCGTGCCTCGGCTAGGGTCAGGACCTAAAGCCCTTTAATCGCCAACGCGGATGCCAATACAGTAATCAGCACGGAAAATACGGTGATTCCGGTCCACGGCATTATACCGACCTGATCGAGTTTAGTGCGTTTATGGCGCCGACGATCAGCAACACTGCTAATCAGCACCAGCAATGCCGATGCCGCGGACAAAGAAGTCCAAAAATGGTCTTGCCAATTCATCAGGGTAAAGCTGCTCATTCCGAAATGCTCTCGGTCATTCTATTCATAAAATCTAGGCTCAGCGATTGCGCGGCGGTTTTGATGCACGGGAATTTGCTGCCGAACTTCCGCGATCTTATCGAGATTCAAATCAACAAAAGCGAGTCCGGGCGTGCTTCCCATATCAAGAACGACCTCTCCCCAAGGATCGACAACAAGTGAATGCCCGTACGTCTCGCGGCCATCTTCATGTGCCCCGCATTGCGCTGCTGCAATCACGAAACATTCGCTTTCAATCGCCCGTGCCCGAAGCAACGCGTGCCAGTGCGCCGCTCCTGTGGGCACTGTAAATGCCGACGGCAGCGTGATGATATCCACGCCAGCCTTTGCATAAGCGCTGAACAAGTCTGGAAAACGCATATCGTAGCAAACCGCTAACCCCATTCGTCCCAATGGCGTGTCCACGATTACGGGGGTTTCGCCGCCGACAAAGGCCGAAGACTCGCGCCAACTTTCGCCGGATTTCAAATCCACATCAAACAAATGGATTTTGTCATAGCGCGCGATAATTTCGCCATTGGCCGAGATGACGATGCTGCGGTTTGCGAGTTGTGGTCCGGCACCATGCACCACCGGAATAGATCCCAAGTGAACCCATATCTTATTGCGCAATGCAGCTTCAGCGATGTGTTCGATCGACTCGGTCTGCGCCTCTTCAAATATGTGCAACCGCGCTTCGTCGCGCCTTCGGTTGATCATTATCGACATTTCGGGGGCAAAATACATGACGGCCCCGCCGTGCGCAGCCGCTTCGATCGCCCTGATCATCTCAGAAGCGTTTGCCGCTGGCAAAACACCACTCGTCATCTGGTGCACAGCTACGCGCAAGGAATACCGCCGTTACCGCAACCAACCGCAGCATGATTTTGAAGAAACATGGCCATCCAAAATGGTTCGCAGTATTGAATGAAAAATGCAACAGTCCGGAAAATAGAGAAGCATTAGAAAACGACATGAACTCCGGGCGTGTCGGCAATAGCAATAACGGGAAATGGGACCATGGTACAAAAACTCAACGTCTTGGTAACTGGGGGCGCTGGATATGTTGGCAGCCACGCCGTGCTCGCTTTAATCGACGCGGGTCATCGCCCTATTGTTATCGATAATCTTGTCACAGGTTTCCGTTGGGCCGTGGCTGAAGACGCCGGATTCTTCCATGGTGACATCAGCGATTCAGAGCTGGTCGAAAGCATCATTCGCGATGAACAGATCGACGCCATCATGCACTTTGCGGGATCGGTGGTTGTGCCGGAATCTGTTGAGAACCCCCTAAAATATTACAACAATAATACCGCAAAAAGCCGCAGTTTGATTGAGACGGCCATTTCATCCGGCGTCAAACATATGATTTTTTCGTCGACCGCGGCGACATATGGCATCCCCGAAACCAGCCCGGTGCGGGAAGATATGGCGACACAGCCCATCAATCCGTACGGAACATCGAAATTGATGACAGAAATGATGTTGCGTGATGTCGCGGCGGCGCATGATTTCAACTATTGCGCGCTGCGTTACTTCAATGTCGCGGGTGCCGATCCGCTGGCGCGCACGGGTCAGTCCACTGTCGGCGCGACACATTTGCTAAAAATCGCGGTTGAGGCTGCCCTTGGCAAGCGGGAAAGCGTGAGCGTTTTCGGCACCGACTATGCGACCGAAGATGGGACGGGCGTTCGCGATTACATCCATGTCAGCGACCTTGCTGCGGCGCACGTCATCGCGCTTGAGGCACTTATCGCCGACCCCGAACGGAGCCACACGCTCAATTGCGGATACGGCCATGGCTATTCGGTCATGCAGGTCCTCGATGCTGTCGACCGCGTGACCAACAAGAAATTGCATCGCAAAATGGAGGGCCGGCGCGCCGGAGATCCTGACTCGCTGATTTCTGATAACAAAGCGATCAAGGATCGCTTTGGTTGGGAACCGCGCTACGACAATCTGGACCAAATCGTCCAACACGCGCTCGCATGGGAACGCCGCCTGACAGATATTCAAAGCGCCTAAGCGCTCTCTTGCGCTTTGGCGTCAAGCGACCCATATCCAAAATATGGAAAATCACTCTCACGGAAATCCGTCCACTTGGTACGGCACCACCATATTGTCTGTGCGCAAAAACGGCAAAGTCGTCATCGCTGGTGATGGCCAAGTCTCCATGGGCCAAACGGTTATGAAGCCCAATGCCAAGAAGGTCCGTCAGTTGCATGACGGATCCGTCATTGGTGGCTTTGCCGGCGCGACCGCCGATGCGTTCACGCTGTTCGAGCGGCTTGAGCGCAAGCTGGAGCAGCATCGTGGTCAATTGATGCGCGCTGCGGTGGAATTGGCCAAAGATTGGCGCACCGATAAATATCTTCGCAATTTGGAAGCGATGATGATTGTCGCTGACAAAGAGGTGACATTGATCCTGACCGGCAATGGCGATGTGCTTGAGCCCAATGATGGCATTGCCGCGATTGGGTCTGGCGGAAATTACGCGTTGTCGGCAGCACGGGCGCTCGCGGATTATGAGGCAGATGCCGAAAAAATGGCGCGTCACGCCATGAAAATCGCGGCAGAAATCTGTGTGTACACCAACGATCAACTGACCGTTGAGACGTTGGACAGCGCTGCATAACCCGCCCGTGACTTGAACGACACCAGCAACTTCCCATCTAGGCAGTAATGAAAAACGCTCTGACACCCAAAGCCATTGTGGCCGCTCTCGACGAACATATTATTGGCCAGGCCGACGCGAAACGTGCGGTCGCGGTTGCGCTGCGCAATCGCTGGCGTCGCCAGCGTCTCGGCGCCGATTTACGCGATGAAGTGACGCCAAAAAACATCCTGATGATTGGCCCCACGGGCTGCGGCAAGACCGAAATTTCGCGCCGTCTCGCCAAGCTTGCGGATGCACCGTTTATCAAAGTCGAAGCGACCAAGTTCACCGAAGTTGGCTATGTTGGTCGAGACGTTGAGCAGATCGCCCGTGACCTAGCTGAAGAGGCCGTCCGTCTTGAGAAAGAACGCCGCCGCGAACATGTGCGTGAGGCAGCCGAAGCCGCCGCGATGGAACGCATTCTGAAGCCGTTGGCGGGCGATACTGCGAGCGAAGCCACGCGCGAAGCATTTCGCCAGCGCATTCGTGATCGCCACATGGACGATGTCGAAATCGAGATTGAAGTATCTGACAGCCCAACCACGCCGATGGAAATTCCCGGCATGGGCGGCAATGTCGGCATGATCAACCTTGGCGAGATGATGGGCAAAGCCTTTGGCAAAGACAATCTGAAACGCCGCAAAATGAAAGTCCCCGATGCTTGGACCAAGCTCGTTGAGGAAGAGTCCGAAAAACGCCTGGACCAAGACGACGTCAACCGCGCAGCTTTGGCCGACGCGGAGGCCAATGGCATCGTCTTTCTCGACGAGATCGACAAGATTGCGGTGTCCGATACGCGGGGCGGCGGATCGGTCAGCCGTGAAGGCGTCCAACGCGACCTGCTGCCGCTGATTGAAGGCACGACAGTGGCCACCAAATATGGCCCCATGAAAACCGACCATGTGCTGTTTATCGCATCAGGGGCATTCCACGTTTCAAAGCCAAGCGATATGCTGCCTGAACTGCAGGGTCGCCTGCCCATCCGTGTTGAGTTGCGCGCATTGGAACATGCCGACTTCGTCCGTATCCTATCGGAAACCCGCGCCAATTTGCCGCAGCAATACACGGCGTTACTGGCGACTGAAGAGGTCACGCTCGAATTTACCGACGATGCGATTGATGCCATCGCGAGCATTGCGGTGGACGTGAATTCAACCGTTGAAAATATCGGTGCACGGCGGCTGCAAACGGTTATGGAAAAGCTGTTAGAAGATATCAGCTTCGATGCCGAAGACCGCACAGGTGACGTGATCGTGATTGACGCGGACTATGTGCACAAGCAGCTTTCGGGCATCGCGAAAGACACCGACCTGTCGAAATATGTGCTTTGACG
>JAJTEF010000034.1:2500-37730 GCA_021300355.1 Sphingomonadaceae bacterium | reverse complement strand
CCCGTACGTTCATGCAATTCGGCCTTGCGGAGCCAGCCCATGAAGTCCCGGCGATCGATGCTGATTGCCGCGTCCAGCGCCTGCATTTCCCCTGTGTCATCGCCCTGCGCGCGCCGTGCAGTGGCAACATTTCTCCAAAGCGCGCTCGACATCGTGTCATGCGTCGTTGCGGCCACGAACAGGCGCTCCGCCTCGGCATAGCTTCCGGCCCGCAGTGCAAGCATGCCTTCGCTGTTCAGTCTGGCCGCTTCGGCCGGTGGTGCGGTCTCGTTCATATGGCGAATGCTTGCCATTTACCGTGAGAAACGGCAAGGTCCATGAAGTTATGACGCATAATAATGGCGAGATATTGAACGACGGCGCATGGCTTGCGCACCGCTATGATGCGTCTGCCGACGCATTTCATATGCGGCATGTCAGCCGTTCAGCGCACAATGCTGCCACTTTCCTTACCGATGAATATCTTGGCGTGGAGCCACGCCCGATTGTCCTATCGCGCCGCGAAGCGACAACGGGCCGCACGGACGACGCCAGCCTGCATTTTATTTTGCATTCCGCCTTTTGTGCATCGACCATGTTCGCCAACGGGTTTGATCTGCCGGGCCTATCTATGGGTCTGAAGGAACCCGTGTTGTTGAACGACATTGTCGGCTTTCGCCGTCGCGGCGCGCCACCCACTTCGGTCGGCGAACGGTTGCGCGATGCACTGGGCATGCTCGCACGTCCATTTGGCGACGATTTGGCGGTTATTGTGAAGCCATCCAATGTGTTTAATGCCCTTGCCCCGGCATCGCTTGCCATGCGGCCGACAAGCAAAGCCATCATTCTGTATGCGCCCCTTTCGGTGTTTCTTTTGTCGGTGGCCCGCAAGGGGCTGTGGTGCCGGCTATGGTGCCGCGAATTATTGGAAGGGCAAATTGCCGACGGCATCGTTGATCTTGGTTTTGAGCCGGGCGATTTTTTCCGGCAGACCGATTTGCAAGTCGCCGCGGTGGGTTGGCTGGCACAGCAAAAGTTGTTTCATAGCATGGCGCAAAAGTTCGGAGCTGAACGCATCGCAACGCTGGACAGTGAACGGCTGACTGCCAATCCAGGTAAAGCTCTTTCCGCTGCATTGTCCCACTTTGGGCTGGGCGAACATGCCGCTGCGAATGATGCGCATCCTGCGTTTGGCACGCATAGCAAGTTCGGTGGCAGTTTCCGGACAGAGGACCGGCACGCGGAATATGCATTGGCGCAAACGGCGCATGGCGACGAAATTGAAAAGGTCCTGATTTGGGCCAAAGCCGTTGCCCAATCTGCCAACATCCCACTGACGTTGGAACATGCGCTTCGCTTTTGAAGTGCTCGGCCTCGCCTATTAGGGCAGGACATGACCTAAACCAACATAACGCAGTCTTGCAGGTCTTGGCCTGGCCGCATGGCTTAGCGTGCCGTCACAATACAAAAGGGGCGGACATTGCTGCCCGCCCCCTTGTTTCATTATATGCTCTTCAAATTAGAAGCGCAGCTTTGCTGTTACAGCATAGCGACGACCCAGCGCGTCATATGTCGACGGGAAGGTGTTACCGCTGTTGTACGATGTCGAACCAGCGTTGTTACCGGTCAATGGTGGATCCTTGTCCAGCAAGTTTTGCACCGAAGCGGTAATCGTCAGATTTTCGGTGGCATTGAGACGTGCCGACAGATCAAAATAATCATATGCCTTGATCTTGCCGAAGTTAACCGTCCGGCCGCCAACGCCCGGGATCGACGCACCGATCGTTCCGTTGAAGAACGCACCACCGTCAATCACGTCAAGTGGTTCTTGCTCCATCGCCGACAGGTGACGCCACAACAACGACACATCGATCTTGCCGTACGACAATGTTGTACGCTGCGACCATGAGAAGTCTGGCTGCAGTGAACCACAGTTCGAGCTGAAATAGCCGGTGCAATCACGATTGACCGATTCAGGGTTGAGCACGAACGCATTGAACGTCGATTTGAACGTGTAGTTACCGTTGAACGACAAAGCCAAAGCGATTTTGTCGGTCAGATCAGTCTTGTAGTTCATGATCAAGTCGATGCCGTCAGTTTCAATGGCACCCGCGTTCGACAGAACCGAAGGTAGACCAGTGAAAGTGCTTGGATCGCCGCTCAGACCGCCATCGGCTGGGCTACGACGAATGCTGGTACAAGCAGCAGATGTCGATGCGCCTGCTGGCGGGCTGAATACGCTCGTACCAAAGCACGCCGCAATTACGTCGCCAGGGGTCGGGGACGAAATCGCACCCGTTACCTTGATGTTGTAATAATCGATCGACGCAGTGAAACCAGGGATTCTCGCTGGCTGGAAGATCGCACCAATGGTGAAGCTGTCCGACTTTTCAGGCTTAACGTTTACGTTACCACCACCAGTCGAGTTCACCTGGCCTGCGTTAGGCTGTGGAATCGAGTTGATGTTGCCCACATTCGCACCTTGCGCTAAGCAGACGGCACGAAGCTCTCCGGTTGGGCCAGTTGCCGGACGTCCTGGCAAAACAGCGCCAGCCGTCGTCAACGTCGCGCATGGATCGGTGCCAAGGTTGGTCAATCCAGTGTTCACTGGTGAGAACAGTTCGCCAATGTTCGGTGCGCGAACGGCACGTGCAAAGTTACCACGAATTGCGAGACCTTCGGTTGGCTCCCAAGTACCACCAGCCTTAAAGGTTGTTGTGTTGTACGATGGGTTACCTGGTGTGTCGACGGTGTACGACGAATAGCGAAGGCCGCCTTCAACAGTCAGGCTGTTCACGAATGGCTTGTCGCTAACCAGTGGCACAACAAGTTCGCCAAAGCCTTCATACACGTCGAAGCCACCAGAAATATCTGGCGTTGCACCGCCGGCACCGCCGAGATCGCCGCCCTTGGCAAGCGCGTCAGCGCCCTGACGAGCAGTATATTTACGATATTCACCGCCGACTGCAAATGCCACGGAGTCTTCAGCAAATGGGCTGGTAAAGCCGGCATCGCCGTTGATGGTTCCTTTGACTTGCGCAAGCGAGGTTTTCGTAAAGCTGGTGCTTTCCTGGACCAAGAACGGAATTGCTTCCGGCTGAATGGTGCCAAAGACATTTGCTGCAACGCATCCATTTGATGTGTCGAAGCAAACTGGAGCCGAAGCAGTTCCGCCCGCACGAAGCGACTGACGGAAACGCGAGTTCAAGGTATAACCCTTAATCGTCTGAATGTTCTCGCTTTGGCCATAGGCACCCGAGATATCCCAGTCGATTGAGTCAGTGATCGAACCGCGGGCACCCAAACGGTAATCGAATACGGTCGTGACATATTCCGAAATACGTGGACCAGCTTCGGTTGCGCGACGGGCAAAAAGTGTCTGCGGGTTAGGGTTGTAACCTTCACCAGCTTCGATCACGCCATTGCCGTTAAGGTCGAATGGCTGCCATGCTTGCAATACAGCAAGACCGTTGCCCGACGTCGTTGCAGTTGCAGACGCGCCACCTGTACCGATTTCAAGATAACCAGCCTGTCCAGGACGCAAGCTTGGGTTAGCCGCGGCATCGCACTGAGCTTGTGAAAAGCGTGGGGTATAAACCGCAGCGCTTGGGTTAACGTCGAATGCGCAGAACTGGTTACGCATGGCAGCAGGCAAGAACGGGTTGTTCAAAGGAATGTTCACGCTGATGCCGAACGCGCCTGATGGTGCGATGATCGTGTTTACAGTGTTCTTTGAGAACAGACCGCGCGAATATACTTCAATCGCATCGCTGACTTCGTAACGCGCTTGACCGAACATGTTGAAACGTTCGAACGGTGTCTGGAAGACGTTATATGGGTTGAAGTTAAACGTCTTGAAGGTCGGAACGAGCTGACCCGCATCGTTGATCTGGTTTGTACCGCCATTGCCCGTACCGCTAACCAGACGACCGCCCGAGAAACGCGAGGGGTTTGACGTACCTGAACCAAGCGCCGTACCGCTGTAGGTTTCAAGCGTGTCTAGAGATACATCACGTGCACCTTGATACACTGCTTCAGATTTCTGGTAACCAACGCCAAATACGGCGTTACCGCGGCCATCGTCGAAGTTCGCACCGATTGTGACATCAGCGCGGTAAACGTCACCGTCACTTTTATCGGTAAGCTGGTACGAAGACTGGGCTTCCAGACCGGAGAAATCATTCTTCAGAATGAAGTTAACAACACCACCAACGGCGTCAGCGCCATAAGTGGTCGATGCGCCACCGGTAAGAACGTCAACGCGCTCAACCAAAGCGAGCGGAATGTTGTTCAAATCGACCTGACCACCAAAACCGGCGGGAACGATACGATCACCGTCAAGCAATACGACGTTACGGTTTGAACCAATGCCGCGCAAGTTAACGTACGATGCACCACCGTTGCCGTTATTGACCGCGGAACCGATCGAAGCGACAACGCCTGGGATTTCACGAAGAACTTCTTCGGCCAGGTTGGACTGAAGCAGTTCCATTTCTTCGGCGGAAGTTACGTTGACCGGAGCCGAACGCTCAAGGTTCGGGTTGGTGATGAGCGAACCCGTGACGACGATTGCTTCAACGGTTTCTTCTTCGGCTGCCGCATCCTGAGCGAATGATGGCGTTGAGATCAACGCCAGACCCAGTGCGAGCGGTGCCGCTGCATATTTCAAATTGCTGATACGTGTGTTTTTCACGATATAGCCCCTATAATAGCGCCCCATTCCAACGACTTATCGCGTCCTGGTGGCTGTTAAACTCCCCAGCTTTTTCACTCAAATCGCACATGCAAAGCACGAACGGATTAAAATGAAATCTCTCCGGGTTGGCTGCGCTTTGGCGAATTTCCTAGGTTTACGCAACAAATTGGGCAGATATGACAATAATATTTCGGGGCTGTCACTTTTATGCAACAGTGACTTATCCACAGACTTCGCCTCTGCGGGGCTAACTCGGCGCAGGCCGAAAATCGTTCATGACAGCGACAGCGTCGTTCGTTATGAGAATAGCACTTCTATTATAAAGGCGGCCTTTTTTGATGTTATCACGCATATTTTTGTCGAAGTTGACTGCGCTCATTTTAGGCGGGCTGTTCCTTGCGGGCGCTCCCGCACTCGCGCAAACGCCAGCGACTGCGCTTACGCCCGTTGCGCCTGACCTTGAAAATATGCTGGTCCTCGATTTATCGACGGGCGGCCGCGTTACTATTCAGATGTTCCCCGCCGTTGCACCTTCGCATGTTGAGCGGATCAAGACGCTGACGCGTCAGGGCTTTTACAATGGCGTTATCTTCCACCGCGTGATTGAGGGCTTCATGGCGCAAACCGGGGACCCTACGGGCACTGGCCAAGGTGGGTCGGAGCTTCCCGATCTGAAGGCCGAGTTTAACAAAATGCCGCATTTGCGCGGAACAGTGTCGATGGCACGCACGAATGAACCCGACACGGCCAACAGCCAGTTCTTCATCTGCTTTCAACCGCGCTTCAGCCTCGACAACAAATATACCGTCTTTGGCCGCGTGACATCGGGCATGCAGTTTGTCGACGCCATTGAACGGGGCGAACCACCCGCAAGCCCAAGCAAAGTGCTTCAGGCATCAATTGCGGCAGACAATGTCCCACCGCCCGCATTTCCCGCGCAGCCCGTTGCCGTAGGCCAACCAAGCGGTAGCTAACCGCTGCGGCAATAGCATGCGCGTAGACCTGTTTGATTTCGAGCTTCCGCCCGAGCGGATCGCGCTGCGGCCTGTTAGCCCGCGGGATTCCGCGCGCATGCTATGCGTCGGTGGCGACGGCAACATGGTCGATGCTTCAGTCAGCGACCTCCCGCAAAAGCTGCGCAAGGGCGACTGCCTGATCTTCAACGACACCCGGGTTATTCCTGCACAGCTTACCGGCCGCAGGGGCGACGCGACGATTGGCGCGACAATGCATAAACGCATCGATCTGCGCTGCTGGCAGGCCTTTATCCGCAATGCGAAGCGCCTGCATATTGGTGACTGCATTGATTTTGGCCAAGGCGTCTTGGCGAACGCAGAAGAACGCCATGACGACGGCAGCTTTACATTGTTCTTTGAAGGTGATGAACCGGTCGAAGTTTTGCTACATCGCGCGGGCACTATGCCATTGCCGCCTTATATCGCCGGCAAGCGGCCAACCGACGCCCGCGATGCCGAAGATTATCAGACGATGTTCGCGCAAAAGGATGGCGCCGTCGCCGCCCCCACTGCGTCACTGCATTTCACACCCGAGCTCATGCAGGCGGTAGACGATGCCGGCATAGAAACCGCGACGCTGACCCTGCACGTCGGCGCGGGCACGTTCCTGCCGGTAAAGGTCGATGACACGACAAGCCACCGCATGCACAGCGAGTGGGGCAGCATTGATGCCGAGACAGCAGGCAGGCTCAACAGCATTCGTGAAAATGGTGGTCGCTTGATCGCGGTTGGCACCACCTCGCTGCGCCTCGTCGAGAGCGCCGCCGACCAAAATGGTATCGTGCATCCGTTTGAAGGCGACACCGATATCTTCATCACGCCGGGCTATCGGTTTAAGGCCATCAGCGGCCTCATGACCAACTTTCACTTGCCGAAATCGACGCTGTTCATGCTGGTGAGCGCGTTGATGGGCCGTGAGACGATGCAGGCAGCCTATGCCCATGCAATCGCCACAGAGTACCGGTTTTACAGCTATGGCGACAGCAGTCTTTTACTGCCCTAATCACGCAAACGGCCGTTAATGGCCCTTCAGCTCGTCGCCGGTCAGCCGGACGATGTGCAGCACATTTGTGGAACCCGGTGTGCCAAATGGTACGCCAGCCATGATGACAATGCGTCCGCCCGCCTGCCCCAAATGATAGCGCAGCGCCATGCGCTTGCCCTTGGCGACCATTTCTTCGAACGATCCAATATCCTTGGTCCGCACAGCAAATGCGCCCCAAAGGAGCCCAAGGCGGCGCGCGGTCGATTGGCTGGCGGTCAGCACCAAGAGCGGCACGGATGGCCGTTCGCGCGAAATCCGCCGCGCGGTCGATCCCGATGAGGTGAAGCAGACAATGGCGCTGGTTTCTATGGTGTCGACAATGCGTCCGCTCGCCTCGGCCAGCGCATCGGCCGTCGTGGAATCGGCTGGGGTCTCGGTAAAGTGGATACGCTTGTAGAAATCGGGGTCGCTTTCGACCTGTTGCGCAATGCGGTCCATGATCGACACCGCTTCAATCGGCCAAGCGCCCGCCGCCGTTTCGGCAGACAACATAACCGCGTCGGCACCATCATAAATCGCAGTCGCCACGTCCGACACCTCGGCGCGGGTGGGCGATGGCGATACGATCATCGATTCCAACATTTGCGTCGCAACGACCACCGGCTTGCCCATGCGCCGTGCGGTCGACACAATCTTCTTCTGCAAAGGCGGCACTTGTTCGGGCAGCATTTCAACACCCAAATCACCGCGCGCGACCATCACGCCGTCGGCGAGTTCCAGAATTTCTTCCAACCGTCCGATCGCCGCTGGCTTTTCAATCTTCGCCAGCAACGCAGCCTTATTACCGATAAGCTTCTTGCCCTCGGCAACATCCTCTGGCCGTTGGACAAAGGACATCGCGATCCAATCCACGCCCTGCTCCAGCGCAAAGGCAAGGTCCGAACGGTCCTTTTCGGTCAGCGCGGCAATGGGAATGACGACGTCAGGGACGTTCAGCCCCTTGCGGTTCGACAATGCGCCGCCAACTTCCACCATTGTATTGATATATTCCAGCCCGATTTCGGTGACCCGCAGAACAAGCTTACCATCGTCGAGCAACAGCCGTGCGCCGACTTCCAATGCGGCAAAGATTTCGGGGTGCGGCAAATAGACGCGATGCGCGTCCCCCGGCGTGTGGTCGGTATCCAGCCGGAAAGTATCGCCGGTGTGCAATTCCACCTTGCCCTCGGCAAAGGTGCCGACGCGCAGCTTGGGCCCTTGCAAATCCACCAAGATTGTCGTGGGCCGGTTATAGGCTTTTTCAAGCGCGCGGATATTGGCGATCAGCTGCGCCTTGTCGGCTTGCTCGCCATGGCTCATGTTCACGCGG
This sequence comes from Sphingomonadaceae bacterium, assembly GCA_021300355.1. GTDB lineage: Bacteria > Pseudomonadota > Alphaproteobacteria > Sphingomonadales > Sphingomonadaceae > Sphingorhabdus_B. Next base: position 29,685 of record JAJTEF010000034.1, on the reverse strand, counting down.
AAGGCATCGGCACCAGCGCGGAACAGCTTTTCGATCATTTCGGGCGTGTCGCTGGCGGGGCCCAATGTCGCCAATATGCGGACCTTGCGCATACGTGGCTTGTGATATTGCATATAAATGGCTCCGCGATATGGATTTTGACGTTCGCACTCCCCATAACGCGGCATCTCACCAACGGAAAGGGCGCATAGCTATGCAACAGGACATCCAAATATCAGACGCGGCGGCCGCAGCCGCATTTCGTCGCCTCGTGACCCATTTGCAGCACCGCCACGATGCGCAGAATATCGACCTGATGGGCCTTGCCGGTTTTTGCCGCAATTGCCTCGCCGATTGGGTGATGGAGGCGGATGGCGCGCTAACCAAAGATGAAGCACGCACCCTCATCCACGGCATGCCAGCGGCGGAGTGGAAAGCGAAGCATCAAAGCGAAGCCACGCCCGAACAATTGCAACGCATGCAGGAAAGCGTGGCGAAAAACGCCCCTTCGCATTAAGGCGCTGTCATCTTGATTCGGGTGCGCAGGCACCAACCAACACCACAGGGAGAATATCATGGCCGAAGGCAATATCGCCGCCGATCAACTGCGTCTTTTCATTGAACGCATTGAGCGTCTGGAAGAAGAGAAAAAGGGCATCGCCGACGACATTCGTGACGTTTACAGCGAAGCCAAGAGCCAAGGCTATGACGCAAAAATCATGCGTCAGATCGTACGCTTGCGCAAAATGAGCGCGCGTCCCTGATGTAAGGGCGCGGCTTCATATCCTTTAGCCAGAGAAGAGCAGAGCCATGGCAGGCCATAGCAAATTCAAGAATATCCAACATCGTAAGGGCGCGCAGGACAAGAAGCGTTCGGCGCAATTTTCGAAGCTGTCGCGCGAAATTACCGTGGCGGCGAAGATGGGCATGCCTGATCCCGACATGAACCCGCGCCTTCGCCTTGCGGTGAACGCGGCTAAGGCACAATCGATGCCCAAGGATAATATCCAGCGCGCCATCGATAAGGCAGCCGGCGGCGACGCGGAAAGCTATGATGAAATGCGCTATGAAGGCTATGGCCCCGGCGGCGTTGCGATCATCGTTGAGGCATTGACCGACAACCGCAACCGCACCGCAACCAATGTGCGCACGGCATTCAGCAAAAATGGCGGCAACCTTGGCGCATCCGGCGCGGTGAGCCACGGGTTCGATCGCATGGGCCTGATCACTTACCCCATCAGCGCAGGCGACGCCGACAGCGTCTTTGAAGCGGCATTGGAAGCAGGCGCAGAAGATGTGGAGTCGAGCGAAGACGAACACAGCATCTGGACCTCAATGGACAGCCTGCATGAAGTTGCCAAGGCGCTCGAGGCGACACTTGGTGAAGCAGAAAGCGCCAAGCTCGCATGGAAACCACAGGTTTTGGTCGAAGTCGACGAAGCCAATGCCGCGACCTTGCTTAAGATGATCGATGCCTTGGAAGATGATGACGACGTCCAGACCGTCTGGGGCAATTATGACGTTTCCGACGAGGTGATGGCGAAGCTGGGATGATCATTCTCGGTCTCGACCCCGGCTTGGGCACGACCGGCTGGGGCGTCATCCGCAAGGAAGGCAACCGTCTTTCGCATATCGACAATGGCGAGATTACAACCGATGCCAAGCTGCCCTTGGCGAACCGTCTCGTAATTTTGGACGAGAAACTGAGCGCCGTACTCGATCACTTCCGGCCCGATTATGCAGCGGTCGAAGAAGTGTTCGTTAACAAAAACCCGCAATCGACGCTGAAGCTTGGGCAAGCACGCGGTGTCGTGCTGCTGGGTGCGGCGCGCAACCGTACGCCCGTGACGGAATATGCCACGCGGCTCGTAAAAAAATCCGTTGTGGGCACCGGCAAAGCAGAAAAGGAGCAGGTGCAGGCCATGCTGCGTATTCTTTTGCCCGGTTTAAAACTTGCAGGGCCCGACGCCGCCGATGCGCTCGCGGTTGCAATCACCCACGCGCATCACTTTAGGAGTTGAGGGGTTCCCGCCTCTGCGTGAAGCAAACTTTCTGTTCCCACGATGTTCTCTTTTGCTTGCCGATTTTGCAATGAACAGCTAACCCGCGATAATGATTGCAAAGCTATATGGCCGCATTGATGAAACGGGCGTCGACCATCTGGTGATCGACGTCAACGGCGTCGGCTATCTGGTGCAGGCGAGCGCGCGGACGCTTGCCGCCTTGGGCAAGACGGATGATTTTGCCACCGTATTCACCGAAATGCAGGTGTCGGAAAATGACATGCGCCTCATCGGCTTTGCCACGCGCGAAGAACGCGACTGGTTCCGGTTGCTGACGGGCGTACAAGGCGTTGGCGGCAAGGTTGGCTTGGCCATCCTTTCGGCCATCGAGCCCGCCGACCTCGCGCTTGCCATCGGCAGCGGCGACGCGGCTATGGTGGCGCGGGCAAACGGCGTCGGACCAAAGTTGGCTAGCCGCATCGTCAATGAATTGAAGGACAAGGTCGGCGCGCTCGCCGGCATCGGCGGCGGAGCGAAACTGATGGCCACGGGTGCAGCCGCCGGCAACCATGCACAAGACGCGATGTCCGCACTTGCCAATCTGGGCTTCAAGCCTGGCGAGGCCGGAAATGCCGTGGCGCAGGCGGTCGAAGAACTCGGCCCCGACGCAACGCTCGATGCACTGGTCCGGCTCGCATTGAAGCGGGCTTCGCGGTGAGGCTCGTCCCTATCGCCCCCTTTTTCCGTCACCCTGAACTTGTTTCAGGGTCCATCGGGCAACTATTCCTGCGCTATCGGCGGCAAACCCAACCCCACCGCCAGATCCACCCAATGCGGATTCCCGTCATTAATCAGGTTAATCTTCCAAGCGCGGTGCCAATTCTTCAGCTGCTTCTCGCGCGCAATCGCGGTCTCCATCGTGCCAAAAACTTCAAAATGCACCAGCCGGTAAATGGCATATTTGGAAGCATGTCCCGGCGTCATACCACCGCGATGATGCGAAAGCCGCTTCAGCAGGTCGGACGTGACGCCAATGTACAGCGATCCATAATGCTTGCTCGCGAGTATATATACGCAAGGCGTTTTTTCATCTCTCACGCGCTGGAAAGTGCTGCAAAATGGACCCTGAAACAAGTTCAGGGTGACGTAAATTTTGGTAAAATGTTTCACAGGAATTCAAACCCCCATGCCGTCACCTGTCGCTGCGGTCCGCTTTCCGCCATTCCCACCAGCGCGTTTGCAGACACGGACTTCGCAGCCGCATTATTAGGTATGGGAAGGGCGCAAGCACCCTTGGGTGACCATCAAGGGCGACGGTATCGAACATTATGACTGACGACGACCGCCTCACCACGCCGGACAAGCGGCCGGAAGATATTGACGCCGCGCTGCGGCCCAAAACGCTTGCCGAGTTCATCGGGCAAGCGGCCGCGCGGGACAATTTGCGCGTGTTTATTGAGGCGGCGAAGGGTCGCGGGCAGCCGTTGGACCATGTGTTGTTCTTTGGCCCGCCTGGGCTTGGCAAGACGACATTGGCGCAGATTGTGGCCAAGGAAATGGGCGTCGGTTTCCGTGCCACATCGGGCCCGGTCATCGCCAAATCGGGCGATCTGGCGGCGTTGCTCACCAATTTGGAAGATGGCGACGTCCTGTTCATTGACGAAATCCACCGGCTCAGCCCCGTGGTTGAGGAAATCCTCTACCCCGCGATGGAAGACCGTGCGCTGGATATCATGATTGGCGAAGGGCCATCGGCGCGGTCCGTGCGGATTGATTTGCCCGCGTTTACGCTGGTCGGTGCAACCACGCGGCAGGGTTTGCTGACCACGCCCTTGCGTGACCGCTTTGGCATTCCGGTGCGGCTCAATTTCTACACGCATAGCGAGCTTGAGCTGGTGGTAACCCGCGCCGCACGCTTGCTTGACCTTGGCATTGCCCCCGATGGCGCGAACGAGATTGCGAAGCGCGCACGTGGCACGCCGCGGATCGCCGGTCGTTTGCTGCGCCGCGTCCGCGACTTTGCCAATGTCGCAGGCGAGCCCGTCGTCACCGCAAAAATCGCCGATAGCGCGCTCAACCGGTTGGAGGTTGATGCTCTCGGCCTCGACGCAATGGACCGGCGATATCTGCACATGATCGCCGACATTTATCGCGGCGGGCCCGTAGGTGTCGAAGCGCTGGCCGCTGGCCTGTCTGAGCCGCGCGACACCATTGAGGATGTCGTTGAACCTTATTTGCTGCAACTCGGCCTTATCGCGCGCACGGCGCGTGGCCGTTGCCTCAACGCCCCTGGTTGGAAGCATCTTGGCCTCAACCCGCCCGCAGGATCGCAGGACGGATTGTTTGATACATAGCGATGTGCCGAGTCCCTAAGGCGACCAATTGTGCGGACGTCTTTTAAAAAGCCTTCCCGCCGGACTCCAAAGTGGTTAACAAATTTCTCAATGCCCATGCCAACCCCCTATCAAGGCCATTTCGACGGCACACAGCACCTGTTTGCCGTACGGGTCTATTTTGAGGACACCGATTTTTCGGGTGTGGTCTATCATGCGCGCTATCTGCATTTCATGGAGCGCGCCCGTTCGGACATGCTGGCCTGTGTCGGTATTGACCAGCGTAGTGTGCATGCGGACGGTCAAGGCGCCTATGCAGTCACCGAAATGAACATCAAATATCGACGCCCCGCCCATTTTGACGATGCGTTAGTTGTTATCAGCACCGTTGAGGCTGTGCGCGCGGCCAGTTGCGACATTCATCAAACAGTCATGCGCGGCGACGAAATACTCACCGAGGCGCGGGTGACCGCTGCCTTTGTTTCACCCGACGGCAAGCCCCGCCGACAACCCGCGCATTGGGTTGCGGCGTTTCAGCCCATCATACACCGACACGCAGAATAGGAAGATAATGGACCTGCTCATCGCGACCCAAAATGTGGGTTTTTCACCGATTAAATTGTTCCTCGACGCTGATCTTGTGGTCAAGGCCGTCATCATCGGCCTTGCGCTGGCCAGCATTTGGGCGTGGACAATCATCGTCAGCTTCACGATCAAAATGTCGGGTATCAACCGCCAAAGCGAGACGTTTGAACGTGAATTTTGGGAAAGCAATGATATCGCTGCTTTCGCCAAAACACACAGCCAAAGCGCGTTGCCCGTCGCCAAGGTATTTGCCGCAGGCATGACGGAATGGCGGCGTTCGACCAACGGCAAAACAATTGACCGTGCCGGAACGCGCGAGCGGCTGTCGACCGCGATGGACGCAATGATCGCGGCAGAGACCGACCGTTTGGCCAACCGTTTGAACTTCCTTGCGACCACAGGATCGGTCGCGCCCTTCGTCGGCCTGTTCGGAACCGTATGGGGCATTATGCGCAGCTTTGCCGCGATTGCCGCTGAACAGAATTCAAGCCTGGCCGTCGTCGCGCCGGGTATTGCAGAGGCGCTTTTCGCGACCGCCATTGGCCTGTTCGCGGCCATTCCGGCGGTTATTGCCTATAACCGATTTTCGCACCGGTTGAACCAATATGAGGCCCGCATGGGACGCTTTGCCGATGGTTTCCACGGCACGCTGTCGCGTGAGTTGGAGCATGAGGTTTAACGATGGCCATTAACACGTCTTCGGGTCGCAGTGGTGGCCGCGGCAGGCGTCGCGGCGGACAACGCACGCCCATGGCCGACATCAACGTCACGCCCTTTGTCGATGTCATGCTCGTTCTGTTGATCATCTTCATGGTCACTGCGCCCTTGCTCGTCACCGGCGTTCCGGTTGAGCTTCCCGAAAGCCGCGCCAATGCGCTTGAGCAGCCGCAGGAGCCCATCGAAATTGCCATCGATCAATCCGGCACAACCTTTATCGATGGCACGCAAGTGGCACCCAGTGAACTGCCCGCGCGGCTTGAAGAAATCGCCGGCGCGCAAGACGCGGCAAAGCCACGCCAGATCATGCTGCGCGGCGATACGTCGATCAGCTACGGGCAGATGATGCGCGTGATGGGCGAACTGAACCGTGCAGGGCTGAATAGCGTGAGCTTGGTCACCACTGGTTCATCTGGCGAAAACTAACGATATGGTGATGGATCGGGTCGAGAAAGTCGGACTTGGCGCTGCGATTGGCGGCCATGTCATATTGCTGGGCGCGTTTGGCCTGGGTCTTTTGGCATCCACGGACACCGTTAAAAAGCAGGAATCGATTTCGGTTTCGCTGGTGGGCGAAATTGCCGATGTCTCGACTGCGCCCGATGCCATTCAGGAAGAATCCGCGCCGCCAGCCGCTGGCGACACCGCGCCAAGCGAACCGCGACCTGCCCCAACCCCGGTGATGCAAATCGAAAAGCCGGTGGCCAAGCCAGTGCAGAAGCCCGCTGCGAAGGTGGCGGCCAAGAACGCGCCGGTTAAGCAGCCGCCAGCCAAAGCGGCAACGCCAGCCAAACCCGGCGGGCTTAGCCGCAATTTCGAAGACAGCATCAACAATATCGGCAAGGCCCCTGGCGCTGGCAAAGCCGTTGGCACGCCTGCTGCAAAGACTGCAGCCGAAGTGCGCCGGTCAGTTGGCATCAGCATCGCTGGCCAAATCCGCAGCCGCGTTCGGGCATGTGCGCCATCGGGTATCGACATCAACAAAATCGAGACATTCGTCACGCTCAGCCTCGAACCATCGGGCAAGCTTACATCCGTGCGCTTTGACAAGCAGGTCGGCGTGACCGATAGCAACCAACCACAGGCTGGGCCGTTAAAGGACTGCATCTTGCAAGCCGTGCGCGCGGCATCCCCCTATGACGGGCTTGACCCCGAATATTATGACGTCTGGAAAACCCACGCACTTCGTTTGCGCGCCACGGGATAAAGGAATGAAACATATGACCTCCTTCTCATTTTACCGGAAGCTCGCTTCTTTCCTGCTTCTGATTGTCGGCAGTCACAGCGTCATGGCGCAAACCCCTCCGCCTGCGCCTGCCACGGATGAGCCCGAACTGGTCGAGTTTGACACGTCCAAGACGCGCTCCATTGCCGTGCCCGCACTTGTGGCTCCCGCTCCGGCCGATACGCCCGCCGGGAACAGCGCCGCACTTGGCCGTCAAATCGCTGAAGTCATTTCATCCGACTTGCGCGCATCGGGCGTGTTTGAAACCCAAGGCCCCAATGGCCTGCGTGCGATCGCGCTGCCCGAGGTTACGGCACCGCAATTCGATTATTGGAAAGGCCGTCCAGTTGAACAGCTTGTGCAAGGTTTTGTGCGGGTAGGCGGCGACGGCAATTTGACGGTTGGTTGCTATCTGTATGACGTCGGCTTTGGCAATGAAACCACACGCCTTGGCTTCAACGTGCCGCCGCGCGAATGGCGCAGGGCCGCGCACAAATGTGCTGATGCAATCTATGCGAAGCTGACGGGCGAACTGCCATTCTTTGACAGCCGCATTGCCTATATTGCCGAAACCGGTCCCAAGGGCAAACGCGTCAAACGCCTGGCGATCATGGATTCAGATGGCGCAAACCACCGTTTCATTACCAATGGCCAGTCCACGGCGCTGACGCCGCGTTTCTCGCCCAACTATAAATCGATCCTGTATCTGTCCTATGTCGACGGCAATCCGCGCATCTATGTCTATGATATTGATGCCGGTCGGCAGCGGTTGATTACGCAATCGCGCAACCCGACCTTTGCCCCGCGCTGGTCGCCGGATGGGCAAACCATATTATATTCCATGGCGGTTGCGGGTAACACGGACATCTACAAGATTTCGGGTCATGAACGCAGACGGGTCCAACCAACGGCGGATCAGCTTTGGTTCGGGGCGGTACGCGACCCCTGAATGGAGCCCGCGAGCTGACCTTATTGCCTATACCCGCATTGCGGGCGACTTCCGCGTTGGCACCATGCGCCCCGATGGTTCGGGCGAACGGCTGCTGACCGACAGCTGGCAGGACGAGGCCCCCACATGGGCGCCAAATGGCCGCGTCATCCAGTTCTTCCGCACGGCAAAGGGCAGCGGCAAAACCAGTATCTGGCAAGTTGACCTCACAGGATCGAACGAGCGCCAATTGCCGACGCCGGTTGACGGATCGGACCCCGCATGGGGACCGGTATTGCCGTGAGTGCGTTTAGATATTATTTCTGATACAAATTCCGCGACACACATGCGGGCAAGCCGAAGGAGAAGACCATGAAGACAAACACAATTAAGATGGCCGCCATATTGTTGGCATCGACCGCACTGGTTGCAGGCTGCGGTAAGAAAAAGGTCGAAGCACTGCCACCTGCGGCCGAGGGCACCGAATATGCCCAGCCCGAACCGGCCCCGCCCGCCCCTGTTAACCAGATCGTTCCGGGCAGCCAGGAAGATTTCCTGCAACAAGTTGGCCAATTTGGCGACCGCATCTTGTTTGAAACCGACCGCTTCAATGTGGATGCCGAAGATCAGGCGACGTTGCAGCGTCAGGCGCAATGGCTGGCCCTTCATCCCAACGCCCGCATCATCGTGGAAGGCCATGCCGACGAACGCGGAACACGCGACTACAACCTCGCGCTTGGCGAACGCCGTGCCAATTCTGCCAAAAATTACCTGACCTCAATCGGTGTCGACGCAAGCCGCATCGAAACCGTCAGCTATGGCAAAGAACGCCCGTCGGCTTTGGGTTCGGACGAACAAGCCTGGGCACAAAATCGCCGTGCGGTGACGGTTACCGTTCAGTAAATATCAAATCCTCCCCGTCGACGTGCGATGGGGAGGATGCTTTCATCGAAACGCATAGCCTTTTTACATGGCGTTTCTTGACAAGGCTTTTCACTTTCGCACATCTTGTGTGACATTTTGGGGGCCGCAATTTCATGCACGACGATCTATCTCAACGGCATAGCGCATTTCGATTCCATGGCAGTTGGCTGGAATTTGCCCGCATCGCCTTTCCCAACCTGTTGCTGACCATTGTCACGCTGGGCATATATCGGTTTTGGGCAACCACCCGCGAACGCGAATATCTGTGGAGCAAGACGGACTTCATTGATGAGCGTCTGGAATGGACCGGCAAGGGCATGGAGCTTTTTGTCGGCTTCATCATGGCGTTCCTGCTGATCGGCCTACCCCTCATCGTCATTCAGTTGATATCGCAGGGTCTGATTTTCCGCGGCGAAGCAATCCTCGCGGCAGCCATGACCCTGATGATGTTCCTGCTGCTGTTTTACCTGACGGGCGTCGCATATTTCCGCGCGCTCCGGTACCGGCTGAGCCGGACCTATTGGCGCGGTATCAGAGGGGGCAGCGACGACCCCGGTTTTCAATATGGCCTGGCCTATATGTGGAAAAGCGTCGTGGGTTGGCTGCCCATTTTCTTGGGCGTGCCATGGTCGATGATTTCGCTTTGGAATGACCGCTGGAACGCCATGAGCTTCGGGCCACATCGCTTTTCAGCAACGGCCGAGTGGAAACCGCTGATGAAGCGTTATTTGCTATTCTACCTCGTACCGTTTTTGGTTTTCGTCGGCGGCATAGTTTTCGGCATCAGCATGGCAGCCTCTGGAGCGACACCCGACACACTTGGAAGCACGGGCATTGCGATTGGCGCGATCTTGGCCATCATCGTCGTCCTCTCATTATACATCGTTCTCCCGCTCGCGGCGCTGGCCTATTACAGCAAATATTTCCGCCTCGCGGTGGGCGGCTTGCGTTTACACAATCTGGAATTTGACTTCCGCGCACGGGCACCAGACTGGATCCTGTTCTTCCTCGCCAACATGGCGATTGTCATCTGCACCTTGGGCATTGGCTATATCTTCATGCCGTACCGCAACTGGAAATTTTTCGTCGACCATATGGAAGCCTATGGCGAAATCAATATCGAAGATCTGACCCAGTCCGAAACCGTGGTTGCAAAGCATGGCGAAGGCTTGCTCGACGCATTTGATGTGGGGGCGATTTAGCCGATGTCTGCCTTTTTCGACGCGTGGCATTATGACGGCAAAAGCGCCGTCCGCCGCAAGGTCGAGGTGCAGGTCATTGGTACGCAATTCTTTTTGTTGGAAACCGAACGGCGACATGGCCCGTTCGCATTTTCCGATGTCGAATATGTCACGCACAAGGATGATGCCGACGTCTATGGATTAAAGGGAGCGGACGGATGGCGGTTAATGCTGTCCGGCCCAGTGCCGACGGACCTAAACGCTATGCTGCCCGCACGGCGCAATTATGGTGGCTGGGTTGACCGGCTTGGCTTTGGCAAAGCGGCAGTCGCCTTCACCGTGGCCAGCGCGGCAGCGGTCGCCGTCGTTCTTTTGAGCCCGCAATGGCTGGCACCGCTGATCCCCTCCAGCGTCGACGAGAAACTTGGCGATGCGCTTGTGGGTGATTTTGGCGGCCGGTTTTGCAGCACGCCTGCCGGAGACGCAGCGTTGAAAAAGCTGGTCGCGTCGCTCGATGCCAATCCGGACGACTTGCAAGTGGAGGTCGCCAAAATTGACATGGTAAATGCGGTGGCACTGCCCGGTGGCAAGGTCATTTTGTTCGATGGCCTCGTCAAACAGGCGCGCTCGCCCGATGAGGTTGCTGGCGTATTGGCGCATGAAATCGGCCATGTCCGCGAAAAGCATGTCATGCAGGCCTTGCTGCGACAAATGGGCCTTGCGGTCGTTCTGGGTGGCATTGATGGCAATAGCGGCGCGCTGGTCAATAACATGCTGTCCATGAGCTACAGCCGCGAGTCCGAAGCGGAAGCCGATGCCCATTCGATGAAAGCGCTTGGCGGTGCCAATATCTCGCCCATCGGCACCGCGTCATTTTTTGACCGTCTTTCCGAAATGGATGGCAGCGCAAATTCCAGCACATCGGACAATGGCATAGCCGGATATATGTCGAGCCACCCGCTGTCGCGGTCCCGCAAAGACGCGTTTGAGAAGAGCATCGTTAAAGGCAAAAACTACAAGCCCGCCCTAACCCCTGCCGAGTGGACCGAGCTGAAAACCATGTGCACGCAGGATCGCAAAGCGAAATCGGGCTTCGGCTTTGATTTTAACTGAGCGATTGGTTAAGCTGCGGTAGTTTTGAAGGAAAGGTTCCCATGTTCAACCGCCTCTTTGTCGAACATCCCAAAAGTGTCGATGAAAATTATGCCAAACATTTTGGCGTCGCCAGCCGATTTGGTTTTGCGATGATCTGGGGTGGGATGAAGGCGCTGGTGCATGCGTTCGTTCCCGGTCTCTGCATCACGTCCGGCAGCGATACCGTGAAGCGGTTGAACCATATCATGGTCGAGCAGCGCCGCGCAAAGGGGCAGGATGTGGCCCAAATGCTGACCGTCGATTGGGTGATTTGACCCAGGCCCCGTTTTGACAAAAACAGCTCCACATTTTGCCACGCGTCATGATGGCGTCAAGCTCGCCTATCGTCTGAGCAAAGGCGGCGGGCCAACGCTTGTTTTCCTGCCGGGCTATATGTCCGATATGCAGGGTGGCAAGGCAACGGCGCTGTGCGCTTGGGCAGAGGCGCAAGGCATCGGCATGTTGCGGCTCGATTATTCGGGTTGCGGCGAGAGCGAAGGTGCATTTGACGACGGCACGCTGGATATCTGGCGTGATGACGTTCTGGCGGTCATTGCCCATGCGCAAATTGGGCCCTTAATCTTGGTTGGCTCGTCCATGGGTGGATGGCTCATGCTGCTGGTGGCCGAAGCGCTTGGCGCGCAGGTCATGGCGATGGTGGGCATCGCCGCAGCACCCGATTTCACCGACTGGGATTTCAACGACGCCGACCGCGCGACGATGGCCGCCGACGGACGCATCGAGCGCCCAAGCGATTATGGCTATGATCCGATGGTCATCACCCGCGCCTTTTGGCAATCTGGGCAGGATAATCTGCGGCTGAATGGCAAAATCGGCATCGACTGCCCGGTGCGCCTGATCCACGGGCAGTGCGACCCTGACGTGCCTTGGCAAACTTCGATAAAACTTGCTGCCCGGCTTCGTTCATCCGACGTGCAGACGATCTTGGTAAAGGACGGCGACCACCGGCTTTCGCGTGACGAGGACATTGCCTTGTTGATCGACAGCGTGGCGAAGCTGGTCTGACCTATTTAACGGAGCGCCCGTGCTAAAGCTTTTATCGAGTTTGCTGTTCATCGCGGCGCCCGCGTCCGCGCAACCCTTGTCCACGCTGAACGAAGTCCAGTTTGACGAATGCATCAAGCTGGCCGGTACTGACCCTGCATCTGCGGTCACCGAGGCAAGCCTGTGGACGCAGCAAGGCGGCGGTTATCTTGCGCGCGCTTGCCATGGCTATGCGCTTGCGACCGATTTTAAATTCGACCTTGCCATACCCATGCTGACCGAGGCGGCTAAATTGGCCGAGGACAAGGGCGATGCCCGCGCGGCGCGTTTCTGGGCGCAGGCGGGCAATGCTGCGCTCGCAGCCGATACGCCCGACGCGGCGTTGGCGGCATTAGACAAAGCGCTTGCCGCCCAAACACTGGAAAGCGCCGAACGTGCGGATAGCGAGGTTGATCGCGCGCGCGCTTTGGTTGCGTTGCGCAGACCGGCCGATGCCGAAGCTGCGCTGACAACCGCACGAAAGCTGTCGCCCGAAAATGGCACGGCATGGTTGTTATCGGCGACTTTGGCGCGGCGGATGAACAAGCTGCCTGACGCGCTAAGCTATATCCAGACGACAGCCGCGCTTCTGCCGCGTGATGCCGCCGTCGCATTGGAGGCGGGCAATATTGCCATTGCCGCGGGTGATGAGGGTGCTGCGCGCAAGCAATGGGAACAATGCATCGCGATCGCCCCCAACAGCCGTCAGGCGGCGACAGCGACGGCGCAGCTGGCCGCATTGGCCGCCAGCGCACCGCCGCCGACCGAACCGCAATCGAGATAATATTCCGCCTGTACGCCCCTTGCGCCTGTAGCTGTCGCGGTCCATTGTCAATGCGAAGCCACTGGGGGCAAATACAGACAGCGCCATGAACGGAGCGAATATGCCGACGAAATATCTCCACACGATGATCCGCGTGACGGACCCTGACGCGACGGTCGCGTTTTTCAAATTGATTGGGCTTGAAGAAGTCCGCCGTTTCGACAGCGAAGGTGGCCGCTTCACGCTCATTTTCCTCGCGGCGCCCGGACAAGATGGCGTGGCGGAAGTGGAATTGACGCACAATTGGCCGCCCGCCGACGGCAGCGCAGCCGAAGCTTATGATGGCGGACGCAACTTTGGCCATTTGGCGTACCGGGTCGATGATATTTACGCGACGTGCCAAACGCTGATGGACGCAGGCGTCACGATCAACCGGCCGCCCCGCGACGGCCATATGGCGTTTGTGCGGACCCCCGACGGCATTTCGATTGAACTGTTGCAAGAGGGCAATCTTCCGCCGGCAGAACCTTGGGTCAGCATGCCCAATGTAGGCGTCTGGTAATGGCGATTGAAATTGTCCGCGTTCCGGTCCTGTCCGACAATTATGTCTGGCTGGTGCATGACGCATCAAGTGGCGAGACCCTCGTGATCGACCCTGCCGTGGCAGAACCGGTGCTCGCGGCGGCAGAGGCGCGCGGATGGAAGATTACGCAAATCTGGAATACCCATTGGCACCCCGATCATGTCGGCGGCAATGCCGAGATTAAGGCGGCGACGGGCTGCATCATCACGGGACCAGCGGCAGAGGCGGAACGGATTTCTACGCTTGACGTGCAGGTCCGCGGCGGAGACGTCGTGCAACTGGGTGGCGTGCGGGCGATGGTTCTGGACGTTCCCGCGCATACGGCGGGGCACATCGCTTATCATTTTGAAACCGAGCAGGTCGCTTTTGTCGGCGACACCTTGTTCGCGATGGGCTGTGGCCGCTTGTTCGAAGGGACCGCTGCGCAGATGTACGACAATATGCGTAAGCTTGAGGCGTTGGGCGATGATACGGCCATCTATTGCGCGCACGAATATACGTTAAGCAACGCGCGCTTTGCGGTGACCGTGGAGCCTGACAATGCCGCGCTTCAGCAGCGTGTTTTGGATGTTGTCGCCGCGCGCGAACGCGGCGAGGCAACAGTGCCCACGACGATTGCACTGGAACGCGCGACCAACCCGTTCATGCGCGCTCGCTCCGTGGAGGAATTGGCGGCACGCCGGGCGGCGAAGGACGCAGCCTAAAAATTAGTGGAAGTCGCGTGACTTGGGCAAGATCCGCAAATCGCGCGGATGGCTTCCGCGCGGGGGATGTGGCCGTGCAAATTCGTCGATTTTGGGTTTCCCGACATTGGCCTGATGCGTTTCGGACAGCTGCGCCAAATCGTCGGTGCGGTCGATAATATTCGTCGCCATCAGGTGCACCACACCTTCTTTGCTGCGCTGAATTTCGCCCTCGGCAATAATCAGCCGTGACGCCATGACGGCGCGGCGTTGCCGGTCGAACAACCGCGCCCATAATAAGATGTTGGTCACGCCACTTTCATCCTCAATCGTGATGAAAATCGCATTGCCTTTGCCGGGACGCTGCCGAACCAGCACGACGCCGGCCACGCGCACGCACTTGCCGTTCTTGACGACATTCGCCTCAGCGCAGCTCAGCACACCCTCGCGTGCGAACATCCCGCGCAGGAACTGCATCGGATGCCCCTTTAGCGACAGCCGGGTCATCTGATAATCCGCCGCGACATGTTCGCTGGCCGGCATCGCTGGCAACATCGCATCGGCCTCCGCGCCAAGCTCGCGCGCGTTGGCCGAAGCGAACAACGGCAGTTCGTCCGAAGGCGTCCGCCGCGCTTCCCACGCGCCCTCGCGCCGGTCAAAACCCAATGATCGCACGGCGTCGGCATCGGCAAGCAAGTGTACAGCAGCCGGTGGCAGCGCGGCACGGCGCGCCAAATCTTCGATAGATGCAAATGGCCGATGCCGGGCAATGGCGTGCGCCCACACCGCCCGAAATCCGTCTATCTGTCGCATCCCTAATCGCAACGCGCCTTGCTCGATTCCATTATCCCAATGGCTCGCATTGACGTCTATCGGCCTGACCTCCACCCCATTTTCCTGGGCATCGCGGACAATCTGCGCCGGGGCGTAAAAGCCCATGGGCTGCGAATTGAGTAAGGCGGCGGCGAAAATGGCCGGATGATAATGTTTGATCCACGACGACACATAGACCAGCCGCGCAAAAGACAGCGCATGGCTTTCGGGGAAGCCATATGATCCGAAGCCCTGAATTTGGCCAAAGCAGCGCTGGGCAAAGTCACGTTCATAGCCACGCCGCACCATGCCTTCGACCATCATCGTTTCGAAATGCTCCATACCGCCGACATTGCGAAACGTCGCCATCGCCTTGCGCAAGCGGTTGGCATCGGCTTCGCTGAATTCGGCGGCGGTGATCGCAAGGTTCATCGCCTGCTCCTGAAACAATGGCACACCCAATGTTTTGCCAAGCACATTTTTCAGCTCGTCCTGAGGATATGGCGGGGCGGGCGAGGGATATTCAACCTTTTCCTCCCCATTACGTCGCCGCAAATAAGGATGCACCATATCGCCCTGGATGGGGCCGGGGCGGACAATCGCGACTTGAATAGTGAGATCATATAGGCTGCGCGGTTTCATGCGCGGCAGCATGTTCATCTGCGCCCGGCTTTCGACCTGAAACACGCCCAGGCTCTCACCTCTGCACAACATGTCATAGACATTGGGATCATCGGAATCGATGTCGACCTTCAGATCATAATCGCCAATCCCCTGTTCGCGCATCATGTCATAGGCCTTGCGTATGCAGGTCAGCATACCCAGCGCCAGCACATCGACCTTCATCAGCCCCAATGCGTCGATATCGTCTTTGTCCCACTCAATGAAATTGCGGTCTTTCATCGCACCATTGTGAATGGGCACGGTTTCGTCGAGCCTGTTTTCGGTCAGGATAAACCCGCCGACATGCTGCGACAGATGGCGCGGGAATTTTATCAACTGTTCTGACAGCGCCTTCAGCCGGGCAATTTCGGGATTGTCCGGATCAAACCCTGCCTCGACCAGCCGCCGTTCGTCAGGGCCGCTGCCGAAACTGCCCCAGACGGTGCTGACCATGCGCGTGGTGACATCCTCTGTCAGGCCCAAAGCCTTTCCCACTTCGCGCACCGCGCTGCGCGGGCGGTAATGGATGATCGTTCCGGCAATCGCGGCCCGGTGGCGGCCATAGCGCCGATAGACATATTGAATGACTTCCTCACGCCGCTCATGTTCGAAATCAACGTCGATATCGGGCGGCTCTTTTCGGTCGGACGAAATGAAGCGCGAAAATAACAGCGTGTTTACAAGCGGATCAACAGACGTCACGCCAAGCAGGAAACACACCGTAGAGTTCGCCGCCGAGCCGCGCCCTTGGCATAAGATCGGCGGCTTTTGATCACGCGCAAATTTGACCAGATCGTGGACCGTGAGGAAATAATAAGCGAATTTCTCGGTGCGGATAAACGCAAGCTCGGTTTCAATCGACTTACGGATTTTCTCCGGAAGCTCCGCCCCGTACCGTTCATGCGCCGCCGTCCACACCAGATGCGCCAGCCAGTCGTCGGGGGTCCAGCCACCCGGCACCGGCTCGTGCGGATATTCATATTTCAACTGTTCAAGGTCGAAATGAATATGTGCAGCAAAGCGTTCGGTTTCGGCCACAGCTTCGGGACAGGCATGGAATAAATGCGCCATGTCATGCGCTGGCTTGATGTATCGCTCGGCATTTGCCTCCAGTGCAAAGCCTGCTTTCTGGATGGTCGTCCCCATGCGGATGCACGTGACAATATCGTGAAGCGGGCGCTGATCGCGGGTCGCGTAAAGCGGATCGTTCGTCGCGAGCAGCGGCACGTCAAAAGCACTCGCCACGTTCCGATAAAGCGCCAGCTGCCTTTTATCCTTACCTCGGTGATGCGTTGATACGCCAAGCCAAAGCTTGCCCGCATGCACAGGCGCAAGGCGGCGCAGCACGCTTTCCCAATCTTGCGGCGCGGTCGACACCAGCTTGAGATGCGATGGCGCGGCTATGGACTTCGCGCTTTCTTTGAACGAATATAAAGGCGGGTTCTTATGTGCCTCCTCCGCGTCCGCGGTCGCATATGGCATGACGATGAGCAGCAAATCACCCAGATGGTCGGACAAATCATCGAACTTCAGGATGCAGCTGCCTTTGGTGGCGCGCATATTTCCGACGGTCAGCAAGCGGGTGAGATTACCCCACCCCTGCCGCGTGGCGGGATAGGCAATGATGTCCGGCGTGCCGTCCGAAAACACCAGCCGTGATCCTGCCAAAAAGCGGATATTCGGTTCACACGCGGCCTCTTCGGCTTCGGTCAGTTGTTCGGGTTCGCCAGCATCGCGCTTGGCCGCCAGCAATGCACTACGCGCTTCATCGGGCGCATCGGCCAACGCCTTCCACGCGCGCACAACGCCAGAGACGGTGTTGCGATCAGCAATGCCGATGGCCGTCAGCCCGCGCCGGATACCCTCCGCCACATAATCCGATGGCGGCGATGCGCCGCGCAAGAAAGAGTAGCTGCTGGTGCAGGCAAGCTCGGCATAGCTCATGCAAAGATGCCGTGGAGATACCAAAGCGGTCGTTCGATTTCATCATAAAGCCCGCGCCGGAACAGCCAAAAACGGCGCCCCTCATTGTCCTCAACACGGTAATAATCGCGCGTCAGGCTGCCATTGCCCGGTGTGTAGCCGCGCGGGTGTCGCCACCATTCCGGGCTGATGCGTTCAGGGCCCTCCACCCGCGTGACGCGGTGCACGTGCCGCCGCCAGCGAAAGCTGCGCGGCTCGCCCTCTGGAAATCCGGCGGTGACCTCAATCGGCTGTGGGGTTTCAAACAGGCGAAAAGGCCGCATCGCCGGTTCGCCCAGCACAGGCTTTGGCCAGTCCGCTTTTGAAGCGTCAGATTGCGCGACACGCTCAAGCGCTGCGCGTTCGGGGATGTGGCTTTGCCGCGCGTGGAATTGCCGCACACGCTCTGCCCCCAACCGAACGCTGAGCCGGTCGATGAGTGCGGCCGCGGCCGCATCTGTGTCAATCTTTGTCTCCAGCCCAACCTGGACATTGGCCAGCACCTCAGCAAGCGGGACTTCCAACCGGATGAGGTCATAGCCAAAGCCGGGGTCAAGCGGGTCGGACAGCGCGTCGATACGCTCCCGTATCAAGCGCATGAGCAGAGCAGCGTCGCGGGTTGGCGTGCCGGTATCCACCGCCAGCCGGGCGACATGGCCATCGCTGCGGAATAGACATATCTCGAACCGTCGCCCGCCCTGCCCGCGTTCTTGCAACTGAAGCGCCGCGCCGCCTGCCAGCATTCCGATGGTCGCCAACACATCATTGGTGCGCGAAATCGGTTCGGCAAAATTCTGGGTAACATGGATGATTGGCAGGCTACGGCGCGGGGTGATGCGCGGGTCTTCCTCTTCCAAAAGGCGCGCCAGTCGCACCACAACTGCCTTGCCAAATCGCGCCGCCAGCGGCTTACGCGGGCGGATAGCCAGATCGCCAATGCTTCTCAGGCCAGCCCGGCGAAGCGCCTTGTGCACCTTGTCACCGCCATCAAGCGCCTCCACAGGCACGTCGGAAATGGCGCGCGCCGCATATCTCGCCTTGGCCTGCGCGCTGTCGGGGGTGCCGCCCAAGGCAATCCGGCAACTGAGGCCATGACGGCTGAACCGCGCGTGCACATCCTTCGCCAGCCGCGCCGCATCACCAAACACATGTTCGCACCCCGTAATGTCGAGCAACAACCCTTGCGGCGGGTCTAACATGCAAGCAGGCGTATAACGCTCACACCCATCGGCGAGCCAGCCGAGCAAGTTGAGGTCCGCCACAGGATCATGGTCAAAGACCGCCAGATCGGGCACGCGGGCGCGGGCATCGGCCAACGCCATGCCTGCCGTCAGGCCAAGTGCATGCGCCGCCGGATCACATGCCGCCAGCCGCATGGCCCCGCGTTGTTTTTCGACCATGGCAAAAGGCGCATCAGGCGCGCTGCCGCGATGCCGGACCAGTCTTTGTGTCGGTAACAATGGCAGAAAGACCGCCAGATAGCGGCGCGTCAAAAAAGCTTCGTGTTGCATGATCCCAAGTCACTCTTGCCTCAAAAGGAGCCGTGCCGCCGCGATGGCGCAGCAGGCTGATGTCAAAAGTCGGAAGGCCCGGGGCATTTCCCGGCAATGGCGCAGAGGGCGCAGAACATATCCGCCAGCGTGTGCGCGCCGCGCTGGGCATCGGCACCGCATCCCCGCGCACCAGCAGGGCCAGCACCCCTGTCTCCGCCGCAGCAAGCGCCAGCCGACGGGTCGATGTCAAATCCACCAACCGGGCATTGCCGTGCGTTTCCAATATGACCGCGCTCGCGGCTTTCGACCGGATGGCATCCGCTGCAGCCCGCAAGGCGTCGCGCAAATCGGCTGTCTGGACCAGCAACATGCACGCGGGGTCACCGCCCATTGCCGATAGCCCATAAGGGTAGAGACGACCCGATGTCTGGCGTTCCTTGTCCCCTGATATCCAGAAGATACCCGCATCGCTTTCCGGCAGCCGCCATGCCAGCAAAAGCGCAAAGGCAGCGGCGGCATGTGAGTCGGCTTTTGCGCCACCAAAAAATTCATGCAGCCCTGCCTGCGTTATGCCACCGCGCAGCCGTTCGTCGACATAAGGCGCCCCTGTGGGTAGCAATGATTGCGCGGCATCCGGCTGGTGTTGCTTCCACATTCCTTGCACAGATGGAAACGCACCAGCCGGTAAAGTCGGCTGTATGTGAGTCGGCTTTTTGTTCATGATTTGTTCCATACTCCATTTTTCATGGATGTGGAGTCAGCTTTTTTGTTCTGAAGTGATTTGGGATAATATAGGCCGGCAACCGGCGGGCCTATGCGCGCAGATGATCCCGAAAGCGCGGGCGGCATGGTTGAACCATTTTCCAGCCCGGGCCTATTTGCCCGGGCCAGAAAATTGCGTTCACCAGGCTGACCTCATTCCCAATAATAAGGCATGCGTTTGCGTGTGCCGGTGACTTCTTCGTTCAGCGTGGCCGCATCATATAAGCGGCCACCGATCATAACCTTGGCGACCTTGTCCGAATTGCGGATATCCGCGCTTGGGTCAGCGTCGAGAACGACGAGATCGGCAAGCTTGCCTGCGGCGATGGAGCCTACATCCTTGTCATAACCCAGCGAACGGGCGGACTCGATTGTGCCTGCGGCCAATGCCTCGATTGGCGACATGCCACCGCGCACGAAGGACCAGAGTTCCCAATGCGCGGCGATGCCCGCTTCTTGGCCATGCGCACCGATCGCCACCGGTACGCCAAGTTTGGCAAGCTTATGTGCCTCACGCGCGCTGTTATCGTCGACATAGTCTTCCTCAGGCGCGATTTCGCGGCGTGCATTGTTCGCCGCAAGCGCGGTCGGCGGATAATGCTTGGCCATCAACGGATGACGGAACACATCGGTATGTGCACGCCAATACGGATCACCAGCTGGGCCGCCATAGGTCACGACAAGGGTCGGGGTGTAACCCACCTTCGACTTCGAGAAGAACTGCAGCACGTCGCCGTAGAAAATGTCGAGCGGGACATTGTGTTCAACGGTGGTGTTGCCATCGGCAATCAGGTTCATGTCCATGCCGAACAGCGAACCGCCTTCCGCCACCGAACGCATATTTTCCTGAAGCGCGGCGGCAACAACTTGCTGACGCTGCTCACGGCGCGGCTGGTTGTAGTTTTTGACGCTGTGCGCACCTTGCGCCTTCAACCGCTGGACATGCGCAAGGGCATCATCAAGGCCATTGATTTCGGCATACACGTCGGCGGCCTTTGCGCCGTAGACAATCTCACCCGTGGAGAAAGAACGCGGCCCGACAATGAGGCCCGCGCGCTGCATTTCCACCGCCGGGAAAACCGTCGCGGCGCTGCTGGATGGATCATGCCGCGTGGTGATACCCATGGCGAGGTTGAGCATATTCACCCAGTTTTGCTGCGGTGTCATTTCATCGACACCATGCGGACCATGGGCGTGCGCATCGACAAGACCCGGAATGATGGTCTTGCCAGTAACATCCACGGTCTTTGCGCCCGCAGGGATCGGGAAGTCTCCCGCCTTGCCGACGGCTTTGATCCGGTCATTTTCCACCAAGATGACGGCATTGTCGATGATCCCGCCATCCTTGTCCGCCATGGTCACGACCCGCGCGCCGGTGAAGGCGACGAGGCCCGTTGGACGATCCGACTTCACCGTCATCGAAAGCGAAATGCCGTCTTTTGGTGACACAAACTTTACGGGCTTGGCGTCTTTCGCAAGCGGGCCATTGGGGTAGAATGTGCTGGTTTGTGCGGTGTAGAGCGTAGGCCCAAGTGCCCAATGCAATGCATCGCCATTGCGGCTCCAATGCATATAATCGGCGCCGCCCTTGCTGACCTTCACCACAGGAAGCGCGCTGCCCGACGACGACGCAGTGACTTCCTGCGTGCCGGGCATCAGCGGCATCACAAATGCTTCATAGTTCTGACGGAACGCAAAATTGTTCCCGTCTGGCGATACTTCATAAATGGTCGTCAGCTCGCCGCTGGCATGGCTGCGCTTGGCTTCGCCATTCAGGTCGACACTGACGAGCAGGCGTTTGTTGGCACCAGATTCGGTATAGAAAATCCGGTCGTTGCTGGCGGCGAAATGCGGCGTCGTTCCACTTTCGGTAACGCGAACAGCATTGCCGCCTGTCGTGGCAATGCGGTAAATGCCCGGCTGATCCGAACGCAAGGGCGAGGTCAAGCCGCCGCCTTCCTGCTTTTCAAACACAATCGTCTTGCCGTCTGGCGAAAAGCGCGGACGCGCATAATGGCCGGATTGCGCCGTCACATTTTTCGCCCTGCCACCCGATGCGCCCACGGTCCGAATGTGGCCAAGGCCCTTATCGGTCCAGTTCACAAAGGCGATGGTCTTCCCGTCGCGCGACCATGTGGGATATGCTTCCATCGCGGTGTCGGATGCGGTCAAGCGTTTTGCCACCCCGCCTACCGCAGGCTTGACCCACAGCTTACCCATGGTTTCAAACAAGACGGTCCGGCCATCGGGCGAGGTAACCACGCCGCGCGGCATATGCGTCTGGAACTCCGCCGGCGCCACTTCAATCGGCGGGCGCGGCGGGTCAATGACATCGCGTGTGTCGGAAATGCGGAACGGAATTTCGCTCGATGCACCGCTCGGCCAATCGACCTTGCGCATCTTGCCGCCTGCCCAGAAGTAAATAGTTTTGCTGTCGGGTGACCAATCCATATTTGGATAAACGCCGGTCACGGCCCATGTTTCCTGCACATCTTGGTCGAGCGCATCATAAATCTTGCGCTCTTCGCCGGTGTCCAAATCTTTCACATAGAGTTTGGACTGGGTCCGTTCGCGGCGAACGAAGGCGATTTTTGTGCCATCGGGTGAGGGCGTTGGACGCACCGAACCACCGACACCGGACACGGCGGTTTCGGTTTTGCCGGTTTCAATCTCATAGCTTTCAATGTCGAAAAGCTGGCCGTTGGAATCCTGCGCATATTGGAAGATGGGCCCGGGCGTGATGTTGCGCGTGTAATAGATATGCTTGCCATCGGGCGCGAAGATGGGCTCGCCCAATTCCTTCTGATGTTGGTCATTGGGCTTCTTGACGAGCTGAACCCCTGCGCCGCCCGACACATGGTAGAGCCAGACTTCGCCGGTACCCAGCGAACGGCCCGTGGTGAAATGCTTCTTGGCGGCGATGAAGCGGCCATCGGGGCTCCAGCTTGGTTGATTGAGCAAGCGGAAATCCTCTTTGCTCATCTGCCGTTTGTCGGAACCATCGCGGTTCATGATCCAGATATTGTCGCCGCCGCCCCGGTCAGAGGTAAAGGCAATGCGGGTTCCATCGGGGGAAAAGCGCGGCTGGGTTTCGAAGGGCAAGCCTTCGGCAATGCGGGTCGGCGTGCCGCCGGTGACGGGCATGGTGTAGATGTCACCCAGCAGATCGAACGCGATGGTCCGGCCATCGGGGCTGACGTCGAGGTTCATCCACGAACCTTCGTCGGTGTCGATCGCGATCTGACGGAGGGTCAAGCCGGGGGGCGCCGCGACATCCCATTTGGGCGCCTTTTCTTCAGCGGCGGCAGGCGCAGCGGCAGGCGCAGCGGCCGGAGCAGCAGCTTGCGCAAATACCGATGCCGGAATGGTCGCTGCACCCAGCAGCAAGATGGTCTTCAGATAATGTGTCATGTGTGGGGCTCCCCTGCCATTTTGTCCTTGCTGTCATGCCTAGCGGGCAAGGGCAAGTGGGAAGCCGCAGCTTCGATGGGGAACGGGTTATTTTCTACGAACGACAGGGCGGTTTCCGCTGCGGTAGGCCGCAGAGGGGCCCATCGTTACAATTGTTCACTTTACCGAATGGGGGATTGAGGCGACTGTTAAACATCGTTTTTATGACGCATGTGCGCGGTCAAGCTGGCCAAACAATGCGGATATTTGAGTGCGCCGCGACGTCTTCGCCCACAGGAACATGGGCGCTGTCGACGGCCAAAGGAGGAGAATGAAGATGAAAGCTTTGTACACGATCCCAGCCCTGTTGCTTCTCGTTTCCGGTTGTTCCGGCGGTGAAACGCCCGCTGCTCCGGTAGATGCCAAAGCCATCGAGGCGGCAGCGCACGGTGGCTATGTTGCGGCCATTAACAGCAACAATGTCGACACGCTGATGGAGGGCCTGACCGATGATGTCGTTCTTCAGGCACCCGGCGCGCCAGAAATCATCGGTAAGGCCGAGGTGCGCGAATGGGTCGGGGGATATTTCGGCGCTTATGAGACGAAGTGGGAAAAGACCTCGCTTGGCTTCACCGTCACCGGCGATTTGGCCGTTGAGCGTTACACGTACAAAGCCACCGACACCGACAAGAAAACCGGCGCGGTCACGACCGACATCGGCAAAGGGATCAACGTTTTCCGGCGCGGTACCGACGGCAAATGGCGCGTGGCGATTGACGGATGGAGCTCTGACAAACCCGCATCATAACGGGCACACAGAGGCGCAGAGGCCGCAGAGGGACGCCCTTATAATGGCGTAACGAGCGGCTTTTCCATCATCGCGCGTTGGAATAGCTGATCACCGATCTGGACGATCTGATGCTCGACCACCGAAAAGCCGACCGCGGCAACGCGGGGCTAAGCGACTTTGGCGCGGTGCTTATGCGTTGTGTGCGGGAGTAGGATTTATGCGCTTTGCGCATGGTCTCCGCAATGGCTTTGCCATTGCTCCGGCTGAACGAGGTGAAAATCCACAATCCACCACAGCCAACAAAAAAGGCCCCGCGAGGGGGGCCTTGTTTGTTGGTTGCGGGAGTAGGATTTGAACCTACGACCTTCAGGTTATGAGCCTGACGAGCTACCGGGCTGCTCCATCCCGCGCCACCAAAATGCCCTGTATTTCAACGGGGCAAAAACGAAAAAAGGCGGACATCCGTCGAATGAACGACAGCGGTCCGCCTTTTGAATTATGAATGGGTTCTTCCAATGCACTTATATCATGAGCGCCGGCTGCAATGCCTGGCGACGCCCTACTCTTCCAACGCTTAAGCGGTAGTACCATCGGCGCAGTTTGGTTTCACGGCCGAGTTCGGGATGGGATCGGGTGGGTCACAAACGCTATGGTCACCAAGCAATGAAGCAGGCGCTCATAACAGGTCGTAATATCCGAAGACAGAACGACCCTTATAAGTGTCAGTTGGGTTATAATCGATGCCCGTGCAGGGAATATTTTATCTAGTTGCGACTTAATCATCCGCCATCGACGTTGCTGAACAAGTCAGCACTGTCATTGATGGTGGGACTTCAAGCGCGAAAAGAGTAATTAGGATTGGTTAGCTTCACGCATTACTGCGCTTCCACACCCAACCTATCAACGTAGTGGTCTACTACGACTCGATGAAATCTCGACGCCCACGGCAGATAGGGACCAAACTGTCTCGCGACGTTCTGAACCCAGCTCACGTACCACTTTAATTGGCGAACAGCCAAACCCTTGGGACCTGCTCCAGCCCCAGGATGTGATGAGCCGACATCGAGGTGCCAAACGATTCCGTCGATATGAGCTCTTGGGAATCATCAGCCTGTTATCCCCGGCGTACCTTTTATCCGTTGAGCGATGGCCCTTCCACGAGGGACCACCGGATCACTATGACCGACTTTCGTCTCTGCTCGACTCGTCAGTCTCGCAGTCAGGCAGGCTTATGCCATTGCACTCTAACAGACGGTTTCCAACCGTCCTGAGCCTACCATCGCGCGCCTCCGTTACTCTTTAGGAGGCGACCGCCCCAGTCAAACTACCCGCCACAGAGGGTCCCTGCACCGGATAACGGTGCGAGGTTAGACATCAGAAAACAACAGGGTGGTATTTCACATTTCGGCTCCACTCGGACTGGCGCCCAAGTTTCAAAGCCTCCCACCTATTCTACACAGTTCTTTCCTAATGCCACTCTGAAGCTGCAGTAAAGGTGCACGGGGTCTTTCCGTCTAACCGCGGGTACTCCGCATCTTCACGGAGAATTCAATTTCGCTGAGCATATCCTGGAGACAGTGGGGAAGTCGTTACGCCATTCGTGCAGGTCGGAACTTACCCGACAAGGAATTTCGCTACCTTAGGACCGTTATAGTTACGGCCGCCGTTTACTGGGGCTTCAATTCGGAGCTTGCACTCCTCCTCTTAACCTTCCAGCACCGGGCAGGCGTCAGACCCTATACGTCGTCTTGAAGCCGACTTAGCAGAGTCCTGTGTTTTTGCTAAACAGTCGCTACCCCCTGGCCTGTGCCCCCTCATACTGCTTGCGCAATGTGAGGGCCTCCTTCTTCCGAAGGTACGGAGGCAATTTGCCGAGTTCCTTCAGGATACTTCTCTCAAACGCCTTGGTATACTCTACCTGACCACCTGTGTCGGTTTCGGGTACGGTCTATACGGTGGGGCTATTTCCTGGAACCTCTTCGAAGCCAGTTCAATCCAATAAGAACTGACAACTCACGAGATCCGTCACACACCACCAGGCCCACGAATATTAACGTGGTTCCCATCGACTACCCCCTTCGGGCTCGTCTTAGGGGCCGGCTTACCCTGCTCAGATTAGCTTTAAGCAGGAACCCTTGGTCTTTCGGCGGGAGGGTGTCTCACCCTCCTATCGCTACTCATGTCTGCATTCGCACTTCCGATACCTCCACGACCCATTACCAGATCGCTTCATCGGCCTACGGAACGCTCCGCTACCGCATGCAATAAATTGCACACCCTAAGCTTCGGTACATATCTTTAGCCCCGTTACATTTTCGCCGCAGGATCTCTTATTTAGACCAGTGAGCTGTTACGCTTTCTTTAAAGGATGGCTGCTTCTAAGCCAACCTCCTGGTTGTTTTGGAAATCCCACATGCTTCACCACTTAGATATGATTTGGGGACCTTAGCTGTAGGTTAGGGCTGTTTCCCTTTTGACGACGGACCTTAGCACCCGCCGTCTGTCTCCCGGACTAACTCGATGGTATTCGGAGTTTGGTTAAAATTGGTAGATCTCGCGACCCCCGCATCCATCCAGTGCTCTACCCCCATCGGAAAACATCCGAGGCACTACCTCAATAGTTTTCGCGGAGAACCAGCTATTTCCCGGCTTGATTGGCCTTTCACCCCTAAGCACAACTCATCCGACAATTTTTCAACATTGAACGGTTCGGTCCTCCAGTGCGTGTTACCGCACCTTCAACCTGGTCATGCATAGATCGCCGGGTTTCGGGTCTAATGCATCATACTCAGTCGCCCTATTCAGACTCGCTTTCGCTACGCCTACACCTAACGGCTTAAGCTTGCATGATACATTAAGTCACAGACCCATTATACAAGAGGTACGCTGTCACCCCATAAAGAGGCTCCAACTGATTGTAAGCATTCGGTTTCAGGTACTGTTTCACTCCCCTCATCGGGGTGCTTTTCACCTTTCCCTCACGGTACTAGTTCGCTATCGGTCATATACGAGTATTTAGGCTTAGAGGGTGGTCCCCCTATATTCAGACAGGATTACACGTGTCCCGCCCTACTCAAGTCCTGATGTTTCATTTTCGCATACGGGGCTGTCACCCACTATGGCGCTACTTTCCAGAAGCTTTTGCTAATTAAACACCAGGCACTGGCCTGGTCCGCGTTCGCTCGCCACTACTAACGGAATCTCGGTTGATGTCTTTTCCTCCGGGTACT
>JAJTEF010000070.1 GCA_021300355.1 Sphingomonadaceae bacterium | reverse complement strand
AGTTGCGACGATAAAAGGCGTTGGATTCCTCGGCAGTGGAGAAACCCGCATATTGACGGATGGTCCACGGGCGGCCGGCATACATCGACGCACGAACACCGCGCGTGAACGGCGCAAAGCCGGGAAGTCCGGGGTCGCCAGCATCCGCACTGGTGTACAGTGGCTTCACCGAAATGCCCTCGGGCGTATGCCACGTCAGGTCCTTGCCCTTAACCTCTTTGTCAGCCGCCTTTTTCCAGTCGTCGATATTCGTCATTACAAACTCACATTTCAATCCCGTCATGCTGAACTTGTTTCAGCATCTTACTTTCACCGTTGCCGATTAAGACCCTGAAACAAGTTCAGGGTGACGGCCTTGGTAGACAGTTACTGCCCCTTAAATTCGGCCTTACGCTTCTGCAGAAACGCAATTGCGCCTTCGCGGGCATCGTTGCTGTCACCCGCAATCTTCTGTCCTTCGGCCTCACGCAGCAGGGCCGTTGCATAATCCGCATCTAAGGCGGCAGCGATATTCTGACGCATGATACCAATGGCGACGGTCGGCCCGTTCGCCAACCGTGTGACCAAAGCCTTCGCTTCGGTCATCAGCTCGGCATCATCGACAGACTTGTAGATCAGGCCCCAATCAGCAGCTTTATCGGCAGGGATTTTTTCACCAAGCAACATCATTTCTGTTGCGCGTGCCTTGCCGACAAGGCGCGAAAGCATCCAGCTTGCGCCGCCGTCTGGCACCAGACCAATGTTGACAAAGGCCTGAAGGAAATAGGCAGATTTACCAGCAATCGCAAAGTCGCTGGCGAGCGCAAGGCTGCAGCCAACGCCGGCTGCGGGGCCATTGATCGCGGTGATAATCGGCACATCGAGCTTGGCAAGCTTGAGCATCAACGGGTTGTAGCTCTTGGTCAGCGCGGAATAGGCCCCCTGCCCGCCGCTCACCGACGCACCTGCGCCGCGTGCCGACAGGTCAGCGCCCGAACAAAAGGCACGGCCTTCGCCGGTAATCAGGACGACGCGCGCACCGTTTAACTGGTCAAGTGCTGCACTGATCTCGTCCGCCATTTGCGGCGGCATCGCGTTCAGGCGCTCAGGACGGTTGAGGGTTATTGTTGCAACATTGTCCGCGATATCGAGGCGGATGGTTTCGTATGTCATAGTTCAAGCTCCCTTTATTGCATTCACCGTCATGCTGAACTCGTTTCAGCATCCATTTCGCCGTCCAAAAAACCACGCTCCGGGACTATAAATGGACCCTGAAACATGTTCAGGGTGACAATGTGTGGTTGGTCAATGTGCCTGCGAAGGCACCTCCATAATTTCAGTCAGTACGCCCTGCATATCTTTAGGATGCACAAAGAAAATCAGCGTCCCATGCGCGCCAATACGTGGCTCGCCGAGCACGCGCTTGCCCATAGCTTCAAACTCCGCCTTGGCAGCGTGAATGTCGTGCACTTCATAACAGACATGATGTTGCCCACCCGCCGGGTTCTTCTCCAGAAAAGCAGCGATGGAGGCATTGCCCGGCAGCGGCTCAATCAACTCAATCTGCGTCCCATTCAACGCGCCATCGCCTCCCGGCGTATCGACAAAGCAAACCTTCACCCCCTGATCCGGCAGGTCGAACGGATCATGAATTTTCGTCGCGCCCATCACATCGCGGTAAAAGACGATGCTCTCCGATATGGAAGGCGTTGCGACGCCGATATGGTTGAGACGACCGAGTTTCATCAAATATATCCTTCAAAACGAAGCCCAAAAATGAACAAGCCAATCGCAAATATAACGCCAAGGATTCTGCCGAGTATTAGAAACCAATAGGTACGCGGCCTCTCGTTCCTCGGAAAATGGTAGCGAAAATAATAGCTCGCCATGCCCGTTTGCCATTCATGCCACCCGCGACTTGCATTCCAATAACCGCCCAATACAACCACACCCAGCCAAATGAGTTCGAACCAGTCTATCATAGCGGAATATTATCATGCTTCTTCCAAGGGTTTTCCAACGCCTTGTTGCGCAACTTCCGTAATCCCAAGGCAATCCTTTTCCGCGTCGAATGCGGGTAGATGACCTCATCGATGAAGCCCTTGCTCGCCGCGACGAAGGGGTTGGCGAAGCGGTCTTCATATTCCGCGGTCTTCACCGCTTGTTCCTCTGTGGATAGTCCGCGGAAGATGATTTCAACTGCGCCCTTTGCGCCCATCACCGCGATTTCGGCGGTGGGCCATGCGTAGTTAAGGTCGCCGCGCAAATGCTTGGACGCCATCACGTCATACGCGCCGCCATAGGCCTTGCGCGTGATGATGGTAATCTTGGGCACGGTCGCTTCGGCATAGGCAAAGAGCAATTTCGCGCCATGCTTGATGATGCCGCCATATTCCTGCGCCGTGCCGGGCAAAAATCCGGGAACGTCGACAAAGGTGACGATCGGAATATCGAACGCGTCGCAGAAGCGGACGAAGCGCGCTGCCTTCTTTGAACTGTTGATGTCCAGCACGCCCGCCAGCACCATGGGCTGATTGGCGACGATGCCAACCGTGCGGCCCTCAATACGGCCAAAACCGATGATGACATTTGCTGCGTGCGTTGGCTGAACCTCAAAGAAGTCGCCTTCATCAACCGTTTTGCGGATCAACTCATGCATATCATAAGGCTGGTTCGCGCTTGGCGGGATTAAGGTGTCGAGGCTCGGTTCAATACGGTCCCACGCGTCCTCGGTTGGCCGTTCAGGAACGCCGGTGCGGTTATTCTCTGGCAAATAGTCAAAGAAATCACGGACCGACAGCAGCGCCTCGATATCATTTTCGAACGCATTGTCCGCAACACCCGACTTGGTCGTATGCGAAACCGCGCCGCCCAATTCTTCCTGCGTCACTACTTCATTGGTCACCGTCTTGACCACATCAGGGCCAGTGACGAACATATAGCTGCTGTCCTTCACCATGAAGATGAAGTCGGTGATCGCTGGCGAATACACCGCACCACCCGCGCATGGGCCCATGATGAGGCTGATTTGCGGCACTACACCGCTTGCGAGCGTATTGCGTTGAAACACCTCGGCATAGCCGCCAAGCGACGCCACACCTTCCTGAATGCGCGCGCCGCCACTGTCGTTTAGACCAATGACGGGCGCGCCGACCTTCATCGCATTGTCCAAGACCTTGCAGATTTTCATCGCGTGCGCTTCGGAAAGCGATCCACCGAATACGGTAAAGTCTTGGCTATAAACGTAAACAAGGCGACCGTTGATCGTGCCGCTGCCGGTGACAACGCCGTCGCCGGGAATCTTCTGCTCCTGCATGCCGAATTCAACACAATTATGTTCGACATACATGTCCATCTCTTCGAAGCTGCCTTCGTCGAGCAAAATATGCAGGCGTTCACGCGCAGTCAGCCGACCTTTGGCGTGCTGCGCATCAATGCGCTTTTGCCCGCCGCCCAACTGGGCCTGTTCGCGGCGCTTTTCCATTTCGGCGATATTTGCGGACATGGTTCCCCCAAAACTTTGTGTGATCGTTCTGAAAGCTGATTTTGGGCGCAATGTCCAATGCGAATTTGCAAAATTGCAAAGCTGTAGTTTGCAAAAAATTGGCATATGGCTATTGTTTGCGGCTTCGCGGCTTTGTGGAACACGGTTTTGCGCACAGGGCCACGGCGGAACAAAGGGGACATATGGCAAAGCGGCGTGTTTTTGAAGGTGGGAAGCTGAAGGCGTTGCGCACTGGCCTGGCTTTGCGGCAGTCAGAAATGGCGGAAAGGCTTGGCATTTCCGTGTCCTATCTGTCGCAGATTGAGCATGATGATCGCCCCTTAACCCCTGCCCTGCTGGAGTTGCTGGCGCGGCTATTCCCGCTCGACTGGAATGTGGATGAGGATGATACTGCTACGCGGCGCTTTGCCGCATTGCGTGAGGCGGCAGCTGACCCGTTATTCGCAAAGCCATTATCCGCCGATCAGTTGGCAAGAATATCTGAGCAACAGCCCGCATTGGCGGAACAATTTTCAGCGCTGCATCAGGCCTATACCGAAATTGGACAGAGGCTGTTGATTGTCGATGAGGCAATGTCAGCCGACAATGCGGGTGGTTCGCGCCTCCCTTGGGAGGAAGTGCGCGACTGGTTTCATAACTCTGGCAATTATGTCGATATCCTTGACAAGGCAGCCGAGGCATTGGGCAATAAATTGCGCGGCGCTTTACTAACGCCGGATGTGGCTGCGCTGGAAAACTATCTGAAAAACGCGCTGTCGGTCTCTTTGCTGTACTCCCACAGCGCTGGCTTGCGGGATTTCGATGCGGAAATGGGCCATTTGGTCGTTGATCAAAGCCAACCCGCCGAAAGCCGGCGGTTTCAACTTGCACACCAATTGGGGGCAATTGCTTTGCGCGAAGAAATCAGCGCGGTTGTGGAAGAGGCAAAGCTAAGCGCGCCTGCATCACGCCAATTGCTTTCCGTCGGTCTGGCTAATTATGCGGCAGGCGCGATCCTGATGCCTTATATCGGGTTCCGTGAAGAAGCGCGCGCTGTGCGCCATGACATCGACCGGCTGTGCCAATCCTTCAATGTCAGCTTTGAACAGGCCTGCCAC
>JAJTEF010000033.1 GCA_021300355.1 Sphingomonadaceae bacterium | reverse complement strand
GTCATTCCGATCCTTGCGTTCTTCATCGTCGCGGGTGAGGAGCAGGGCGTTAGCCAAGCTCAACTCGACGGCACCATTCAGAACGACATCCTTAAGGAGTTCATGGTCCGCAACACCTACATCTATCCACCCGAACCATCGATGCGGATCGTTTCGGACATTATCGCATACACCAGCGCGAACATGCCGAAGTTCAACAGCATTTCGATTTCCGGCTATCATATGCACGAAGCCGGCGCGACCGCGGTTCAGGAGCTTGCCTTCACCATCGCCGATGGCAAGGAATATGTGCAGCGCGCGATGGCTTCGGGCTTGGATATTGATGCGTTCGCCGGACGGCTGTCCTTCTTCTTTGGCATCGGCATGAACTTCTTCATGGAAGTGTCCAAGCTGCGCGCCGCGCGCACATTGTGGCACCGGGTCATGGATGAGCTCGGCGCAAAGGACGAACGCTCCAAAATGCTGCGCACGCATTGCCAGACATCGGGCGTGTCGTTGCAAGAGCAAGATCCATACAACAACGTCATTCGCACCACGGTTGAAGCGATGGCCGCGACCCTTGGCGGCACGCAGAGCCTTCACACCAATGCGTTGGACGAAGCCATTGCGCTGCCGACGGAATTTTCGGCGCGTATTGCGCGGAACACGCAGATCATCCTGACCGAAGAAACCGGCATCACAAAGGTAGTCGATCCATTGGGCGGCAGCTATTATGTCGAGGCGTTGACTGCCGAGTTGGTTGATCAGGCGTGGAAAATCATTGGCGAGGTCGACGAACTCGGCGGTATGACCAAGGCTGTCGCATCGGGCATGCCCAAGCGTTTGATCGAAGAAGCCGCCGCTGCGCGTCAGGCACGCGTCGATAAGGGCGAGGATGTCATCGTTGGCGTCAACAAATATCGTCTGGAAACCGAAGACCAGCTCGATACTCTGGAGGTCGACAACGACTTTGTCCGTCAGGGCCAGATTGCCCGCCTTGCCGCCACGCGCGCATCGCGTGATGAAGCGGCCTGTAAGGCTGCGTTGAATGCGCTGACCGAAGGGGCGAAGAGCGGGGCAAACCTCCTCGCCCTGGCAGTAGACGCCGCCCGCGCACGCGCGACTTTGGGCGAGATATCCGACGCAATGGAGGCTGTGTTTGGCCGCTATGCGACCACGCCTGTGCCTGTGCAGGGTATTTATGGCAGCGCGCATGAATTCGACAAACGCTGGGCGCAAGTACTCGACGGCGTCGCATCGGTTGGCCGCCGCTTGGGCCGCAAACCAAAATTGCTCGTCGCCAAAATGGGGCAGGATGGGCACGACCGCGGCGCGAACGTGATTGCCTCTGCATTTTCCGACATGGGCTTTGACGTCATCAGCGGGCCGTTGTTCCAGACACCCGAAGAGACTGTTGTTCTGGCGTTACAGCATGACGTGGATGCCGTTGGTGCCTCAAGCCTCGCCGCGGGTCACAAAACGCTGATCCCAGAGCTGATAAAGGGTCTGCGTGAAGCAGGGCGCGGCGATATCAAGGTCATTGCCGGTGGCGTCATACCGCCGCAGGATTATGATTATCTGCGTGAAGCGGGTGTTCAGGGCATTTATGGCCCGGGCAGCAATGTTGTTGAGTGTGCAGCCGACGTTTTGACGTTGTTGGGGCACAATATGCCGCCGTTGCATGATGCGGTTTAAAATGAACAAAAATCGTCATGCTGAACTTGTTTCAGCATCTTGCTTTTTGCAGCAGCGCGGCAGAAGTAAGACCCTGAAACAAGTTCAGGGTGGCGTTGAATATAAGGGAATGTTTAATTGACCGAAGTTCGAACCGACTGGACCCGTGCAGAAATCGCGGCATTGTTTGACCTGCCGTTCGACGAACTGGTCTATCAGGCACAAACCGTCCACCGCGCACATCATGCGGCGGGGCAAATTCAGCTTTGCACATTGTTATCGATCAAGACCGGCGGTTGCCCGGAAGACTGCGGCTATTGCTCACAATCTGTAAAAGCGGACAGCGGCGTTGAAGCGACGAAGCTGATGGACGTGCAGGCCGTGCTGCAAAAGGCCGCAGAGGCCGCGGACTCCGGTTCGCGTCGTTTCTGCATGGGCGCAGCTTGGCGCAACCCCAAAGATCGGGACATGCCCGCAATTGTTCAAATTGTTCAGGGCGTGCGCGCCATGGGCATGGAAACCTGCATGACGCTTGGCATGCTGACGCCGAAACAGGCCGATATCCTGGCCGACGCGGGGCTCGATTATTAT
This sequence comes from Sphingomonadaceae bacterium, assembly GCA_021300355.1. Lineage (GTDB taxonomy): Bacteria > Pseudomonadota > Alphaproteobacteria > Sphingomonadales > Sphingomonadaceae > Sphingorhabdus_B. Next base: position 23,074 of record JAJTEF010000033.1, on the reverse strand, counting down.
AACCACAATATCGATACCAGCCCCGAACGGTATAATGAGATCATCACCACACGGACGATGGACGACCGGCTTGATACGCTGGCCGAGGTGCGCCGTGCGGGCATCAACGTGTGCAGTGGCGGCATTGTCGGTTTGGGCGAGACCCGCGCCGACCGCGTCGGTTTCATCCACACGCTGGCGACCCTACCGGCCCACCCCGAAAGCGTGCCTGTCAATGCGCTGGTGCCGGTAAAGGGCACCGTGCTTGGCGATATGCTCGCCGATACGCCGCTGGCGAAGATTGACGATATCGAGTTCGTCCGCACGATTGCGGTTGCGCGCATCACCATGCCGATGAGCATGGTGCGGTTAAGCGCCGGACGCGAATGCATGTCGGAAGCAACGCAAGCCTTATGCTTCATGGCGGGCGCAAACAGCATCTTCACCGGCGACAAATTGTTGACCGCTGCCAACGCAGGCGACGACAAAGACGCCGCAATGCTGGCGAAACTGGGGCTTGTGCCGATGGAGGCCGAAGAACCACTGCGCGCATGTAAAGCGCTGGAGCCGGCAGAGTAAGTGGCATGAGACTTTGTTGGAAACAGCTGTGATAGGTTCCACACCACCTCTGCCGCTTTCCGCGAGCGCCAACCCCGCGCAACTTCCAAAGGCCTATGTCATTGCCGAGGTTGAGGTGCGCGATGCCGCTGCGTACGAAGATTACAAATCCGCCGTTGTCCCGATCGTTGCCCAATTTGGCGGACGTTACATCGCCCGTGGGGGACAGATCGAAAGCGTTGAGGGCAGCAACCCCAGCGGCCGCATGGTCGTCATTGAATTTCCGCATTTTGCCGCTGCCCAGGCCTTTCTGAGGTCCGAAGAATATCGTCCTGTCGCTGATATCCGGCATAAGACAGCTATATCCCGCATTATGATTGTTGAAGGAACGCTTCCTTAATGTTCAAGAAAATCCTGATCGCCAACCGTGGCGAAATCGCTTGCCGTATCATCAAGACCGCGCGTCGGATGGGAATCGCGACTGTCGCGGTCTATTCCGATGCGGATGCGCGTGCACCATTTGTGCAAATGGCGGACGAGGCTTTGCATATCGGGCCTTCGCCAGCTGCGCAGTCTTATTTGATTGCCGACAAGATCATCGCCGCGTGTAAGGCGACCGGCGCTGAAGCCGTGCATCCCGGCTACGGGTTCCTGTCCGAACGCACCAGCTTTGCCGAGGCTTTAGCCAAAGAAAACATCGTATTCATCGGGCCGCCAGTGAACGCGATTGCCGCGATGGGCGACAAAATCGAGTCCAAGAAACTAGCCATGAAGGCAGGCGTCAACGTCGTTCCCGGCTTCGTGGGTGAGATTGACGATACCGAACATGCGGTGCGGATTTCGGAAGAAATCGGCTATCCAGTGATGATGAAGGCCAGTGCCGGCGGCGGCGGCAAGGGGATGCGGCTTGCCTATAATGAGCAGGATGTCCGTGAAGGCTTTGAAGCCACGAAACGCGAAGGGCTGAATTCATTCGGAGATGATCGCGTCTTCATCGAAAAATTCATCCTCAACCCGCGCCATATCGAAATCCAGATTTTGGGCGACCAGCATGGCAATATTTTATACCTGAACGAACGCGAATGTTCGATCCAGCGGCGGCACCAGAAGGTCGTTGAAGAGGCGCCATCGCCCTTCGTCACGCCCAAGATGCGCAAGGCGATGGGTGAGCAGTGCGTCGCATTGTCGCGCGCGGTGGGCTATTATTCGGCAGGTACCGTGGAACTGATCGTATCGGGTGCTGACCCCAGTGGCGAGAGCTTTTACTTCCTTGAAATGAACACCCGTTTGCAGGTGGAGCATCCGGTGACCGAATGCATCACCGGCATCGATCTGGTCGAACAGATGATCCGCGTTGCCGCTGGCGAAAAGCTCGCCATGACGCAGGACGATATCAAGATTGACGGTTGGGCCATCGAAAACCGCGTCTATGCCGAAGACCCCTATCGCGGCTTCTTGCCCTCAACAGGTCGCCTGACGCGCTATCGCCCGCCAGTCGCTGGTTGGACTGAGGACGAGGAGGCTAACGGCCGTCGAGGTGTCGAAGGCGTTCGCGTTGACGACGGCGTTTATGATGGCGGCGAAGTGTCTATGTTCTACGACCCGATGATCGCCAAGCTGATCACATGGGGCAAAACCCGCGACGAGGCAGCTGACTTGCAGATCGCTGCGCTCGACCGCTTTGAGATCGAAGGGCTTGGCCACAATATCGATTTCGTGAGCGCCATCATGCAGCATCCGCGCTTCCGTTCCGGCGAATTGACCACTGGGTTCATCGCCGAGGAATATCCTGACGGTTTCCACGGCGCGGCATCAACGCCGGATTTGGTCAAATCACTCGCGGCCATCGCAGGGTTCGTGGCGACGGCAGAAGCCGACCGCGCGCGCCATGTCGACGGCCAATTGGGCGACACGTTGGATCCGCCTGCACGCTGGCAAGTGAAGATCGGTGACGCTGTCCATGACATCGAAATGATCGATGGCGACATGCACGTCGATGGAGAACATTTCGATCTTTCTATGGAATATGATCCGGGTGATCGCTTGATCGAGGCGGAAGTCGGTGACGAAGAACTGGCGGTCAAAGTTTCGAAGATGCGGACTGGCTTTAAGCTAACCACGCGCGGGGCAACGCATATCGCGCGCGTCTTGCCAGGGCATATCGCGCATTTGGCCGATCATATGATTGAAAAGATCGCACCCGATCTATCCAGATTCCTCATTTGCCCAATGCCCGGCCTGTTGACGACATTGCATGTCAATGCGGGCGATGCTGTGGAAGCAGGGCAACCGCTCGCCGTGGTGGAAGCCATGAAGATGGAAAATATCCTGCGCGCCGAGAAATCCGGGACGGTAAAGATTGTCAACGCGAAGGCAGGTGACAGCCTTGCCGTCGATGCTGTCATTCTAGAGATGGAATAGGACGCGCGCGGTGGCTTAATCCAAAATCGCCACCGCCCTTATCCATCCCGCACTCGCACGCTCGATCTTCACGGGGAAGCATGACAGCGTAAAACCAAATGCTGGCAATGCTTCCAAGTTGGTAAGCTTTTCAATCTGGTAATAAGGTTGGATACGTCCGGCCTTATGCCCTTCCCAGATGATCGACGGGTCGCGCTTTTCGGCCCAACGCTTTGCCGTATGGCTGAATGGCGCATCCCAGCTCCATGCGTCGGTGCCAACAACCTCGACGCCCATCGACGTCAAATACAGCGTTGCTTCCGCCCCCATGCCAACGCCTTGGTCGGTGAAGTTATCCGTTCCGTAAACGGCTCCAGACTGCACCAGAACAATGTCACGTGGTTGAAGGGTGTAGCCAATACGCTTGAGCTCCGCCTCGACTTCCGCAGCACTGACGACATGGCCAGCGGGCAAATGCGAAAAATCCAATTTCACGCCCGGTGCAAAAAACAAGTCGAGCGGCGCTTCATCGATCGATGGGGCAGGGCTTACTCCGGCATCGGTTGTTGAATGAAAATGCCACGGCGCGTCCATATGCGTGCCGTTGTGCGTCGATAGAGTGAGGCTTTCGACCGCCCAACCCTCACCATCGGGAAGGTCATCTTTCGTGAGCCCCGGGAAGAACATCGCAATCTGTTCCCACGTATTTTCGTGCGTCATATAGGAAATCTGCGGCCGCATGACGGGCGGATCAGAAATGACGTCGTTGGTAATCGGGATCGACAGATCAATAAATTGCGGCATGCTCTTCTCCTCTCCCAAATCGTTAATCGCCCTTGTGGATAAGCGCAACAAGCCGCTTGAACGGCGCGCCATAGCGATTAAGACAGGGATCAGGGTTTTTAGGGGAATATCATGGCCGCTGCTGCCGAGAACGAAATCACACTTGATCCGAAACGGGACCGCCTGGTCATAACGGCGTCATCGCTTGGCACCGTGTTCGAATGGTATGACTTCTTCGTCTATGGCATCCTCGCGGCACTGATCGGCAAGCTTTTCTTCCCCGCAGATAACCCAACTGCTGCAACGCTGGCTTCATTGGCTATATTCGGCGCCGGTTTTGGTGTTCGCCCGCTTGGGGCAATATTATTTGGCTATTTTGGCGACAAGATTGGGCGGAAATATACCTTCCTCGTGACGATCACGCTGATGGGCGTGGCGACAGCGGCGATTGGTCTGTTACCGACATTTGAGACTGCAGGTGTTTGGGCCGCAGGTCTGTTGTTGCTGATGCGTTGTCTTCAGGGCTTGGCATTGGGCGGCGAATATGGCGGCGCAGCGATATATGTCGCCGAACATGCACCTGACGGAAAACGCGGCCAATATACCAGTTGGATCCAAGCATCGGTCGCTGGCGGCTTTTTGCTTGCGGTTATTGTCGTCCTTATCACCCGGCATGCGATGAGCACTGATGCGTTTGAAGCTTGGGGTTGGCGCGTTCCGTTTCTGACATCGATCTTGTTGCTCGCTGTATCGCTGTATATGCGGCTCAAACTCTCGGAAAGCCCCGTTTTCAAGGCGATGAAAGCTGCGGGAACCACGTCGAAAAATCCATTTGTCGAAAGCTTTAAATATCCCGGCAATATCGGACGTCTCTTCGTTGCGTTGTTCGGCGTGGCCGCAGGACTGACCGTTATTTATTACACGTCACAATTCGGCACGCTCTATTTCCTGACGGGCACGGCCCGCGTTCCAGAGGAAGATGCCCTTTTATATATGGCTGTAGGCGCCGCGCTCGCCGCACCAACTTATGTTGCATGCGGTTGGCTGTCTGATAAATGGGGTCGCAAGCGGATGCTTTTGTTAGGCTACGGCCTTTCCATCATCGGCGTGTTCCCAATTTTCTGGATGATGGCGGATGCAGCTAATCCCGCACTTGCGCGTGCGACTGTTAGCAACCCGGTCACGCTTTCCTTGCCGGCATGTGATTTCAACGTGCTCAACCGCACGCATGAGACCGAATGTGCGCAGGCGCTGAATTTCCTGACCAAGCGAGGGATTGCGTACAGCAAGCAGTCGTCCGAAACACTGGGGTTGAAGGTAGGGGAATCGCAGCTTCAGGGCTTTGACGAAAAAGCCTATGTCGCCGCATTGGAAAAGGCCGGCTATCCCGACAAATCTGATCCAGCCCAGCGGCAGCCATGGAAAATCATTCTCGCTGTGTTCCTGATGGTCGCGCTGTCGGGTATGACCTATGGACAGGTCGCGGCTATTTTGGTCGAGATGTTCCCCGCGAAAATCCGCTACACATCCATGTCGATACCCTATCATATTGGCGCAGGCTATTTCGGTGGGTTTCTGCCCTATATCTCGCAATATATTGTCGCGCAGACCGGGCAGCCTTTCTCCGGACTTTGGTATACGGTCGGCGTTACAGCATTGGCCTTTGTCGTAGCCCTAATTTGGCTGCCGGAAACGTCGGGAAAGACCAAGCTGGATTGACACGCAATGGGGTAGGGGCAAAACCGCCGATGACCGATTTTGAACTCCCGCTGCGTTTAATCCTTGATAGCGAAGCCCTCGCTTCGAACTGGAAAGCGCTCAACGCACGCAGCGGCTCGGCGCAGGCTGGCGCAGCGGTAAAGGCGAACGGCTATGGTCTTGGCGCGCGCGAAGTGGCGGCGCGGTTGCGCGATGCCGGATGCCGCGACTTTTTCGTTGCCCATTGGGGCGAAGCCGCTGCGATTGCGGATATTATTCCTCCGGCATGGATTTCTGTCTTAAACGGCATTCAGGCCGCCGACATTCCACATATCCGCGCTTTAGGCGCAGTGCCCGTGCTGAACACGCCAGAACAGGTGACAATGTGGTACGCATCAGGTGGCGGACGGTGTCACATCATGTTCGACAGCGGCATCAATCGGCTTGGCATCGGGCCAGAGCAAATGTCTCAATGCGATCTGGGAAGCATGGATATCGATTTATTGCTGTCGCATCTGGCGTCGGCGGATGAGGATAGCGCTCAGAATGATGCGCAACAGCGCCTATTCCATGAACATGCGGCAGTTTCGGGGGCGAAACGCCTTAGCCTTGCCAACAGTGCAGGGATTATGCTCGGCGCGGATTATCATTATGGTCTCACGCGCCCGGGTATTAGTCTTTATGGCGGCATTGCACGGCCCGGCATGGAGGCTTTCATCAAGCCTGTTGCCCGTCTGTCCGCACGCTTGCTTCAGGTGCGGTCGCTGCCTGCAGGCGCGCCTATTGGCTACAACGCGACGCATATCTGTGGGAATGACAAGACCGTCGGGACGATCTCGATGGGATATGCGGATGGTTACCTGCGCGCCTTTTCTAGCAAGGGAACAGCGCATCATGGCGCGGCCGCATTGCCTGTTTTGGGACGCGTATCCATGGATCTCGTGACAATCGATATCAGTGCAGCACCTGAGCTTCGCGAAGGCGATTGGGTCGAAGTCGAGTATGACTTGCCCACAGCGTCGGCTCTGACGGGGCTATCCCAATATGAGCTGCTCACCAATTTGGGGACCCGCTTCGAGCGCATTTGGCGATAGTGGGTTCGACCGCTTTAGCGGATTACGGATAATCCAATAAAAAAGGGCGCCACATGGGCGCCCTTCTTTTTGTCTCAAAGATAGTTCGACTTAGAAATCAGCATTGATTCCGAAGAAGAAGTTACGGCCGAAGCTGTCAAACGGATCGCCACCGGCTGTACCGAGCAAGCCAAGTGGCGGCGCCTTATCGAGCAAGTTGTTGACACCAGCATAAAAGCGGAAGTCGTTGCCGATATCAAAACCGATACGGATGTCGTGATACAGAACATCTGGGTAGTTGATCTGTGGGAACTGGTCAGCATTGGCTGGAGCCAGCTTCACAATGTTACCCAACACTGCATCGCAAGTGCCGCCGTTGATGCCAGTTTGTCCACGGAACGTGCCTGTCAATGGGCACTGACCGAAGTAGCTATTCTGCGCCTCATAGGCACCGATGGTTTGCTTGCCAATATAACGTGCGGCGTACAGAATATCGAAATCACCGAAGTCGTAAGCCATTGAGAAGCTTGCAGACAATGCGGGATCACCCAATTCGCTCAACTGACGATTTGGGTTCGCAGGGTTTGTTGGATCAGTGAAGTTATCCAGCTGAAGAACCTTGGTTGCGATCAAACGCGTAGTGAAACGATCACCGTTGTCAAAGGTCTTACGGTAAGCGAGGTCAAAGTCGATACCCTTGGTACGCTGCGCAGCGAAGTTAACGCCGCCCGAAATCACCGCAGGTTCAACGAACAGACCGGTCGAAGGATTACGTTGTACGGTTGCGCAGAACGGGTTGTTGATGCCCGAAGCGTTGCTGTAGCAAAGGTTGATGATCGTTTGCGCACTCAATGCCGCAATCAGGTCTTCAACCTTGATCTTGTAATAGTCGACCGTCAGACTGAGGCCAGGGATGAAGCTTGGCTCAACTACAACACCCAAAGTTAAGCTCTTTCCCTTTTCTTCGATCAAAGTGGGGTTGCCACCCGAAAGGAAGCCGGTCGAAGCCGTACGCGCGGTGCAGTTAATGAATGGTGCGCCCAAGGCAACCGGAAAGGCTGTCGATGCGCATTCTGCAACCAATGCCGCGTTTGCAGTTGTCGGGACACCAGCCGCCAAGCAGTTAGCTGCAGTTGTGCTACCTGGTGAAACCGAATCGCATGGGTCGCCAATAAACGCAAAGTTTTCAGAAGCGGTAGAGAACAGGTCACCCTGCGTTGGTGCACGAACCGACGTTGCATATGCAGCGCGGAAACGAACGTCTTCGATCGGAGCATATATACCCTGAACGTTGTAAGCATAAACCGTACCCGTCGACGTGTTGTAGTCCGATACGCGACCTGCGAAGTTTACCGACAGTTCCTTGGCAAAGGGCACATCTTTCAACAATGGAACCTGGATTTCGCCGTAAGCTTCCCTGACGGCAAATGCTGGTGGACGGAAGTCCTGCAATGCATTGAGGAAAGTTGCGCCGCTTGATGTCAGTTCATCATAATCGATGCTTGCTTTTTCCTGACGGTATTCAGCACCAAAAGCGAATGCGACTGGGCCACCGGGCAGTTCGAACAATTGCGAGAGGTCTCCACCGACAAATGCCGATGCTACAAACTGGCTTGCAAACTCGTCCGTGCGGCCTTCGGTATTGATGAAGTCGATTGCACGCGGATCAGCAACGTTTTGACCAAACACGTTAACCGGGATACAGGATGTGTTTACATTCGAAACCGCATTGACGCGACAAATTACGCGCTGACCGGCAGCGTTGGTCGCGAAGTTCGTCCCGGTGAAGCCAGATGGCGCGAGAACGGCGTCAACCGCAAGATTGAAACCGTCATAGTCGTTACCATCTTGAGTGAAGATCACCAGGTTATTTGTATTGAAGCCTACTGCTTTAAAACGGCCATAGTTCAAAGCAACTTCGTAGTTCCAGTCTTCGTTGAACGCTCCTTCAACACCGGCAACGGCGCGATATGTCTCACGTGTGCCCTCAAAACGACGCCCACCCAGATCAATGTTGAAACGAGCGAGTGGAAAAGTTCCGGTTGCGAGGTTGGTGCAAAGACCATATCCTTGAAGCACAGTGATATTTTGGCTACTCAGGAAGCCGTTGTTGCAACGGAAAGCAGGGCCACCGAGTGTACCTGGTACACTCGTGAAGAAGCTAGGCTGACCTTCACCCGATACGTCCGTGCGGACATATTTGGCTTCGATGAAGGGTTTGAACGCATCAGATACGTCATAATGAGCCAAAAGGTTTACGGCATAACGGTCAACTTCAGCCAAAAGGCCACCGGTGTTGCGCAGCGTCGAGCCAAAACCACCCTGGGTGTTGCCTGAACCAACACTCGCGAAGTTCTGAGTTGGCGTATCGACAAACAGGTTGCCGAAATCGTCAAAGCGCAAAAAGCGACCGCCACTGAGGCCGCCGACAGTTCCCGCGTCAGAGATCGTTCCGTTGCGGATGCCGCACAGGAATGTGTTATCTGGAATTCCATCAGTCGCACTGAAGCCAACTTCGCCACCGGCAGCACCCTGAGGGTCCGTCTGTTGGAACTGACAACGGCCGCTGGCCGCGCCAGTCAATGCATCACGCTGGTTGAAGTACAATGGCTGTTGTCGTGTATATTCTGCCGAAATAGCAACGTTACCGCGACCGTCTGCGAAGTTTTGACCAGCAAGTGCGCTCACGAAATATGTCCCACGGTCACCGCGCGACGAAAGGCCGCCCTGTGCCCGCACTGCAACGCCGTCATAGTCGCGCTTCATGATGAAGTTTACAACGCCGGCAACAGCGTCCGAACCGTAAATAGCCGAGTTGCCGCCAGTAACGATGTCGATACGCTCAACCAAATCGGTTGGGACGGTGTTGACGTCAAAACCATTGTCGCCTGGCGTCGATGTAACGTGACGACGGCCATTGACCAGAACAAGCGTACGGTCGGTGCCGAGGCCACGAAGGTCGAGAAGGCTGAGGCCCGCGGTTCCGATGAAGCGGCTCGAGTTACCCGAGCTGAATGTCGAACGGAGCGAAGGAAGATCGTTCAATGCGTCACCGAGAGAAAGCTCGCCAGTGCCGGTCAAATCTTCAATCGTAACGGAAGTCAACGGAACGGAAGATTGCAGCGTTGGACGTGCGATGCGCGAACCGGTCACCAGAATTGGTTGGCCAGAACCTTCCTCCAATGCTTCTTCTGCCTCTGCTTCTTCTTCCTGTGCGTTGGCTGCATCAGGCTGCGCATCCTGCGCAAAAGATGGAATGGCGCTGAACAGCGCGAGGCTGATAGCGGAACCTGCGACCAATAAACGAGACTTCTTCATCAAAACGATCCCCAGCTTGATTGTTCATTTTCACTTAATAATCCACTAAAGCGTAGACGGACAAGATGTGCAATAGATTCCGAAGAAAAAAACTGCTTTTTTCCGATATTGTTGCTGTCAGGCCACAGAGGGCAAACCGCTGTATCGGACAGTTTAGGCATCAAAAAGTCAGAGCATGGCCGGCAATTTCCTCTGCAATGTGATCCCAGAAGGCCTTGAACTGTGTGCAATTTTCGTTGCACGGAGCACCGATGTTGCAGTGCACCACAGCTTGGTGCTATCGGGCTTTTATCATCCGTGAAAGGAACATGAATGGCACGTGCAGCCAGCAGAAATGGTGATGGCCCCATCATCATCAAAAAATACGCGAACCGGCGGCTCTACAATACGCATTCGTCCAAATATATTACGTTGGACTTCCTGGCGGAACTGACTCGTAAGGATATCGACTTCAAAGTTTTTGACGCCAAAACGAATGATGACATCACCCATGGCGTGCTGACACAAATCATCATGGAAGAAGAAAATAGCGGGCAGCAAATGTTGCCCGTCGGGTTCCTGAAACAATTGATCGCCATGTATGGGGATTCCATGCAGGGCATGGTCCCGCAGTTTCTCGAAAGCTCCATGGACAATTTCCGCAAGAACCAAAAGCAAGTGCAGGATGCGATTGAAACCGCGATAACCTCCGGTCCTTTTGGTCATATTGCAAAACAGAATATCGAATTCATGCGCTCTGCACGTGAGGCGTTGATCCCCAATCTTGGCGATCTGACGGGTGGCAAGGCTGCGCAAACAGAGTCGGTTGCCGACCTCAAGCGACAGATTGCAGAATTGCAGGCGAAGCTCGATAAAATTGCGGCAGATTGATCTGCAATCATATTCACTACACAATAACGGGTAAGATTTTGATAAAACATGCTTTAAGCGTCACGCGCGCGCAAAATTTCGCGGGCTGGTATCAGGAAGTAATTTCGGAGGCCGACCTCGCAGAAGAATCTGGTGTCCGTGGGTGCATGGTTATCCGGCCATGGGGCTATGGCATGTGGGAACGCATCCATAAGCTGATGGACGCAGAAATCAAAGCTGCTGGCGTGGAAAACTGCTATTTCCCGTTGTTCATCCCCTTGTCATTTTTTGAAAAAGAAGCCGACCATGTGGAGGGCTTTGCAAAGGAAATGGCCGTTGTCACGCACCACCGCTTGATTGGTGATGGCAAAGGCAAGTTGATCCCTGATCCCGATTCCAAGTTGGAAGAGCCGCTGGTTGTCCGCCCAACATCGGAAACCGTGATCGGCGCGGCGATGAGCCGTTGGGTTCAAAGTTGGCGTGATTTGCCTTTGATGGTCAATCAATGGGCCAATGTTGTGCGCTGGGAAATGCGCACGCGCATGTTTTTGCGCACCAGTGAATTTCTATGGCAGGAAGGGCACACCGCCCACGCCGATCGCGCAGATGCGATGCAGGAAACGATGCGCGCGCTTGAAATGTATCGCGCGTTTGCCGAGGGTCCACTGGCTATGCCGGTGGTGGCCGGCGAAAAGCCAGAGAACGAACGCTTTCCCGGCGCCGTTGCAACATACAGCATCGAAGCGATGATGCAGGATGGCAAAGCGCTGCAAGCTGGTACATCACATTATCTGGGTACCGGCTTTGCCGAAGCATCGGGCATCAAATATCAGGATAAGGACGGCAGCCAACAATTTGCGCACACCACCAGCTGGGGTGTTTCCACGCGGATGATTGGCGGCGTTATTATGACGCATGGCGATGATGATGGCTTGCGCTGTCCGCCGCAAATTGCCCCGCACCAAATCGTGATTATACCGATGTTGCGGGACAATGACGAAGACGAGGCCGTGTTGGAATATTGCCGCAGCCTGCGGCTCGAATTGCTCGCGTTAAGTGCATTTGGCGAACCCTTGCGCGTATTGCTGGATACCAAAGCGGCGAAGGCATCAAACAAGCGTTGGTCTTGGGTCAAGAAAGGCGCGCCAATCATCGTTGAAGTCGGCCCACGCGATGTGGGCGAAGGCAAAGCCGCTGTTTTGCGCCGTGATCGCCTGTATAAGGACGACGGCAAGCTTGCGACTGCATTTACCCCGCGTGGTGAATTTGTCGCGGCGGCCGCTGGCTTGCTTGAGGACATTCAGTCTACCCTATACGCAGAAGCGAAAGAGCGGCTTGAAGCCAACATCCGCCGCGACGTCACCGACCTTGCCGCGCATTTTGCCGGCGACGAGGCGAAGTTTGCTGGCTGGGTAGAGGTTCAGTGGGCGCGTCCAACCGGCGCTGCCCTCGATAAAATCGTGGAGCAGTTAAAAGCGCTCAAGCTGACGATGCGGAACAGCCCAATTGATGCGGCGTCTGTCGACGGCGCATGCTTTTTTACCGGCGAACCCGCCGTGGAACGGATCCTTATTGGCCGGACTTATTAGAGGTTTCGCACGAAGGCACAAAGACACGAAGAGGGTAGAATGGAAATTGAACATATCTGCTCTCTCATCGTTGATGCGGCTTTCAAGCTTCACAAGGATATCGGCCCCGGATTGCTTGAAAGCGCGTATGAGACAATTTTGGCAGCCAAGCTGGAGGACATCGGGTTGGTTGTTGACCGGCAAGTGCCGATCGACATCCAATATGAGCAAGTTCATCTGCCTGCAGCATTTCGTGTCGATTTATTGATCGACAAACGCGTAATAATTGAGATCAAATCGGTCGAAAAAACACTGCCGGTTCATGCGAAGCAAGTAATCACCTACCTTCGCCTGACCAATTTAACCCATGGGTTCGTTATCAATTTTGGCACCCCCATGTTCAAAGATGGAATAAAACGCTTGTTGAACGACCGACCTTCTTCTGTGTCTTCGTGTCTTCGTGCGAACCAAAATGGAAGTGGCTCATGACGATCAAAAAAGTTCAGTTTGAAGGCCTCCCGAGCCGCGAACAGATACTCGCCTTTATCCAGTCGTCTAACGACCCCGCTGGAAAGCGAGAGATTGCGCGGGAGTTCGGCCTGCGCGGGCATGAAAAGATCGCGCTGAAGGCGTTGTTGAAAGACATGACCGACGAAGGCCTGATTGACATGGCGCCGGGCCGTGCTTTTCACAAAATGGGTGGCGTGCCAAAAGTCACGGTGCTGAAAATCGTCGCGATTGACGGCAGCCAACCTGTGGCCATTCCGGAGCATTGGGAAGCCGAAGGCATTCCGGCACCCAAAATCCGGGTGATCGAGACCAAAGGCAGGCGCAACAGCGCGTTGGGTATTGGCGACCGCATTTTGGCGCGCACCGAAGAACGCGGCAATGGCTGGGCCGCGCATGTCATGAAAAAGCTCGCCAAGGGCATTGAGCAGATTTTGGGTGTTGTCGAAGGCGGCGAAAATGGCCGTTTTTGGCTAAAATCCGTCGACAAGAAATCACGTTTCGACACCCAAATCGGCGATGTTGGCGACGCAAAGGCTGGCGAGCTGGTGCTTGCTGAACTGACCGGAAATGCGCACAAAAAATCGGCGCGAGTAACACAGGTTTTGGGCGACCCTTTTGCGCCGAAAAGCTTCAGCCTCATTGCCATTCATAAATTCGGCATTCCGTTTGAGATGCCTGAAACCGTGGAGCGTGAGGCGGAGCGTGTACGCGAACTGCCCGTCACCGACGATCACCGCGAAGACCTACGCCATCTGCCGATTATTGCTATCGACCCTCGCGATGCGCGTGATTTCGATGATGCGATTTGGGCAACGCCAAATGCGGATACGGGCGGGTTTGATGCCATCGTCGCGATTGCCGATGTCAGCTATTATGTCCGTCCGGGTACCGCGCTTGACCATGAAGCGTCGAAGCGCGGCAATAGCGTCTATTTCCCTGACTTGGTCGTGCCTATGCTGCCGCACGCATTGTCATCGGACAAATGCTCGTTGCGGGCAGGGGAAGACCGTGCAGTGCTGGCCTGCCACCTTGCCATTGGCAAAACGGGCCAAGTGACGTCATGGCGCTTTACGCGCGCAGTGGCGCGGATTGCCGCCAATATTCCCTATCCCGACGCGCAAGCTGCGATTGACGGGACTATGGAAAACGCGTTGCTGGAAACGGCGCTAAAGCCGTTATGGGCATGTTGGCGGCTGCTGTCGAAGGCGCGTGCCAAGCGTGCGCCATTGGAACTAAACTTGCCTGAAAAGCGTATCACACTTGATGCGCAGGGCCGCGTGATGGGCGTTGCCGAACGCGAGCAGCTTGAAGCGCATCGCTTGGTCGAAGATTTCATGATCGCGGCCAATGTCGCGGCCGCCAAAGCTTTAGAAGCGAAGAAATCGTCGCTCATTTACCGCGCCCATGAACCGCCAAGCCGCGAAAAGCTGGTCGCGTTGAAGGAATATCTCAAAACCTTCGACATTGATTTTGCGCTGGGGCAGGTGGTTAAGCCGGAAACCTTCAACGGGATATTGGCAAAGGTCATCGACGACGAAATCCGTCCGCAAATTATGGAAGCCGTTCTCCGCAGCCAGACTCAGGCTTATTATGGCCCGACGAATGTCGGACATTTCGGCCTGTCCTTGGGCAGCTACGCGCACTTTACCTCACCCATTCGCCGTTATGCCGACCTAATCGTGCATCGCGCTTTGGTGAGCGCCTATGGGCTTGAAATGCCCAAGCCGAAGATCAAGGATGTCGAGCCATTTACCGGTCTAACCGAGGCCGCGATTGTAAGATTACCGGCGACCGCCGAAGCCATTAGCCGCACGGAACGCCGCGCGATGGAAGCTGAACGCGAGACCACAGATCGTTACATCGCGGCATATCTGTCGGCGCAGGTCGGGCAAGTGGTTCAGGCACGGATTACGGGCGTTCAGAATTTCGGTTTTTTCGCAACAGTTGAGGGTGTTGGTGGCGACGGCTTAGTTCCAGTCTCAACACTTGGAAAAGACTATTTCCATTATGATGAGGCGAGCCAAGTGCTCATCGGCGAGAAAACGCGGCAGGAATATCGCCCGGGCATGCGCCTTGAACTCCGCTTGGCAGAGGCTAACCCTATTTCGGGATCGCTAAGGTTCGAATTACCCGAAGGCGGCAGCTATGCGCCGGATCGGTTCAAGCATAAGGGTAAGCCAAAAGCGGGTAAATATGACGCGGGCAAACGCGGACGCCCCGGGAACATTCGGCATCAGGGCAAGCGGCGCTAGCTCAATTCATCCAACTGCGCATCGCTCAGCGACCCGGGGATTACCATAACCGGGCAGGGCAATGTCCCCGCATTAATACCGGTAAAGTGGGCAATAAGTGGCCCGGGCGCACCCTGGGCTGCGGCACCGAGCACCAGCGCGGCGATACCGGGATGTTCTTCCAGCATGACCTTGACCACGTCAATGGCTTCGCCGGGCTTCACGGTAATTGCGGGGCGAACACCCATTTCGTCAAAAATGGATCCCGCGGCAGCAGTCACAAGCTGTTCAGCTCGGTCGCGTGCTTCTTCCTCCATCGTCGCTTGCACACCGCCCCAGGCGACAAAATCAGAAATCAGCCTGTTCAACGAGCGCGAGGATATGCACGGTCCCACCCGTCTTTGCGGCACGACGCGACGCAAACCGCAGCGCAAGCCGCGCTTCTTCGGTCTCATCGATGACAACTAGATATGTGCGCATGCGCTTCCCCCGGCATGGACCCCTGCGGCCAGCCTTTATGAATTCGTATAGCCTGCGCGAAATTTGAATGCTTGGCAACCTTATCGCGCTTGACGCTCGGGAAAGCTTGGCTATGCGATTATTTCAAATTGCGACCAAAAAAGGCCAAACCCGATGTCTATCGAACTCAAAATGCCCGCACTTTCCCCAACCATGGAAGAAGGCACGCTTGCCAGATGGCTGGTGAAGGAAGGCGACACCGTTTCGTCAGGTGATTTGATCGCAGAGATCGAAACCGACAAGGCGACGATGGAGTTTGAGGCGGTCGACGAAGGTGTGATCACACAATTGCTCGTTGCCGAAGGCACCGACGGCGTAAAAGTCGGCACGGTCATTGCGATTATTCAGGGTGAAGATGACGGTGCCATCGCTGCGCCAAAGGCTGCTGCACCGGTAGCTGCGCAAGCGCCTAAGCCTGCTGTAGTGGCCGCTGCACCAGCACCCGCGCCAGTCACAGCCCCCGTTGCCGCGCCTTCGCATTCCTCGGGTGACCGCATCAAGGCGAGTCCATTGGCAAAGCGCATAGCGGCTAATTCGGGCGTTGATCTCGCTGCTATTAGCGGAACGGGACCCAATGGCCGCATTGTTAAAGCTGACGTTGAACGCACCACTAAAAATACCGTCAGTGCTGAGCTTGTCGAAGCACGCCCCACAGCCGACAACCGCCCTTCGACAGGCTCAGGGCTTACGGTGAATGGCGGCGACATCCCGCACGAAGTCGTCAAACTCTCGAACATGCGCAAAACCATTGCGCGCCGCCTGACCGAGTCCAAGCAGCAGGTCCCGCACATCTACCTCACCGTCGATGTCCGCCTCGATGCTTTGCTCAAGCTGCGCGGAGAGCTTAACGCGTCGCTGGAACCGCGCGGCATCAAGCTGTCGGTCAACGACATGCTGATTAAGGCGCTTGGCCTTGCGCTTATTCAGGTGCCCAAATGCAATGTCAGCTTTGCCGGCGATACTATGCTGCAATATAGCCGCGCCGACATCAGCGTTGCGGTATCGGTGCCCACCGGCCTGATTACACCCATTGTCACCGATGCCGCGAACAAGTCGCTGTCGAAAATTTCTACCGAAATTGCCGAGCTTGCGGCGCGTGCAAAGGAAGGCAAGTTGCAGCCCCATGAATATCAGGGCGGCACCGCGTCCATCTCCAACATGGGCATGATGGGCATCAAGCAATTCGAAGCCGTCATCAACCCGCCACAAGCGATGATCATGGCGATCGGCGCAGGCGAGAAGCGGCCCGACATCGTCGATGACGCACTTGCGATTGCGACAGTCATGTCCGCCACCGGCAGCTTCGACCACCGCGCCATCGATGGCGCAGACGGCGCGCAGTTGATGAAGGTGTTCAAGGAGTTGGTAGAGAAGCCTTTGGGCTTGGTGGCATAACATGTCTGATTACGACCTAATCGTCCTCGGTTCTGGCCCCGGTGGCTATGTTGCCGCCATCCGCGCGGCGCAGCTTGGGCTGAAAGTTGCGATTGTCGAGCGGGAGAATCTTGGCGGGATTTGCCTCAATTGGGGCTGTATCCCGACTAAGGCGTTGCTGCGTTCGGCCGAAATTTATCATTATATGCAGCATGCGGGCGATTATGGTCTGACGGCGGCGAATATCAGCGCGGATATTGACGCGGTGGTGAAGCGGTCGCGCGGTGTGGCCAAGCAGCTTAATCAGGGCGTCACGCATCTGATGAAGAAGAACAAGATCACCATCCATATGGGCGACGGCAAGTTGACTGCGGCAAACACACTGACGGTCACCAAAGATGGCAAGAGTGAAGAGCTGACTGCGAAGAACATCATCCTCGCCACCGGCGCACGCGCCCGCGACCTGCCATTTGCGCCTGCCGATGGAAAACGCATCTGGACCTATCGCCACGCGATGGTGCCGCCCGAAATGCCGAAGAAGCTGCTGGTCATCGGATCGGGCGCGATTGGCATCGAATTTGCCAGCTTCTACAATGATATGGGCGCAGAAGTGACCGTCGTCGAAATGCTCGACCGCATCGTGCCCGTTGAGGACGCCGATGTTTCGACCTTCCTTGAAAAGGCGCTGACAAAGCAGGGCATGACGATTATGACGGGGGCAGGGGTCGAAGAGCTCAAGGCCAACGCGACGGGCGTTTCTGCGAAGATCAAGGGTAAGGACGGCAAAGTTGTTGCGTCCGAATTCACCCACTGCATTGTCGCCATTGGCATTGTCCCCAACACCGAAAATATCGGGCTAGAGGCGCTTGGCGTCGAAATGGACCGCGGCTTCCTGAAAACCGATCCAATGTGTCGCACCAATTTACCTGGCCTGTGGGCCATCGGTGACATCACCGCGCCGCCATGGTTGGCGCACAAGGCCAGCCATGAAGGCGTGATCGCTGCTGAAGCGATTGCCGGCGGGCATCCGCACGCGATGGACCCCAAGAACATCCCCGGTTGCACCTATTGCCACCCGCAGGTTGCGAGCGTCGGCTTGACCGAAGCCAAGGCGAAAGAGGCCGGTTATGACGTCAAAGTCGGCAACTTCCCGTTCCTCGGCAACGGCAAAGCGATTGCACTGGGTGAGGCGGAAGGTTTCATCAAAACCGTGTTCGACGCCAAAACGGGCGAATTGCTGGGCGCGCATATGGTGGGCGCTGAAGTGACGGAGCTCATCCAAGGCTATACCATCGGCAAAACGGCGGAGTTGGTTGAGGCGGACTTCATGCACACCGTGTTCCCGCATCCGACATTAAGCGAAATGATGCACGAAAGCGTGCTCGGCGCTTATGGCAAAATGTTACACATGTGATTTTGCCATTTCGTCTTTTGACGGGGGCGGCGGTTCTCTTTGTTCTCGTACTCGCGTTGGGTTTCGCTGTTACCGCTGGCTATTTCCGCGCATTTGACCTCGCCGTCTCGCACGCACTCAATATGCAGCGCGGGGTTTCCCCTGAGTGGCTGATTTTGCTTATGCAAGGCATCAGCTGGATCGGCGGCGGCGTTCAACGCTACATCATCGTCGCGATCCTTGCCGCGGCCTTA
This sequence comes from Sphingomonadaceae bacterium, assembly GCA_021300355.1. GTDB lineage: Bacteria > Pseudomonadota > Alphaproteobacteria > Sphingomonadales > Sphingomonadaceae > Sphingorhabdus_B. The sequence goes on along the minus strand of JAJTEF010000033.1, from coordinate 4,567 downwards.
TGGCGTTGGTGGGGATGGGGCTCGGCGCTTGCGTTGGGCGTAACGACATTGATCGCGGCACTGACGTCTGACGTCATGAAGCATTTTTTTGCGCGTGTGCGCCCCGATTTCGTGGTGCAACTTGACCCCATCACCAGCCCTGCATTCCCCAGCGGCCATGCCAACAATGCGGCAGTAGTCTACATATTGTTCATCATGCTGGTACCGCAGGCGCGCCATCCTGTGTGGCAGTTGGCCGCGGCGGCGATGATCTTGCTGACCGGAATTTCACGGATCATGCTTGGCGTCCATTGGCCGACCGATGTGCTTGGTGGGTGGATGCTGGGTGCGTCCTTCGCGCTTATGGCGGGCGGCGTCATTGCCTACCGCCAGCATCAGCGACAGGGGAAGTTTCCTTCGGTCCTCGCACCTTAATACGCACAGCTGCGCTTTTTTCTGTCCTACGCGCGCGGAATTTGTCATGCATGTATCTTACAGTTTTTCGGGAGAAACGACCATGGGACATAGCCTCTACTTTCTGAGAAATGCTGGCGTTTTCGCGATTGCTTTGGCGGCCGCTTCTGCCGCTGCATCCGCGCAAAATACGGTCATCACTGCAGACAAAATGATCGACGTTTTGACCGGCAAGACCGTGGACTATCCCGCCGTCTTTGTTGGCGGCGATGGCCGCATTACCAGCATTGCCGACGCACGTACCGTCAAATGGGGCAGTGACGTCAAACATATCAACCTCAGCGGCAAAACCATATTGCCGGGCTTGATCGACATGCACGTCCATCTCGACGGTCCAGCGGACATTGGCGGCTATCGGGGATTGGAATTCACCGACAGTTTTTGGGGCATGACCGCCGTAGGATCGGCGCAAGCGATGCTAAAAGCTGGGTTTACAACCGTGCGCAATGTCGGTTCAGACAACCGCAATGACATCGGCCTGAAACAAGCCATTGAAAACGGCTACGCAACCGGACCGCGCATTGTTCCGGCTGGCTATGCGCTCGGCGCGACTGGCGGCCATTGCGACTCCACATTCCTGCCACCCAGCCTTGAGAAATCGGGTAAGGAAGAGGGCATTGCCGACAGCGAAGACGAGCTGCGTTACCAAGTCCGGCGTCAGCGCAAATATGGCGCAGAGGTTATCAAGGTTTGCGCAACGGGTGGCGTGTTTTCGCGCAATACCGAACCCGGCCAGCAGCAGCTTTCCGAACGCGAACTTCGCGTAATCGCGGACGAGGCACATCAATGGGGCCTTCGCGTTGCAGCCCATGCCCATGGCGGCGACGGGATCAAAGCCGCGATCAAGGCGGGCATCGATACCATCGAACATGCCAGCCTTGTCGATGATGAAGGCATCAAGCTTGCAGCAGCGCGGCCACGGCCGGTCTGGTTTTCGATGGATATCTTCAACACCGACTACACCCAGTCCGAAGGCGCCAAGAACGGCGTGCTTGAAGATAATCTCAGGAAAGACCGCGAAGTCGCGCAAATCCAACGCGATAATTTCCGCAAGGCGCATAAAGCGGGCGTCAAAATGGTCTTCGCCTCAGATGCTGGCGTTATGCCGCACGCATTGGTCGGCGGGCAGTTCAAGGTCATGGTCGAATATGGGATGACGCCGTTGGAGGCGATCCAAGCCGCCACGCGCAATGCGGCGCAGGCATTGGGCCGTGAAAAGGATGTCGGCGCAATCGCGGTCGGCCGCTTTGCCGATATCATTGCGGTGGATGGTGATCCGTTGGCCAATGTTCGCGAACTGGAATCGGTCGATGCCGTCGTAAAAGGTGGCAAAGTCGTCAACTAAAACCAATATGACATTTTGCGATGTTGCATTGATTGCAAACCGCACACTGTGATAAATAGAACCGATATGATGAACATCTGGGGGTTTGAACTATGATTTCTTTGGTCGCAGCAACGTTACTCAGCATGGCCGCCATGAAGGGCGACGCCATGGACAATGCCCGTAAGGCATTCAACAATTGCTTGATTGAAACGCACAACACTGCGGTTGGCGAAAAAGCGAGCCCGAGCGATTTCATCAAAACCAGCGACGCAGCCTGCCCAACGGAGCGCGCCGCGTATAAGGAAATTCTGATCAAATCCGAACGCTCATACGGTTCAAGCATGGCGGACGCCGAAAAATTTGCTTCGGAAGAAATTCAGATGATCGTCGACTCAATCGTCACCAGCTTCAACGAGAATGTCGAAAACGGCGCAAAGCTGACGCCTGAGAAATAATCCCGGCGTTGAGGGTGCAACAAATTCGGTTGAACAAATTGGCGGACAGGGTGGGATTCGAACCCACGGTGAGCTTCCACCCACGACGGTTTTCAAGACCGTTGCCTTAAACCACTCGGCCACCTGTCCGCTTACGAAGTGCCCCTAGCCATCCAGCAAAGCGATGGCAAGGGCAGATGCGGACTAACTGTGGCTTCTGCTCGCGACCGGATGTGGGTTGGCCGGGACCAAAGCATTTCACACCATGGGTACAATGTGCCAATATGCGGTCTTCAACAGAAACGGGGGCCGCGTGCGCATTAACCGGAAGTTTTGGCTATCAACGCTAATCTACACCAGCGCGTGCTTATTTGGGCCCACGAGCGCCGCCCAGGATATTGCAGCGCCAACCACCGAAAACGCCAATGACGCGCATGAGGCTGGATTTCGCGCGTATCTTGGCCAAGTGCGGCAAAAGGCACTGAACCAAGGCGTCTCGGCGGCCACGCTCGACCGTGTGTTGCCTTCGATAAGCTTTAACGCGCGCGTTGTTCGGCTTGACCGGCAACAGCCCGAGGGCGCTTCCAATGCGCCGGTTCCCAATTTTGCGCCCTATAAAGCCCGCCATGTCGATGCATCGCGCATTAGCCGGGGCCGCGCGAAATATACCGAATTGCGCCCGTTGCTGCAGCGGATCGAAAATGAAACCGGCGTACCGGAAGAAATCATGATCGCCATTTATGGCCATGAAACCAATTATGGATCGGTCATGGGGAACTTCAACGCGCCCGAGGCCTTGGCTTCGCTGGCCTATGAGGGCCGCCGGCGTGCCTTGTTTGAGGCTGAATTGATTGCGGTGCTCAAGATGATCGACAAGGGCGTTCCGCAATATGCCATTACCGGCAGCTGGGCCGGCGCACTTGGAAAGCCGCAGTTTCTGCCGTCGGTATATTTGCGCCTGGCCCGCGATGGGGACGGCGACGGCTATGCTGATATCTGGCGTAGCGAGGTAGACGCCATGACGTCGATCGCCAACTATTTCGTCAACACAGGCTGGCGACGCGGCGAGGAATGGGGTTTTGCTGTCAACGTGCCCGCGTCTTTCAACCGCGCCGCGTTGAATTCGCGGATGGCATCGCCGCGCTGCCCACGCGTTTTTGGACGGCACAGTCAGTGGAAAACGATCGCGGAATGGCGTGCACTGGGCATCACGCCAGAACGAGGATTTTGGCCAAAAGACAGCATGATGGCGACCTTGATTGAGCCCGATGGCGTCGGCCGTACCGCTTATTTGCTTGGCGGAAACTACCGCGTGATATTGGACTATAATTGTTCAAATTTTTACGCGCTGTCGGTCGGATTATTGGCTGATGCGGTTCGGAATTAAGCCAGCTATCGTTCGATAGGTGCGCACGCTATACGGGGCCGTTATAGGACCTATTAAGCGGGGCGTGCACGTGCACGGCTTGTCGCGAAATATGAGGACGGAACAGAGCAAATCATGCCCTTACTGGCTGACGAATCACTCGCCCCTAAAGGCTTTTTAACTCGCGCCCTTAATGGCTTGCGGTCATTGGTGGCCGAATGACCGCGCGCGGCCGTTTTTTGTCGATTGAAGGCGGGGAGGGCGTGGGCAAGTCTACGCAGATCAACGCGCTGGCTGACATGATCCGAAGCCATGGGCATGACGTGATTTTGACGCGAGAACCGGGCGGAACAGAAGGTGCCGAAGTCATCCGGCAACTATTGCTGGGCGGAAGCGCAGAACGCTGGGCCCCGCGCGCAGAGGCGTTGTTATTTGCCGCCGCGCGCAGCGACCATGTCGAACGTTTAATCGAACCCGCATTGGCAAGCGGCAAATGGGTCATTGCGGATCGCTTCATCGACAGCAGCCGCGCCTATCAAGGTGCAGGCTCCGGCTTGTCAGATACTGACATCATGACGCTGCATGGCATCGGCAGTCGCGGCCTTTTGCCCGACCGCACATTGGTGTTGCGTCTCGATCCGAAAGAAGCCGCGCAGCGCGCAGCAGCCAGAGACCAGAACCGTCCCGACCGTATTCAGGGCCGGGCAGAGGACTTTCATTTGGACGTTGATACAGCGTTCGTAGGGTATGCCGAATGCGAACCCAGAGTGCGTCTGGTGGACGCGTCAGGAGCGGCTGAGGATGTGACCGCGCGGCTTGTGGCGGAGATATCTGACTTGCTAGCGGAACCAGCCTGATGGACTATGTCGGCCATGACAAGGCATGGCGCCAGTTTTCCAAAGCCTGCGACAGCGGCAAAACGCACCATGGCTGGATATTGGCCGGGGCGAGGGGGCTTGGCAAATCTGCATTCGCCCTGAAAGCGGC
>JAJTEF010000069.1 GCA_021300355.1 Sphingomonadaceae bacterium | reverse complement strand
AATTTCTGTTCGGTCAGGTCATGCGCATATGTCGGCGGCGCGGGCATGTTCTGCTGCTGGCGGGGGACGAGCGGACGGCGATGCGCTGGCACGCCGATGGTTTTCACCAAAGAAGCCGTCGTGCGTCGCCATTGGTGCACAGCGCGCCAGTCCATGATGCGCGTGAAATTGCAGGCGTAAAGGCCGCACGCCCAGACCTGTTGTTCCTATCGCCTATTTTTGCAACAAACAGTCACCCCGGGGCACGACCGCTTGGGCCGTTATCCTTTAACCGGCTCGCAAAATTGGGTTCGTCTGGCCGCATCATCGCCCTTGGCGGCATGAACCGCCGAAACGCACAGATGCTTTCGCCGCGGTTGATCCACGGTTGGGCGGCGATTGATGCTTTTAAGAAAAAGACCGCTTAGAAGCGGATTTTGGTTCCGACATAGACAGCTTCGCTGTCCTTGCGGTTGTCAGTCAATGGAATGACGCGGTCATTTTCGCTGGCGTAACGAACACCGGCGGTCACGTCGATTTTACGGCTGATTGAGAAGCTTCCGCCCACATCAAGCTTGTAATCGCCCGACGCTGCGCTGCCGCGTGCTGGCGGTGCCAATTCGCGGCTCTGGTCCAATTTGATATTGGTGCTGAACTTGCTTGGCTTACGCGCGGTCTCATCCAGCGAGAAGCTGCTTTTTCCAAGTTCGCTCAAAGGTGTTTTGACTCCGCGACGTTGCGCAGCAGGCAATGCAAAGCCTTGCCAGCCCTTTGATGATGTCAAACGATAGTCCACCGCCGAAAGGCGAAGGCCCTTGCCCGCACCGACTTCGTTGGATGCAAGAGCATTGCGGATGGAAACGGCGCCGGCGGTCAAACGCGAATTGGCGCGCGCTGCGACTGTGATTGTGCGGCTGTCACCGGCGTTTGCAGGCGTAAATGGGAAACGCGCATTTGGTTCAATGCGTGCGGCCGAAAATTTCTGTGCCAAAACACTGTCACCACCCGCAGGCGTGAACATCGAAATCCAGCTTGGTCCAGCAGACGGCTCTTGCGAAAAAGCTTTTGCAGCGAATGCAGGGACAACGAGGGGCGAAACCGCGAGCGAACCCGTTGCTAGCAATGCTGCCGCAATAGTCGCGTATTTCCGCTTATATGCCCGCTTCACGTCCATGATATTCGCTTACCGACTCTCCTGTCTTTGGTTGGTATACGCATTCTTTTGGCAATTCAAAAGGGGCCTATCCAATTTATCTTTCGAATAACGTGATTTTTGGCCAAATGTTGCATGATGTCCACAATCACTTAGCGGGACGAAGATGAGCGCAACATGAATTGCGCGCTGTTCAGCAGCCAGAAAGCTTGCTCCGGACAGCAAGCCGCTATAGAGGTTTCCGATATTCATAGTTCAAGGACATTTTATGCGCACCAACCGCTTGGCACTCATTATTGCGACCGGCAGCCTGTTAAGCTTGGGGCTGCTGTCCGGCTGTGGCGGAAGGGAGCGTCCAAAGGCGGATCTCGCGGCCAGCCAAGTCACCACAATCGGCGTAAACAGCTATCTGTGGCGCGCATCGCTTGATGCCTTGTCCTTCATGCCGTTGCTGCAAACCGACTCGTCGGGCGGCGTCATTGTTACGGATTGGTATGTGAACCCGCAAAGCCCTGGCGAGCGCGTTAAGCTGACCATTTCGATCCTTGATCAGGATTTGCGCGCCGACGCCTTGCGCGTCGCCGGCAGCCGCGAAGTTTTGCAAAATGACCAGTGGGTCGCAGCGCCGCTGCGTGCCGCAACGGTTCAAAAGCTTGAGGCGGTCATTCTTACCAAGGCGCGTGACCTTCGCCGGTCTTCAATCACCGGATAATTGTTATGACGAATGTTGAGCGTTTTAACCCGCACGTCGCCGACGCGCGGTGGCAAAAGATTTGGGAAGAACGCAGCAGCTTTGTTGCGGACGATAACTCGACAAAGCCACGTGCCTATGTCCTGGAAATGTTTCCCTATCCATCGGGCCGCATCCATATTGGCCATGTGCGCAACTACACCATGGGTGACGTGTTAGCGCGCTATAAGCGCATGACCGGACATGAAGTGCTGCACCCCATGGGCTGGGACGCCTTTGGCATGCCTGCGGAAAATGCGGCGATGGAGAAAAAGGTCCACCCCGGCGGTTGGACGCGCGACAATATTGCGAACATGAAGGCGCAGCTGAAGCGGCTTGGCTTTGCGATTGACTGGACCCGCGAACTTGCGACCTGTGAGCCTGAATATTACGGCCATGAACAGGCATTGTTCCTGAAGCTTTATGCCGCCGGGCTCGTCTACCGCAAAGAGTCCGCCGTGAACTGGGACCCTGTCGACATGACGGTGCTTGCCAATGAGCAAGTGATCGATGGCAAGGGCTGGCGATCGGGTGCCCCCGTTGAGCGCCGCAAGCTGAGCCAGTGGTTTTTGAAGATTACCGACTTTGCAGAAGAATTGCTTGTTGGCCTTGGGTCGCTTGACCAATGGCCCGACAAGGTGCGGTTGATGCAGGAAAACTGGATTGGCAAATCGCAAGGTTTGAAATGCCGGTTCCGCTTCCCGGGCGGTGACGACGGCATTGATGTGTTTACCACGCGCCCCGACACCATGTTCGGCGCAAGCTTTATTGCCATTGCCGCAGACCACCCCGTCGCGCAAAAGTTGGCTGCCAACGCGCCTGATTTGCAAGATTTTATCGCGGAATGCCGCAAAGGCGGAACGACAGCGGCCGACATTGAAACCGCTGAAAAGCTTGGCTTCAATACAGGGCTTGCCGTTGAGCACCCGCTGGATCCAAGCTGGCACTTGCCCGTCTATGTCGCCAATTTCGTATTGATGGATTACGGCACGGGCGCGGTCTTCGGCTGCCCAGCACATGACCAACGCGACCTTGATTTCGCGCGCAAATATCATTTGCCCGTTACCCGCGTGGTCGCAGATGGCGATTTGACCGACAGCCATTTCGACGGAAATGTCGCCTACACCAACCCCGGCGTCATCGTGAATTCGCACTGGATGAACGGCATGACCGTCGACCAAGCGAAAGCGGATGTGATCGCAAAGGCCGAGAAGGAAGGCTGGGGCCAAAGCCAAACGCAATATCGCCTGCGCGACTGGGGCGTTTCGCGCCAGCGTTATTGGGGCACGCCAATCCCGATCATCCATTGTCAGGCATGTGGCGCAGTCCCCGTGCCCAATGACCAGTTGCCGGTGAAATTGCCCGAAGACGTCAGCTTTGACATCCCCGGTAACCCGCTCGATCGCCACCCGACCTGGAGCAAGGTCGACTGCCCCAAATGCCATCAAGAGGCGCGCCGCGAAACCGATACGCTCGATACTTTTGTCGACTCAAGTTGGTACTTCATCCGCTTTGCAAGCCAACCGCATGACAAGCCCTTTGACCGTGCGGCGGCGGAAAAATGGCTGCCGGTTGACCAATATATTGGCGGTGTCGAGCACGCGATTTTGCATTTGCTCTACGCCCGTTTCTGGACCCGTGCGCTCAGCCATATCGGCATGATCGATGTGAAAGAGCCGTTCGCCTCACTGTTTACGCAAGGCATGGTGACGCACCAAACCTATCAGGATGCCAATGGAACATGGCTGAGCCCTGATCAGGTGCGGCGTGAAGGTGACATTTGGACCATCATCGACAACGGCGTCCCTGCGGTCGCAGGTCGCATCGAAAAGATGTCCAAATCCAAAAAGAATGTCGTCGATCCAGACGATATTGTGGACCAATATGGCGCCGATGCCGTGCGCTGGTTCATGCTGTCCGACAGCCCGCCCGAACGCGATCTGGAATGGTCCGAAGCGGGGATTGAGGGTTGCTGGCGATTTGTGCAGCGCCTGTGGCGTCTGACAAGTCAGGTCAGTGGCGCCGAAGGTGTCGATAAGGCCCTGGACCGCAAAACGCACCAGATCATTGCCGGCGTCGGCACAGACATTGAAGCGTTGGCGTTCAACAAGGCGGTCGCAAAAATCTACGACCTTGCCAATGCCATTGAAAAGGCTGCGCCTTCGGCAAGCCGCGATACCGCGATCCGGACAATCGTCACATTGTCCGCGCCGATGGTTCCGCATTTGGCCGAAGAAGCATGGACGCAGCTTGGCGCAGCTTCAGGCGGCGGCCTTATCGCCGACGCACCTTGGCCGCAGGTCAACCCTGACCTGCTGGTGGAAGACGAAGTGACCATTGCCATTCAGGTGAAGGGCAAGCTGCGCGATACGCTGACCGTTGCCAAGGGATTGCCCCAGACCGAAGTGGAGGCGCTTGCGCTTGCCAGCCAAAAGGTTCAGCATGCGATTGACGGTGCCGATATCCGGAAAATCATCGTCGTGCCCGATAGGTTGGTCAACATCGTCCTATGAACCGTTTCATCGCCCCCATCTTGCTTGCTTTGATATTGTCCGCTTGCGGATTGCAGCCTTTATACAGCGGTGGATCAAAGGGCGCGGTGGCAACGACGCTGGGTTCCGTATCGGTCGCTACAATCGAAGGCAAAAGCGGTTGGTTGATGCGCAATGCCTTAACAGACCGCCTTGGCGCTCAAGACAGCAACGCCGCCCAATTCCGCTTGGTCGTCACACTTGATGACCGGATTGAAGGCTTTGGCGTGCGCGCCGACGATACCGTCACGCGTGAACGGCGAACATTGCGCGCGCGCTATCAACTGATCTCAGTCGCTACCGGTGAA
>JAJTEF010000032.1 GCA_021300355.1 Sphingomonadaceae bacterium | reverse complement strand
ACCGTTTCGGCCCTTACCGCATGGCCAGCCACAGCAAAGCCGCTGAACCCACAATGATTCGGTAATAGGCAAATGGCGCGAAGCCATATCGGCCCACCAATGCCACGAACGCTTTCACCACGATCACGGCAACGACAAATGCGGCGGTGAAGCCAATGGCAATCATGTCGAGATCATCGGCGCTCAGAAGTGCGCGATCTTTCCATAGCGCGTAGACGGTCGCGGCCATCATCGTTGGCAAGGCGAGGAAAAACGAAAATTCGGCCGCCGTTTTGCGTTCGACGCCCATCATCAGCCCGCCCATGATCGTTGCACCTGACCGGCTCACCCCGGGCAGCATCGCGGTGCATTGAATGAGGCCGATGGAGAAGGCCGTGCCGAACGGTATGTCCTCAACCGAATGGAAGCGGACATTTTTCACGATCCGTTCAAGCGCCAATATAATGATGCCGCCAACGATAAGCGCGATGGCAACAATTTCCGGTGTTTGCATCGCGGCGCGAATGGCGTCGTACGCAATAACGCCGATGAGCAAAGCTGGCACAAAGCCGAGCAGAATGTTGCGCGTGAACGCGATTGGACCGGGCTGTGCTTTCAACAACCCCATACCGACGGCCCAAAAACGCTGCCAATATACCAGCAACACCGCCAATATTGCGCCCAGTTGGATGGCAATTTTGAACGCGATCGAACTGTTGTCGGTAAATCCAACCAGTTCACCGGCAAGTATAAGATGTCCGGTGGACGATACGGGCAGAAACTCCGTAAGCCCCTCGATAATACCGAGGAGCACGGCGATCAGCCAATCGCTCACTGACCGCCTCCAAAGCGACCATGCCGGCGATAGATGTTCAACCAGTCAGCGCCAATTGTATCAAGCGGCGTCGGCACGATGCCATAGGCCGCCAGCCCGTCGGTGCCGGTCACGACATTGTCCTTGCCCAGCATCTTATACTGATCTTCCGTGATCGGCGCGCCCGGCAACCAACCCGTGCCCTTTGCGAGCATCTTTGCCGCGATGTCGGGGACTTCCACAAATATGGGATCACGGCCGATGGCTTTGGCGATCCAGCGGTTTAGTTCCATCATCGAGAATATTTCGGGGCCACCCAGCTCAAGCGTGCTTCCGTCCTGATGGGCCACGGCCTTTGCGATCGCCTTTGCGACATCGCCCACAAATACCGGCTGGAACTTGGTGGCTGCGCCAATGACGGGAATGACAGGAAGCGACCGGATCATTCCGGCAAAGCGGTTGATGAACTGGTCTTCGCGGCCAAAGACAATGGATGGCCGAAGGATGACTGCTGATGGGAATGCTGTGCGCACGGCGGCTTCGCCACCTGCTTTGCTCTGCCCATATACCGCTTCGCTGTGCGTGTCCGCGCCAATCGCCGACACATGCACGAGCGCTTTGACACCAGCGGCGGCGGCGGCCCGCGCGACGATGCCTGCGCCGATATTTTGCACAGCGTCCATATTATCGAAGCTGCCGACAAGATTGATAACCGCATCCGCGTCTTTCACGGCGCGTGCCACACTATCGGGCTTTCGTACATCAGCGGCCATCAATTGAACCTGACCAACATTGCCGAGCGGCTTGATATGATTGGCGCCACCGACGTTGCGGCAGGCCACACGAATACGCGCGCCTTCGTTCAACAGCGCCTGCGCCACATAGCGGCCCAGAAAACCGCTGCCGCCAAAAATCGTTACCAACTTGCCTTGCATAAATGCTCCATCATGCAGCGTGTGAATTGGTTGGCGCTTTGCACCACCGCCCGAAAGCTTTCAAGGCCGACCTGCGCCCGCTTGCAGATAATTGGTTCACCCTATGCCTTATCATTGGCATCCTATTCTCTTCACGGTAACGGATGTTGCTGTGCCTTGGTGGAACCTTATGCATAAGGGGACGTTGGGCGCGAAGGAATGTCTGTTTGATCCGATTAACTGCCTTTTTGTATCTTGGTTGCGCTGCCGCACCTTTGCTCGCGCAAAATCTGGCTGGCGGTGCCGTTGTGCCCGTGCAGGCGCCATCCACTGTGCCGCCGAAATTTTTGAGCCCCACACCCGCGGATCCGCAAACGCCAATCATTGGCGACGCGGAATTCGGCGCCGCCATCCCGTCACTGGACGACGCGCCGTTGGAGAGCATCGACGCGTGGCAGGCCGAACAAGAGGCAAAGGAAGAGGGCGGCACGGCCCAGCAGCAGACAGCACAAGCCGCTGCCGATCCCGCTATCGCAGCCGTGCTGGATGGCGATGCCGTGGAAACCCTGCCCGACCCGCCCGTCATAGACCCGACGCTGGACGATCCGCTTCCGCCAATTGATAGCTTTGATGTTGAACCACCGCCTGAACCAACGCAGGCGGCCGAACGTGAGGCGCGGGCGTTGCGCTATGTTGTGCGGTTCGATGGGCTGGATGCCACAAAGACAACCGATGTTGCCAAAGACGCCGACGGTGTCGCCGTGGAAGCCGCCATTTGGCGTGACGTGCGCGCAAGATTTGATAGCCTGTCGGTGCTCAACGATGGTGATGGTACGGCGGAAAACCGCGCAGAAATCAGCCAACGTGCACGCGCCGACCGTCAGTTGCTGTTGGATGTCCTAAATGGTCAGGGCTTTTTTGACGCGGAAGTGCGTGTCGCGGTTCAGCCATCTGTCGTGGAAGGCCAGCCGTTGAACGTCATCCTGACGGTTGTGCCCGGGCGGCGTTATTATCTCGGGCAGATCGCCTTTGCCGCGCCTGCCGTTCAACCGGCGGATCTTATCAGCCGCAGCTTTGTTCCCAAAGGCGGCGATCCGATTGTCGCGGACATCATCTTGGCTGCCGAAGCGAATATTTCCGTTGAGTTGCCCCAAAATGGCTATCCTTTTGCAAAGGTCGGCGAGCGGGACATTTTGCTGGATAGCGACAGGGGCATTGGCGACTACAGCTTGCCCGTGGAAACGGGCGCACGCAGCTATTTCGGCCAATTGCGGACCGAAGGTAATCCGGTTTTTGACGCCGACCATGTCTCGATATTGCGGCGGTTCAAGACCGGCGACCTGTATGACAGCCGGAAAATTGACGATTTACGCGCCGCGCTCATCGCCACGGGCTTGCTGTCGACGGTATCTGTTGAACCTGTCCCGGGTGAGGGCAGCGCGCCAGATGGAACGCCTTATGCCGACTTGCTTGTGCGGCAGGAAGCGGCACCGCCGCGCACTATTGCGGGCAGCGCAGGCTATGGCACGGGACAGGGCTTGCGTGCCGACGCAAGCTGGACACACCGCAACCTGTTTTCCCCGGAAGGATCGTTGACCGCAGCGGGCGTGGTGGGGACAAAAGAACAAGCTGCGAGCATATCCGTCGCGCGGGCGAATGCCGGACGGCGCGACCGCAATATCGATATATCGCTGACCGCTTTGCACAGCAAATATGACGCTTTTGAAGCCTATACCGGGCGTCTGGCGGGGACGATGTCGTTCGTATCGACGCCCATCTGGCAAAAGAAATTCACATGGTCGATTGGCGCTGAAATATTGGCGACATTAGAAGACCAGTTTGATTTCGCGCGCGGGCTTCGCGACCGGCAGACCTTTTATGTCGCGGCGCTTCCCGGGCAAGTCGGCTTTGACCGGTCGAACAATCTATTGGACCCGACCAAAGGCTATCGCGTCAATGTGCGCATGTCGCCAGAGACATCGCTTGGGACCGGCAAGCAGATTTATGCGCGGGCCATTCTTGACGCGTCTTATTATTATCCGGTGAAAGACAATATCGTTGTGGCCGCGCGCGCGCGGGTGGGGACGATATCCGGCATCGCACGCGATAACCTTGCCCCTTCGCGGCGCTTTTATGGCGGCGGTGGCGGATCGGTGCGTGGCTTTGGCTATCAACAGCTTGGCCCGAAAGATCCGAATAACGATCCGGTGGGTGGCCGCAGCATGAATGAATTTTCGCTGGAAGGCCGCACTCGTTTTGGCAATTACGGCGTGGTCGGCTTTGTCGATGCGGGCCAAGCATATGAATCGAGCATTCCAAAGTTCAACGACTGGCGCATGGGCGTCGGGGTTGGCGGGCGCTTTTACACCAATTTCGGCCCAATCCGTCTGGATTTCGCAACGCCTGTGAACCGGCGACTGGGTGAATCGCGTTTCAGCGTCTATGTGTCGATTGGACAGGCGTTTTGATAATGTGGCGGCGCGTTGCCATCGGGGCCGGGGCGGTCATGGCATTGCTGATGCTGGTGATCGCCGGCGGCTATGTGTGGCTGGATACCCAATCGGGACGAAATTTTGTCGCGCGGCAGATTGCTGCGTTCGAAATGGAAAATGGCCTCAACATCCGCATCGGGAAAATTGAGGGCTCGATTTACAGCGATACCGTCCTGCGCGATGTCCAGTTCCGCGATCCCAAGGGCGGCTTTGCCCGTGCTCCGGAAATCCGGCTTGATTGGAACCCGCTGTCGTATTTCTCCAGCGGCGTAAACATCACTTCGCTGCGTGCGCCCACGCTCAACGTGGCGCGGATGCCGGCATTCCGCATATTGCCGGACCGGGGTGACCCTTTGCTGCCTGATCTGGATATCAATATCGGCCAGCTGCAAATTGACCGCATTGTCTTTGCAAAAGGCATCACGGGCGAGGAACAAGTCGCCTCGCTGTCGGGCAAGGTGCAGATCGCCGATCGCCGCGCAATCGTCACCGCGACGGCGGGCAGCCTGCGCGGTGATCGCATCGTCCTGAAGCTGGATGCCGTGCCGGAGGACAATCGTTTCGATGTAGACCTGAACCTCGACGCACCGGCCAAGGGCGTTGTGGCCGGGCTGATGGGACGTGACGTGCCCATGCAGATGACCCTCGCTGGCCGTGGCAGCTGGCGCAAATGGGACGGCGCTTTGTCTGCGCAAGTGGATAGGGAAAATGTTGCGGACATTGCGCTGACGGCACGTGAAGGCACCTTCACCGCAAAGGGGACCGCCGCGCCTGCCAAGCTCATGGCGAACAGCCTGTTGATGCGGGCATTATCGCCCGTGGCGAACATCGACATTGCGGCACGCTTTGCCGAACGATCTGCGAAAATCAGCGGGACATTGCGCTCGGCAGCGATGGAGATGCGCGCAGATGGCATTGCCGACTTGGGCGAAGCGCGTTTCCGCGACCTTGCCCTGGACATCCGCTTGCTTCGGCCCGGCATCATCAGATCGAACATCAGCGGCACAAATGTGCGCGGCAAGGCACTGCTGAACGGGGCATTTGCCCAGCCCAATGTCGCCTATTCCGCGACCGCCACGCGTTTGGCGTTCGGTGTTACGACCTTTGAGGATGTGACGCTGAGTGGTGAGGCGCAAGGCGCGGCCGACCGCTTCCTGATTCCCGTTACCGCCCGTGCGCGGCGTGTCAGCGGCATCAACCAGATCGCCGGTGGCTTGTTGACCAACGTGCGCCTGAACGGTGATTTGGCGATCGCCAAAGGGCGGCTGCTTTCGGATAATCTGAAGATCAGTTCGGACCGTATCAACGCCACGGCCTTGCTGGTCGGCAATATCAACAAGGGCTATTACACAACCGCGTTGGACGGAAAAGTCGACGGCTTCCAAGTGAGCTCGGTCGGGCTGTTTAACGTGGTTGCCGACGTTGATATCGAAACTACATTTGGCAAAGGCTATGCGCTGGTCGGCACATTGAAGGCACGTTCGACGCGATTGTTCAGAGCGGGCGCGCAAAAGTTTCTGGGCGGGCAGATGTTTGTCGATGCCGGCATTCGTTACGGCAGCAACGGCATATTGCAGATTACCCGTGCGACCGTCGTTTCGCCGCTATTCCGGCTGAACAGCGGCACGGGAAGGTACGTTGCCGAAGGTGGCCGCGTAATATTTAACGGGCTTGGCTATTCGAACCAATATGGGCCTGTGGCTGTCGCGATGACCGGGACTTTTGACGATCCGGTATATCGCATCACCGCGACCAATCCGGGTTTTGGCGTTGGATTATCGAATGTGGTCGGTTTCGTCACGCAAAGCCAGCGGGGTTACGCGGTCGCACTGACGGGTATGACCGATTATGGCCCGATCAGCGGTGATGCCGATGTGCTTTCGGGCGATGGTCCCCTCACGATTGATATCCTACGGGGCAATTTTTCGGGCATCGGCATTACCGGTCGTATCCGGCAAGCAGCCGCGGGTCCCTTTGTCGGCAGGCTCACCGGCGCAGGCGCTGGGTTTGACGGTAAAATCGACCTTTCTGCGCAAGGCAGTTTCCAACGCGCCGTCGTGGATGCGGTTGCGTTGAATGCGGAGCTCACCGGCGCGCAAAAACTCTTTATTGGTCGCGGCATCATTAAAGCCGACGTTATTTTGTATGACAGTCCGCAGATTGTCGCGGATGTTCAAATGGAAAACGCCATTTTGAACGACGTTGCGATTGCCGCCGCCCGGGCAAAAATCAATTATCGCGATGGGACAGGGACGGGGCAGATATTGGCAGAGGGCCGTAGCGAAGTGCCCTTCCGCGTCGCCGCCAATGCAGATTTCACCCCGCAGCTTTGGCGTATCGCTGCCAAGGGCCGGGCGAACAGTGTCGATTTCGCAACCGCTGGTCCTATCCGCATCATCCCGCGCCGCGGCAGCTATGACATTTTGCCGAGCACGATCAAACTGGCGCAAGGTTCGGTCCGGTTGGCCGGAAGCTATGGCGATACCATGACGTTCCAATCACGGTTGGACAAGGTCGACATAGCCGCATTAAATCCGCTCTTTCCCGTTCCTGGCCTGAGCGGAACGGTCACCGGAAGCATCGATTGGGCGCAAGCATCCTTGGCGGCGTTTCCCCGCGCCGATGCACGGTTGGAAATCAGCAGCTTCGTTCGCGCAAATCTGGGGTCGCGTTCGCAACCTGTCGATATCAGTCTGGTCGGGCGATTATTGCCCGATGGCGGCAATGCGCGCGCGATTATCCGGCGGCGTGGTGCCGCTGTGGGGCGTGTCCAGATTGACCTGACACCGCTGCCGCCCGGAACCGCCAGTTGGACCGAGCGATTGCTTGCCGCGCCCTTGTCGGGTGGCGTGCGCTATAATGGCCCAGCAGATACGCTGTTTTCGCTGGCGGCTTTGGCGGATCAGAGCCTGTCCGGAAATATCGGCGTTGCGGCGGATTTTTCGGGCCGTGTTCAAACACCGCAACTGACCGGCGTTGTCCGCGCCAATGACTTGATTTACGAAAATGATGTCTATGGCACGCGGCTGACCAATTTGCGCATCCGCGGTCTGTTTACCAACGACCAGTTGGACGTGACCGAGCTGAGCGCAAATGCAGGCGACGGGACGATCAGCGGGAAGGGCATTGTCAATCTTAGCTCGGCCAAAGGCTTTCCGGTTCAGCTGAACCTTGACCTCGACCGCGCACGGGTTGCCCGAAGCGAGCTGATCTCGACAACGGCAACCGGACAAATCACCGTATCAAATGCGCCGGATGGTTCCGCACTGATCCGCGGTAAGTTGCGCCTGCCCGAAACGCGTTTCAAAATCATCCGGCAGGGCGCGGCGAAGGTTGCAACGCTCACCGGTGTCCGCCGCAAACAGTCCATTCGCCGTCCGCGTGTGTCGGGTGATGCCGATGCAATCGCAAGTCTGCCCAGCAACTGGAAACTCGACATCGCGCTCGAAGCGCCCGGCAACTTATATGTCACCGGCATGGGGCTTGAATCCGAATGGGGCGCCAAATTGCGGATAACAGGCACCAGCGCTGCGCCGTTGATTTCGGGCGATATGGAATTGGTGCGCGGCACATTGGGCTTTGCCGGTCGGTCGTTCGAACTGGAAAGCGGCCGGATATCCTTCAACGGCGGCCCTGCCGCCAACCCGTCGATCCGCGTCGCCGCGGCCAGTGACGTCGACGGCACGACGGTGCGCGTCAACATCAGGGGCACGGGCCAAAATCCCGACATCAGCTTCAGCTCGACCCCGGCATTGCCGCAGGACGAGATTATGGCGCGGATATTGTTTGGCAATTCGATTGGCGAGCTGTCCGCAATTCAGGCGGTGCAATTGGCAGGTTCGCTGAACAATTTGCGTGGCGGACCAGGCGGACTTAATCCGCTTGGCGTGCTGCAGTCGGCAACGGGATTGGACCGCCTGCGCATATTGGGCGCGGATGACATCACGGGGCGCGGTATGGCGGTGGCTTTTGGCCAATATATTACCAATGATGTCTATGTCGAAATCGTCACCGACGCGCGGGGCTATACCGCAACGCAGCTGGAAATCAGCCTGACGCCCGCGCTTTCGATCTTAAGCCAGATCGGCAGCGGTGGAACGTCCAACGTCAATGTGCGGTATAAAAAGGATTATTGATGCGTCTTGTTGCGTTCATTCTGTTGCTCACACTGGCTGGCTGTCAGAAGGATTTTGACAGCCAATATGCCGAAACCGAACGCAAGGTGAAGGCGGCCGAGGCCAAGATTGACGCGGAAATGGCGAAGGAAGCCAAACGGGAACCGGGCGACGTTTCCAAATCCAACTAATCTATGCGCTTTTGTGGCACACCCCTTCACATTTTGGTTAACCGGTCCTAACAGATACCTATGTGGCATCTCCATCAATATCCGCTGTGTCCGTTTTCGCGTAAGGTACGACTGCTTTTGGGCGAAAAGGGTGTGCCGTACAGCCTTGTGCGCGAAAATCCGTGGGAACAGCGGGACGAATTTCTGCACATGAACCCCGCTGGCCGCACGCCGGTGATGCGCGATCCGGAACGCAATATCACCTTGGTCGATTCGGTCGCGATTTCAGAATATATCGATGAAACCGTTGCCACGAATCCGATGATCACAGGCACTGCGCAATATCGCGCCGAAACACGCCGGCTGGTGGCGTGGTTTGACGAACAATTTTATGGCGATGTAACGCAGCCGCTTCTGCACGAACGGATGAAAAAGCGCCTGATCGACCGGCAACCGCCCGAGTCCAAAATATTGCGTGAAGCGATGAAGCTGGCCAACGGGCATCTCGATTATATCGATTACCTGATTGACCACCGTGCATGGCTGTCCGGCGCGGTCATGAGCATGGCCGATCTTGCTGCGGCCGCACAAATTTCGGTGGCTGACTATCTCGGCGGAATTGACTGGACGGGGCATGAGCAGACCAAGGCGTGGTATGCGATGTTCAAGTCCCGCCCAAGCTTCCGCCCATTATTGTCGGAACGGATGGAAGTCATCACCCCGCCCAAACATTATGAGCAGGTGGATTTTTAGGCTTCTGCCAACGCGACCAGCCGCGCCATCGCCTCCCGTTTCGGAAAAATTCAGGCCAGCCAGCCCTTGCGTTGCCAGTGCCGCGACAGTTGCCACTGCACCACCGCCATCACGATGATGAACATCGGGAAGGCGAGCATGGCGATGTCGGTTTGCGCGCCACTGGCCATCAAGAAGGGATAGCTGAACTGGATGATGATCGCGATCAGGCTGAATGAAAAAGCGAGCGGTGCCCAAAACTTTCTTAGGATCAGGCCGATGGCGCCAAGCGTTCCGACGCCAACGCCGATGGCATAAGCCGCCCACGCCCAGCCCGGCATCGATAGCCATAAATCACGCTCAATCTGCGGCAGCGCGGCGATGTCGGCGGCTGTCATCGTCCATTGGCTGACAAAGGCACCGACGCCCATAAGATTCCAGAGCAGGAAGAGGATGCTGACCCAAGTCAGCCAGCGTGGTGTGGTCAAAGCGTTCATATAAGTGCTCCAGTTGCGCGCTGACGGGCAGTGCAGAGAAGGGGGTGGCGACTCGCGATATTGTGAAAAGCATAACAATTGGTTGGTATCTATCAATCCACCCATGAAAGTCGCGAGGCTTAACCGCAAAGGGCTAAAAAGATGCGCGACTGATTCCGGTTTCGGCACGGATAGGATATACCAACGCTTCGTATACGAACCGGCAGCGGTTGCCCTGCGCAGGATTTTTCGCGCATCGGATGCTTGTCGACTGCTGGACCGGTCGACCGGACCTCCGCTGCAGCTTCATCCCAGTGCGGCGGGGGTCCATAATGGGTCATGCGGGGTAACAATATGGTGTCGATAGTCTCGACGGTTGCCTATCTCGGGCTCGAAGCGCGCAGTGTCGAGGTACAATGTCAAATAGCACCCGGCGTGGTGAGCTTCGCGGTCGTGGGATTGCCGGACAAGGCCGTGGCCGAAAGCCGCGAGCGCGTGCGGGCCGCGATTTCCGCACTTGGACTTGCGCTGCCCCCCAAACGGATCACCATCAACCTGTCGCCTGCGGACTTGCCCAAGGAAGGGTCGCATTATGACCTGCCCATCGCATTGGCCTTATTGGGGGCGATGGGGTTGGTCGATGCCGAGACGCTGGCCCAATATGTCGTGGTGGGGGAGCTTGGGCTGGATGGCCGCGTTGCGGCGTCACCCGGAGTGCTCCTCGCGGCGCTGCGCGCATCATCACGCGGCATGGGGCTGATATGTCCGGCGGTGCAGGGGTCCGAAGCGGCATGGGCCGGCGAGATTGAAGTGATCGCCGCGCCGGATTTGCTTGGGTTGCTGAATCATTTGAAGGGCCAATCGCTGTTGCGGAGCCCCGAACCCGGCATCGCCGAACCGCGCAAAGGCGGTCCCGACATGAAAATGGTGAAGGGGCAGGAAACCGCCAAGCGCGCGCTTGAGATTGCGGCGGCGGGTGGTCATAATCTGTGCATGGTGGGGCCGCCCGGCGCGGGCAAGTCGCTTTTGGCATCGTGCATGCCGCGTATATTGCCCGAGCTGACGCCCGCCGAAGCGCTGGAAGTGTCGATGATCGCATCGGTGGCCGGTACGTTGGAAGGCGGGCGGTTGATGCGCACACGGCCATTCCGCGCGCCGCACCATAGCGCCTCCATGCCGGCGTTGGTTGGCGGCGGCTTGCGCATTCGGCCGGGCGAAGTGAGCCTTGCACATCTGGGCGTACTGTTTCTGGATGAGCTGCCCGAATTTCAGCGCGCTGTGCTCGATAGCTTGCGGCAACCGCTGGAAACAAGCGAAGTCAGCATTGCGCGCGCGAACAGCCATGTAACATTCCCCGCCAATGTGCAGCTGGTTGCGGCCATGAACCCGTGCCGGTGCGGGCATTTGGGCGATGCCGCTTTGGCCTGTAGCCGCGCACCGCGCTGCGCCGCAGATTATCAGGCAAAGATATCGGGACCGTTGCTGGATCGCATCGATCTGCATGTGGAGGTGCAGGCGGTGAGCGCGGCGGACCTCGTCCTACCGCCGCCTAGCGAAGGATCGGCCGAGGTTGCGGCGCGCGTTGATGCCGCGCGCCATGTGCAAAGCGCACGTCTGGCGGGGACTGGCCTGCGCACCAATGCGGATTTGGATGGTGATGCGCTGGCTGTCTTTGCCAGCCCCGACGCCGCGGGCCAGAAATTGCTAGCACAAGCGGCGGAGGCAATGCGGTTATCCGCGCGCGGTTACACGCGCATCTTGCGGGTCGCCCGAACGATTGCCGATCTTGCAGGGTCGAACGATGTTGGCCGCATCCATATCGCAGAGGCGCTGAGTTATCGCAGGCAAGCGCCGCGTAACTGAGGTCAGGCTACGCCGAGTGGCAATTTCTGGGGCGCGCGTGCCGCGCGTTAATAAAAAAGGTGGTGCGGATGGCGGGACTCGAACCCGCACGCCCAAAAGGACAACAGATTTTAAGTCTGTAGCGTCTACCATTCCGCCACATCCGCATGACATTGCGCAGACAGCATTACGTCCGCACGGTCAAGGGGCTTTGCAGCCCAAGCTTATTTGTTAAGCCGTTCCCGCACTTCCTTGCCGGGTTTGAAATACGGTACGCGCTTGGAAGGAACATCAACCGCTGCGCCAGTGCGCGGGTTGCGGCCCTTACGTGGGCTGCGGTCGCGCGTTGAAAAGGCGCCAAAGCCACGCAGTTCCACACGTCCGCCGTCGGCAAGACGTTGGATGATCTGGTCGAAAAACAGATCCAAAATCTTTTCGATTTCTTCCGTTTTCAACTCGGGATTTTCAGCTTCCAGCTTTTTGATCAATTCTGAACGGATCATTTTATTTCCTTCACATCGGGCTCACTGAAGTTGCAAGGCAGCTTCTCAAGCGTCTGACGTTCGTAATGGTTCCGAAGTGCCAGAAATTTACCGATATTACAACGGCGTTACCGATGTTGTTTGTCGAGAACATCAAAAAACCCGCCCTTCGTGAAAAGGGCGGGTTTTTGTTCCGATAAATCGGGGTTGTGCATTAGCCGAAGCTTATTTCTTCACGCCCTTAAGCGCTTCACCCAAGATGTCGCCAAGCGATGCGCCGGAATCCGACGAACCATATTGCTCAACAGCTTGCTTCTCTTCAGCGAGTTGAAGCGCCTTGACGGAGAAGTTTGGCTTCTTCGAACGGTCGAAGCCAGTGATAATTGCGTCGAACTTCTGACCAACCTGGAAACGGTCTGGACGTTGCTCGTCACGGTCACGGCCAAGGTCGGCACGCTTGATGAAGCCAGTTGCGCCATCTTCACCGGCCTGCACTTCAAGTCCGCCATCGCGTACTTCAAGAACAGTAACCGTGGTGGTCGCACCCTTCTTCAGGCCGCTTGCCGAAGCAGCGCCGGCTGCCGATGGGGCACCCTTTTCAAGCTGCTTGATGCCAAGCGAAATGCGCTCCTTCTCGGCGTCGATGTCGAGGACGATTGCCTTGACGGTTTCGCCCTTGCGGTGAAGATGCAATGCTTCTTCGCCGGTGATGCCCCATGCGATGTCGGACATGTGGACCATGCCGTCAACGTCGCCGTCGAGACCAATGAACAGACCAAATTCGGTCGCGTTCTTGACTTCGCCTTCAACGGTCGAACCCACTGGGAACTTGTCAGCGAACGATGCCCATGGATTGTCGTGCGCTTGCTTGAGACCAAGCGAAATGCGGCGCTTTTCCATGTCGATGTCGAGAACGACAACGTCGACTTCTTGGCTTGTCGAAACGATCTTGCCAGGGTGAACGTTCTTCTTTGTCCATGACATTTCCGAAACGTGGACCAAGCCTTCGATACCGGCTTCGAGTTCGATGAACGCACCGTACTCGGTGATGTTCGTGACTGCGCCCTTGAGCTTTGTACCCACTGGATATTTGGCAACCGCTGCATCCCAAGGATCGCTTTCCAGCTGCTTCATGCCAAGGCTGATGCGCTGTGTGTCCTTGTTGATACGAACGATCTGAACCTTAACGGTGTCACCGATGTTGATGATTTCGCTTGGGTGGTTGATACGCTTGTAGCTGATGTCGGTGACGTGCAGCAGGCCATCGATGCCGCCCAAGTCAACGAACGCACCGTAATCGGTGATGTTCTTGACAACGCCGTCGATGATCTGACCTTCAGCGAGGTTCTGGATGAGGCCAGTGCGCTGTTCTGCGCGTGTCTCTTCCAAAATGGCGCGACGCGAAACAACGATGTTGCCACGCTTGCGGTCCATTTTCAGGATGACGAATGGCTGCGCGATGTCCATCAAAGGAGCTACGTCGCGCACAGGGCGAACGTCGACTTGGCTGCCGGGCAAGAATGCCACTGCGCCGCCGAGGTCAACGGTGAAACCACCCTTTACGCGGCCGAAGATAACGCCATCAACGCGGTTGCCCGCTTCGAATTCGCCTTCAAGAACGTCCCATGCAGCTTCGCGGCGGGCACGGTCACGGCTGAGCATGGCTTCGCCGTTCATATTTTCTACGCGGTCAACGAAGACTTCAACTTCGTCGCCAACCTTCAGGTCGGCTTTTTGGCCGGGCATAGCGAATTCACGCAGCGCCACGCGGCCTTCGGATTTGAGACCCACATCGATGACAGCATGGTCATTGTCGATTGCGGTTACGGTGCCCTTTACGACGCGGCCTTCAAAGCCACCGTCTGCGCCACCAAGTGATTCGTCGAGAAGTGCCGCGAAATCGTCGCGGGTCGGGTTTGGCGAAGTTGCCATAGGTTAGAGTTTCCTTACGTACTTTTTGTCCGGCCAGTCGGTTGGTTCCGACGGTCTTTGACCAGAAATGCCCTATTGCCCGAATAGCAATAAAGCGTTCAAATACAGTGCATATCAAACCAAATTACCACGTCATGCTGAACTTGTTTCAGCATCCATCCATCAACTTAGACCAAGGGTCAGCGAGGCGAAATGGACCCTGAAACACGTTCAGGGTGACGGCGTGTTCTATCGATACACTCCGGCTACTTAGCTCTTGCGAAGTCGAGACTCCACCAGCGCAATCGCAGCTTGAACGGCGCCGCCTATAGTCAAATCGCCGGTATCAAGCAATAGCGCGTCTTCCGCCGGTTTTAACGGGGCATCGGCACGCCCCATGTCGCGTGCGTCGCGGGCATGAATATCGGCAAGGATATCGGCAAAGCGCACGTCGATCCCGTGCCGCTGCATTTCGTCATAACGCCGCTGCGCCCGCACCTCGGCAGGGGCGGTTACAAACAGCTTCACATCGGCATGCGGCGCGATCACCGTGCCGATGTCCCGCCCGTCCAACAACGCTCCGCTTGGCTGATTGGCAAAATCCACCTGACGCTTGTTGAGCGCCGCGCGCACCTGCGGGTGGAGCGAAACGCGGCTGGCCAAACCGCCGACCTCTTCAGTCCGCAAAGCGGCGTCATCAAGAATGCTGTCGGGAAAATCACATCCAGCCAAGGCATCCGCCGGATCATCGGGATTGCCATTGTGTAATTGCACCTGCCGACCCACCGCGCGGTACAACAGGCCCGTATCCAGAAACGGAAGACCAAAATGCGCGGCCAATGCCTTTGCCAACGTGCCCTTGCCCGAAGCAGTTGGGCCATCAACGGCGATAATCAATGTGCAACCTGAAGATTGTGCATCATCGCCTCGAACGTCGGAAAGCTCGTGGCGATGGGGGATACATCATCGACCGTCACGGGGTGGTAGCAATGCTGCCCCGCCACGGCAAAGCTCATGGCGATGCGGTGATCGAGCGCACTGTTGATGGTCGCGCCGCCCTCCAGCGGTTCGCCGCCTGTGCCTTGAATGACAAGGCCATCTTCGCGTTCTTCGACCTGCGCGCCAATGGCTTTCAGGCCCGTCGCCATTAATGCCAAACGGTCGGACTCTTTCACGCGCAGCTCGTCGAGGCCGCTGGTGATGGTCTGTCCTTGCGCCATGCACGCGGCGACGAAGAAGACCGGAAATTCGTCTATCATGCTCGGCGCGACTTCGGGTGGCACTTCGATGCCGCGCAAAACCGA
Organism: Sphingomonadaceae bacterium; assembly: GCA_021300355.1. GTDB lineage: Bacteria > Pseudomonadota > Alphaproteobacteria > Sphingomonadales > Sphingomonadaceae > Sphingorhabdus_B. Next base: position 2,846 of record JAJTEF010000032.1, on the reverse strand, counting down.
ATGGCGCGCGGTGATATCCGCGACAGGTTCGCCCCCGACTTCGCGTTCGTTGGCGTAAGTCAGGTCAGCGCCCATTGCTTCCAGCATCTTGAAAATGCCGGTGCGCGTCGGGTTCATGCCGACATGGGTCACGGTGACTTCGCTGCCCGGGGTAATGAGCGCCGCGACAATGGGGAAGGCCGCCGATGAAGGGTCGCCGGGCACGTCGATGGTCTGCGGCTTCAGTTCTGCTTCGCCGACAAGCCGAATATGGCGCACGCCATCGGCGTCGATTTCTACCGTCAAATCCGCGCCAAAGCCGCGCAACATCCGTTCGCTGTGGTCACGCGTGGGGACGGGTTCAATCACTTCGGTGATGCCGGGTGTATTCAGGCCGGCAAGCAACACGGCGCTTTTTACCTGGGCAGAGGCGACCGGCAGATGATAGCGGATCGGCACCGCAGGTACCAAGCCGCGCACCATCAGCGGCAACGTGCCACCGGGGCTGGCGGTGAATTCGGCGCCCATTTGGCTGAGCGGATCGATAACGCGGCCCATCGGGCGTTTCGACAGGCTGGCATCGCCAATGAATGTCGCGGTGAGCCGGTGGCTGGCCAGGAGACCCATCAACAAGCGTGTCGACGTGCCGCTATTGCCCATATCGAGCGCGCTTGCGGGTTGCATCAGGCCGCCAACGCCAACGCCGTGGACGGTCCAGCATCCTTCGCCCGTGCGTTCGATATGTGCGCCCATCGCGCGCATCGCGGCGGCGGTCGACAGCACGTCTTCGCCCTCAAGCAGACCGGAAATCTGGCTTTCGCCAACGGCCAATGCGCTGAGCATCAGCGACCGGTGCGAGATGGATTTGTCTCCGGGTACCTTCACTGTGCCGCGAAGCGGCCCTTGCGAACGGAAACTGGCGGGGCGGGGTTGAACGCTGTGCATGACGTTTTGCGCTTTGCGGATGATGCGTGGCCAAGTCAACGACCACAGTAATTTTTGACAGCGGCGCGTCGCTGTGGCAAAGGCCGCGCCAATTGACGGTGATTCACAGATGTGCATCGCCCTTCCAAGCCAGTTTAAAAAGGATTTGAGCCCGCCATGATCAAGGCTGAATGGGGAACCAAGCGCACTTGCCCGAAATGTGGTGTTCGTTTTTACGACCTGACCAAGGACGAGCCGGTTGAATGCATTGAATGCGGCAACCAGTGGACACCTGAGCCCGTTTTGAAGTCGAAGCAGCCATTGCCGTTTGAAGAAGCCGAAAAGAAGAAAGACGATTCGGATCTGGCCGATGACGATCTCGACATTGACGTCGATGCCGTTGACGGTGACGTATCGCCGGACAATGACGTCGACCTTGGCGGTGACGAAGATCTCGGCGTTGCTGGCACTGAAGACGAGCCAGACGACATCTAATCTTCGGACTTGAAATATATAGGAGCGCCCGCTAGTGGCGCTCCTCACCAAGGCTGCCCCACGGGCGGCCATATGGGGCCTTAGCTCAGCTGGTAGAGCGCTACACTGGCAGTGTAGAGGTCAGGGGTTCGACTCCCCTAGGCTCCACCAACCTTCGCTAAAGCTACGGCTGGCAGGCAAGCGCGGCACGTGCGCTGATTTTTCGTAACGTAGTTTCGTCATGTTGAACCTGTTTCAGCATAACACGCGGCGTTAGCCCGTTATCCTGGATCGCAGTCACCATCGGTGCATCGAGTTCAGGATGACGAAATCGTTTTGATAGTCTAAGGCCAACACATGCATTTTCTCGACCAAGCAAAAATCTTTATCCGTTCCGGCGCCGGTGGCCCGGGAGCGGTCAGCTTTCGTCGTGAAAAATATGTCCAATATGGCGGCCCGGACGGCGGCAATGGCGGCAAGGGTGGCGATGTCATCTTTGAAGCAGTCGCTGGACTGAACACGCTTATCGATTTCCGTTATGCGCAGCATTTCAAAGCCATGCGCGGTATTCAGGGCATGGGGCGTGACCGCCACGGTGCCTATGGCGATGACTTGGTCATTCAGGTGCCTGTGGGCACACAGGTGCTGGCCGATGACGAAGAACGCTCGCTTTTGCTCGATTTGACCGAGGTCGGCCAACGCGTTGTGTTCCTGCGCGGCGGCGATGGTGGTCGCGGTAACGCATCGTATAAAAGCTCAACCAACCGCGCGCCGCGTCAGCATGGCCCCGGTTGGCCGGGCGAAGAAATGTATGTCTGGCTGCGCCTGAAGTTGCTGGCGGACGCCGGACTAGTCGGCATGCCCAACGCGGGCAAATCGACCTTCATCAATCAGGTGTCCAATACCAAGGCGAAGGTGGGCGATTATCCGTTCACGACGACACGCCCGCAATTGGGCGTCGTCGACCATAAATCGCGCGAGTTCGTTCTGGCCGATATTCCCGGATTGATCGCCGGTGCAGCCGAAGGCGTAGGCATTGGCGATCGCTTTTTGGGCCATATCGAACGTTGCCGCATCCTCATTCATTTGATCGATGCGACGCAGGATGACCCCATCGCCGCGTGGCATATCGTCTGTGACGAACTGAGCGAATATGGTGCAGCATTGGATGAAAAGCCGCAGATTGTCGCGCTCAACAAGGGCGATTTGCTTGATCCCGAATTGATGGCCGACATTGCCGAGCAATTGCAGGCAGCGGGCGCTTTGGACGTGATATCCATTTCCGGTGCGACGGGGCAGGGCGTTGATCTTGTGCTCGACCGGATCTTGGAAGCGTTGCCCGCCAAAAGCGGGATCGAAGGCGCAAAGGCCGATGGCATTACCGAGGACGGGACATGGTCGCCGATCTAAACGCCGCATTCCTGACGACATCTTGCCCGCTGTTGGTGGTCAAAGTCGGATCGTCGCTG
>JAJTEF010000031.1 GCA_021300355.1 Sphingomonadaceae bacterium | reverse complement strand
CCAACACCATCAGCCGGAAGCACGCACCAGCGCTTCCGCGCCGGCCGTCCCCCTTTTGCATGCAGCATGGCCGCGTTCATTTGCTGTAGGAAATAATCTTGCCGATGTAGGAAATGGCTTAGGGTCAGGACCTAGATGACTTTGGATTCAGCCCCAAGGATCAACGGTTCCGCTTGCTTCGCCACATTTGCGGTCGGGCGCGCGGTGGTTGGCGCTCCCTTCGATGATTTGTGCCGGAACTTGCCGTCAATCTGACCGCCCGGGGCAATCGTCAGGTTGCTGTACACGACATCGCCCACGATACGCGCGGTGGATTCGATCACCAGATCATTGGCCTCGATCGAACCTTCGACATGGCCGGACAGTTTCGCCGATTCGGCAATGACCTTGCCTGCGATAATGCTGCCTTCGCCTTGCACCAGATTGCCGCATGTCACGTCGCCCTGCACCTTGCCATCGACGTGCAGATCCACGCGGGCGGTGAGGTTGCCGACGATTTCGACATCGGAAGCTATGACAGAAAATGTATGACCCGAACTATTGCGCACGTTGTCATAATTCCTTTGCGGCGTTGCCGGCGCGGTTTCCGGCGACTGTTTGTACTTTGAGAACATCAGGGTTGGCCTCCAAAAACTTTCTCGGGTTGATCGCCCGACCATTCAGGCGGACCTCAAAATGCAAATGGCTGCCCGTCGATCGCCCTGTGCTTCCCATTCGTCCGATTTGCAAGCCACGATGCACCATTTGGCCGCGCGCGACATTCAACCCGGAAAGATGAGCATAACGCGTTAATAGCCCGTTGGCATGCGTAATTTCAACTGTCTTGCCATAACCGCCGTTGAAGCCGGCAAAAGTGACACGGCCTTCGGCGGCAGATAGGATGGGCGTGCCAACAGGGCCCTTGAAATCCAAACCGGCATGCATTGCGCCCCCACCGGTGAAGGGGTCGCTGCGGAAACCAAAGCCGCTCGACATCATCATGACAGCGGCAGGCATCGACGTCGGGATCGCGGCCAATGCGCGCTCCATGGCGTCCATCCGGCTCAGCGATGCGGCCAGTTTCAAAAAGCGCGGGTCGCGGACATCTTTTTTGGTGCTGCCGAAAAAGGGTTCAAACACACCGCCCTGTGCGTTGCGGGCCTGCCGTGCGAGCACATCGGGGTTAAGCCCGAACTGGCGGATGGCCGCTTCTGCCTTTGCCGTGCGGGCCAAGGCAACCTTGGTCATTTTTTCGGCGAACTGGATTTGGCGCACTTCAACACGCGCAAGGCCAGCGGCCTCTGGCACCACGGCACTGATGGTTTTTACGGTTTGGTCTTCGGTCGCCGGCTTCGCCTTTGCAGGCGCTTGGGGCTTGCCTTGCGGAACGTCGCCCAGATATTGATCGCTCAGGCTTTCCAGCATTTTCTGCCGCCGCTCGAGATCCTTCGCCACTTCATCGATCGAACCGCGATAATTGGCGACGCGTTCTTCGGCCGATTCAACCTTTGCCTCTTGCTCGCTCAACGCCATGCGCTGCGCGGAGACGCTCACTTGATTGATGGCCATGCCAAGCGTGACGACCAACCAAAGGCCGACGACGGACGCGACGGTGCCCGCAACGCGGCGTTGCAATTGCGCACTCAGTTTCAAGAACCGGACTTGGCCATTGGCCCGCATGAAAAATTCGCGGTCAATAAACCATCCAGCTATCCGGTTTTTCCACCCGGACATTCTGGTCTTTAGCGACACGTCCCACCCCGTTTTTAAATTGGTAGAGCGCGCGTAGCAGAGCAAAATGGCAGGCGCGAATCGCCGAGGCCGGACTCGTGACGAGTCGAATGAGTCACACGATGAGCTGTGGAAAACCTTTTCCAAATGTCAAAAATTGTGAATTGTTTGTGCCTGCACATGTCCAGCGCGCGGCGTAAAAAGCGGCAAAATCAAAGCTTTTCCGGCGATTCGCGTAAAAGACGGCGCTGACATCGTTGAAATCAACGGCACCTTTCCCTTTTGCGGGCACTTCTCTACGGGTTGATTGTATGACCGATTATCAGCCCATGATGGCATCGATTGCCACCAAAGCGCGCGCCGCATCGCGGCACTTGGCGGCAGCGGATGACGCGGCGAAGGCGAGCGCCTTAACCTATGCTGCCCAGGCTCTGCGCGACCAATCCGCCGATATCCTCGCGGCAAATGCCATCGACGTGGCGGCAGGGACGAAGGCTGGCCTGTCACCCGCCATGCTGGATCGCCTGAAACTCGACGAAGCGCGCATCACGGCCATGGCTGCGGCGGTGGAACAGGTTGCTGTGCTGGCCGACCCCGTCGGGCAAATCATCGACAGCAGCACGCAGCCCAATGGTTTGCAAATGGCGCGCATCCGCGTGCCGATTGGCGTGCTGGGCATCATTTACGAAAGCCGGCCCAATGTAACGGCCGATGCCGCGGCCTTGGGGCTGCGTTCGGGCAACGCCGTCATCCTGCGCGGCGGTAGTGAGGCGGGGCACAGCAACCGCGCCATATATGCCGCGATGCTGGCTGGCATCACACAGGCGGGATTACCCGCCGACGCGGTGCAGCTTATCCCCACGCAAGACCGCGAGATGGTCGGCCTGATGCTGCGCGCACAGGGTGCGATTGACATGATCATTCCGCGTGGTGGCAAATCGCTGGTCGCGCGGGTGCAGGATGAAGCCCGCGTGCCCGTGCTCGCCCATCTCGATGGCATCAACCACAGCTATGTCCATAAGGACGCCGATCCGGCGATGGCGCAGGCGATTGTCGTCAATGCCAAGATGCGGCGCACGGGCGTTTGCGGGGCAACTGAAACGGTCCTGATTGATCAGGATTATCCAGCCGCTGCCGAATTGATTGGCGCGCTGATCGATGCCGGATGCGAAGTGCGCGCGGATGATGTGCTGATGGAACTGGATGCCCGCACCGTGTCCGCCGATGCGGATGATTGGGACACCGAATATCTCGATTCCGTCATCTCGGCCCGCGTCGTATCGGGATTGGGCGATGCGATCGATCATATCGCTCGCCACGGATCGCACCATACCGACGCGATCATCACCAACAATGCCGAAGCCGCAGCGCGCTTTTTGGCACAGGTCGACAGCGCGATTGTCATGCACAACAGCTCGACCCAATTTGCCGATGGCGGCGAATTTGGCTTGGGCGCGGAAATTGGCATTGCGACGGGGCGGCTGCACGCCCGCGGCCCGGTCGCGCTTGAGGGCCTTACGACCTATAAATGGGTTGTGCGCGGAAACGGGCAAATCCGCCCTTGAAAACCATTGGCCTCATGGGGGGATCGTTCAACCCCGCGCATGGTGGCCACCGGGCGATTAGCTTGTTCGCAATGGATTCGCTGTGCCTCGACGAATTTTGGTGGCTGGTGTCACCGGGCAATCCATTGAAACCCACAAAAGGCATGGCGCCTTTGCCCGCGCGGTTGGCATCGGCGAAGGACCAGACGCGGCGCACACCAATTAAGGCCACCGCCATTGAGCGCGACCTTGGCACCGTGTACACCGCAGAAACCCTGAAAAAACTGGTCGCGCGATATCCCAAAGTCCGCTTTGTCTGGATCATGGGCGCGGACAATTTGTTGCAATTTCACCACTGGAAACACTGGCGCGACATTGCGCGATTGATGCCGATTGCAGTTATCGCCAGACTCGGCTATGATGCACGTGCCGTTGCGGGTCCCGCAATGGCCTGGTTCAGACGGTTTGTCCGGCGTCCGGACCAGCTTCATCACTGGACAAAATGGAGTACGCCAGCGCTTGTCTTTTTGCGCTTTCGTCCAGATCCGCGTTCAGCAACCGCAATTCGGCGTGCTGACCCATATTGGTTTCACCGATATAAGGAACATGGAACGCGTGACGGCGTTACCCGAAATATTGTGCTTTAAGGAGCAATTTTGATCGATACCGCATCCGTTCCGACTGCCGGCAATCTGGCCGCCAAGTCCAAGGAACCCACTTTGACCCCGGACGCCCTCCACGCGCTTATCCTGCAATCGCTCGACGATGATCAGGCGCAGGAAGTGGTGACCATCCCGCTTGAAGGCAAAAGCAACATCGCCGACCATATGGTCGTCGCATCCGGCCGTTCATCGCGGCAGGTGGCGTCGATGGCGCAAAAACTTGCCGAGCGTATCAAGAAAGCCGGACGTCATGCCCGCATCGAAGGTTTGCCATCGGCAGATTGGGTGCTGATCGATGCCGAAGATGTCATCGTGCATCTGTTCCGTCCCGAAGTCCGCAGCTTCTACAATCTGGAACGCATGTGGGCATTTGGCGACGCGCCCGAAGTTCCGGCCCAATAAGCCCGAACGTCCGCGCCGATGGCGATGCGCCTGCACATCATCGCGCGCGGCAAAATCGGCCGCTCTGCAGAAGCGGAGCTGGTCGACCGATATCTGAAACGGATCAGCTGGCCAACGCGGCACAGCGAAATGCCTGATAAGGGCGGCGATCTGCCCCATTCGGACAGCCCCTGCAAAACCATCATCTTGGATGAAAAAGGCGAACAGCTTGGCTCGGTCGAACTCGCCCGCTTGCTGGAACGCTGGCGCGACGATGGCGTGCGCGAAGTGCGCTTTTTGATTGGCGCTGCCGACGGTTTTGATGACGAAGCCCGCGCTGGCGCGGACAAGCTCATCGCGTTTGGCAAAGCGACATGGCCACATTTGATGGCCCGCGCGATGCTGGCTGAACAATTGTTCCGCGCAACATCGATTATTGCCAACCACCCCTATCATCGGGAAGGATAGGGGCATGCGGTTCTGGTCCATGCTTTTGCTCTTGATGCTCACGCCCTTTGCCATTGCGAGCAGCCTGATGGCGCAAAATGCGGGCAGCAGCAGCGCGCAACACGACGCCCTGCGCGATGCACAGGAAAAAGCGCTGCGAGCTGAACGGCGCAGCGAATTGTTGCGGCAGGAGGCAAGCAATGCCTAAAGCACCGCAGATCGGCTGGTCGCGCAAAGGGCGGTGCTGTCTGCCGAAATCGACGCCGCCGAAGCGCAGATAGCAGCGGCGGCCGCGCGTATTGCCATCATTAGCCGCCAACAAGAACTTCAACGCGCACAGCTTGGTGTGGAAAGCGAACCGGTGCTGCGCCTGAACGCCGCGCTTCAGCAGATGACGGGCCGCCCGGCGGTGCTGATGATGATGCAGCCCGGGCAGCGCGAAGATTATGTGCATGTGCGCGCGGTCATGGCGACCGTGCAGCCTCATATCATCCGCCGTACCAGCGACTTGCGCCAACACATTGCGGTGCAAAGCGAATTGCGGGCGCAGGAATATCGCGCGCTGAAATCGCTGGGCGATGCGCGCAGCCGGTTGAAAAGCCGCCAGACAGATTTGGCCAGACTGCAAAACGCCGCCGGTGGCAAGGCCGGCGCACTATCCGCCGATGCCGCCATCGCATTTGAACAAGCGATCGCGCAGGGTGAGCGGGCACGCGATATTGTCGGGCGCATGGATATCCAGCGGCTAAGCACCGAAAAAGCGTCTGAACTCGCGGCGCTGGACGGACCGATGCTCCGCCCCGGGCGCGCGACCAAGGCTGCGTCGGCGGGGACGGCCTATATCTTGCCCGCGCGCGGCACGCTGTTGTCCGGTTTCAATGAACTCAACGCCACCGGCTATCGGGAGCGCGGTGTCCGCATTGCACTTGCCGACAATATGCGCGTGGTCGCGCCAGCGGCAGGAACGGTTTCCTTTGCTGGCCGTTATCGCAGCTATGGGCGGATTGTTATCATTGAACATGGCAACGGCTGGAATAGCCTGATTACAAACCTGGGCAGTACGCAGGTCAAAAAAGGGCAGGCGGTGAGCCAAGGCTTTGTGCTGGGATCGGCCAAACCAGACGCGCCGGAGATCGGCGTTGAACTGCGCAAAAATGGCCGTGTGATGGATATTGCCACGATATTAGGATGAACTATTGGCGTTCTTGTCGATGCCCGCATGGTGTTGGTGGTAATCATGCTTTCACCCTGGGTTAAGGCGAGGTATAGCATCGACGAAATGATGAAATGGATTAGTCTATGAAGAACCGTTTGCTGCCCGTGACTTGCGCCATTGTTTTGGCGCTGTCGGTCCCTGCGACTGTGCTGGTCGCGCAAAGCGTTCAGCAGCAACAAGCGGAAGCCGATCGCTTCAAAGAGCTTGAGGAATTCCTCGCGGTCTATCGCAAGGTTAAATTAAGCTATGTCGACAAGGTCGATGACAAGCAATTGATGGAAGGCGCGATTCAGGGGATGCTGGCCAGCCTCGATCCGCACAGTGCCTTCCTCGACAAATCCGACTTCAGCTCGCTGCAAACACAGATTGATGGCGAATATGGCGGCCTTGGCCTGACGGTTACGCTTGAGGATGAAGCGGTGAAGGTCATCGCCCCCACCAAGGACACGCCCGCTGACAAGGCCGGTATCAAGTCGGGCGATTTTATCACGCATTTGGACGGCAAGTTGATCATTGGCGGAACGCTTGACGAAGCTGTCGAAGCGATGCGCGGTGTGCCGGGCACATCGATCAAGCTCACCATTTTCCGGCCCGGGCGCGATGCGCCGTTCGACGTGACGGTAACGCGCGCGGTCATTGATTTGAAACCTGTGCGGTGGGAAGTGAAAAACCGCATTGGCGTTATTTCGATTACCGGTTTCTCCGAACAAACCGGCGCTGACGTTGTCGCTGCTGTATCCGGCATAAAGAAATCTCTTGGCGGAAATCCGCTGGGCTACATCATTGACCTGCGGTCCAACCCCGGTGGCATATTGGATGAAGCCGTTTCCGTTTCCGATGCTTTCCTGTCGAGTGGCGAGATTGTTTCCGAACGCGGCCGTGACAAACGCGACATCCAACGCTGGTGGGCCGAACGCGCTGTTCCGGGCGATATCACCGGCGGCGCGCCGATCATCGTTCTGGTTGACGCTGGCTCTGCATCGGCATCCGAAATTGTGGCGGGCGCATTGCAAGACCATCATCGCGGCTTGGTCATGGGTGAACGCAGTTTCGGCAAGGGATCGGTGCAGAGTGTCCTGCCGTTGACGCGGGACACGGGCCTTCGCCTCACCGTTGCGCGTTACCATCTGCCATCGGGCCGTTCGGTGCAGGAAGGCGGCATAAAACCCGATGTCCGCGTACCGCAATTGACCGATCCCGATTATAAAAAGCGCGTGTCCGTGCGCGAATCCGATTTGCGTCGTCACTTGGTCAATGAATTGAAAGACAACAGCAAAGACCTTGAAGAAGACCGCATCGACGATCCGCGTTTTGCCATGACTGCGGAGCAGTTGAAGGCAAAGGGCATTGACGATTTCCAACTATATTACGCGATGGAAACCTTGCAGCGGCTTGGATCCAAAACGATGAAGCTTGCCGCAAAGCCCGTAAAGGGCAGGGCGCAGAATTGAGTATATGCCGCAGATGATGTCGAAATATGACAAGGCCCACTGGCTCGCATTCCTGTTACCGGCGGCGCTGCTCGTGGGGGCATATGGTTCGCAATATATTGGCGGGCTTTTCCCTTGCGAAATGTGCTGGTGGCAGCGTTATCCGCATTTAGCCGCGGTCGCGATTGCGGCTATTGCCTTTGGCGTCGGCAACCTTGCCTTTCGCAAAACATTGGTGGCGCTTGCGGCGCTGGCCATTGCGACCAGCGGCGGCATCGCGGGCTTTCATGCTGGCGTCGAATATGGCTGGTGGGAAGGATTGACCGCGTGCACCGCGACGATTTCGGGCAGCGGGGATGATTTGCTCAAGTCGATCATGAACGCCCCATTGGTCCGCTGCGACGTGGCACCATGGTCTTTGTTCGGCATTTCGCTTGCGGGCTATAATTTCCTCTTGTCGTTGGGCGGCGCAGTGGCCATCTTGGGTATGACATGGCGCAACAAGAATCCCTGAAAACTACACCGCAGCGTAAAGCGGCCATCGACCGGATGATTCGCGTGAATCAAGCGGGCGAATTTGGCGCGAAACGCATTTACGCAGGGCAGCTTGCGGTGATGGGTGACCGGACGCCGGCCGCGCGCAGCATTGCGCATATGGCCGAGCAAGAGGAACGGCACCTCAGCGCCTTTGACAAGATGATGGCCGAACGCGGCGTGCGTCCAACCGCTTTATACCCCATTTGGAACGCGGCAGGTTTCGCCCTTGGCGCGGTGTCTGCCGCCATCAGCCCGGAGGCAGCAATGGCCTGCACCGTGGCGATCGAAACCGAAATTGACCGCCATTATAGCGAGCAGCTCGCAGAAATCGGTGACAGCGATCCCGAATTGTCGGCGATGATTGCCGATTTTCAGGCGGACGAGCTGGAACATAAAGCCGCGGCGCTGGCCGAAGGCGCAGAGCGCGCACTGGCCTATCCGGTCATGAGCGCGCTTGTCCGCTTGGGTTGCCGTACCGCGATTGCAGTGTCGAAACATATTTGAGCTTCATCGCGCATTCAGCCTGCGACGTTCAAGCCAGAGCATAGATTTTTGGAGAATATCCCGTGAACGCAATGGCCAATATTTCCGTCGCCGCTTTGGCTCTCATGCTGTCGGCGCAAGCCCCGGCACAAAATGCCCCCGCACCGCAGCCGGGTGACGAGAAGATCAACCAGTTGATCATCTATGGCGATGACAAATGCCCCGAAAGCCAAGGCGCCGAAATCGTCGTCTGCGCGCGGATGGGGGAGGCGGACCGGTACCGCATTCCGTCATCCTTGCGCGGCGACCCCAATGACCCGCGCAATCAGGCGATGTCCGAACGGATTAAATCCTACGAATATGTGGGCGCCAGCGGCACGATGAGCTGCTCGGCATCGGGTGCTGGCGGCTTTACCGGATGTGGGCTGAAAGAAATTGACCGCGCCTATGCCGAAAAAGCGCAAGACCCCGGAATTGTCTTTGGCCGCCTGATCGCCGCCGAACGCGCCAAGCGCATGGCGGGCATTGATGCAGAGGCTGCCGAAGTCGAAGCGCGCGTGACCGAATTTGAAAAGGGCCGCGCCGAACGCGAGGCGAAGTTGCAGGCCGAACTGGATGCCAAGGAAGCGGCATCTGCCGACGCAGAGCCGCTCCCTGAACCCAAATAAGCGGGCCTAGACCTTCGCTTTTTCTGCGGCGACCCAATCCTTAATCTGCTGCTCCAACACGTCGAGCGGGACGGAGCCTTGACCCAATACCGCGTCGTGGAACGCCGCAAGGTTGAATTTCGGGCCAAGCTCTTTGGTGGCCATGGTCCGCAATTCACGGATCTTCAGCTCGCCCAATTTATACGCCAGCGCCTGACCGGGCCAGCTGATGTAGCGGTTGACCTCGGCTTCGATATTGGCGGCCGACAGCGCGCTGTTGTCGGTCATGAAATCGATCGCCTGCTGCTTGCTCCACCCCTTGGCATGAATGCCGGTGTCGACGACCAAGCGGCATGCGCGCCACATTTCATAGGACAGGCGTCCCATGTCCTTTGCCGGGGTATCATATAGGCCCATTTCGATGCCCAACCGTTCGGAGTAGAGGCCCCAGCCTTCGGTAAAGGCGGTGAAGAATGCGCCATATTTGCGGAAGTCCGACAAAGGCAGTTCTTGCTGCAATGCGATTTGGTGGTGATGCCCGGGGACCCCCTCATGCACCGACAAGGCCGGAATTTCCCAGAACGGGCGCTGGTTCAGTTTCGACGTGTTGACGAAATAGGTTCCGGAGATGCCGATTTCGGGCGAACCTTGGTTATAATAAGCCGTCGTGGTGCCTTCGGCTGTTTCCGCCGGAATTTCCTTTATGCCATAGGGCAAGCGGGGCAGGCGGCCGAACAGGCTGGGCATTTTGCCATCGATGATCTTGGTCACCCGCGCGACCTTTTCCATCAGCTCTTCGGGCGTCTTGGCATAATATTGCGGGTCGGTCCGCAGATGTTGGATAAACGCTTCGCGGCTTGGGTAGCCCGCCTGTGATGCGACCTCGACCATCTCGGCGCGAATGCGCGCCACTTCGTTCAGACCAATTTGGTGGATTTGCTCTGCGGTCAGCGACGTCGTTGTTTCTTCACGAACCCGGAACGCATAATATTTGGCACCGCCCGGTTGCGCCGACACGCCGGGTGCTGTGGCGCACGCTGGCTTGTAGCTTGCGGTATACCATGCGAGTTGTTTGTTCAGCGCGGGGTGAATGACCGTGCGGATCGTGGCTTCGGCTGCCTTGGCAAGGCCCGCAAAGTCCGCTTCGGAAACGCCCGCAGGCCGCTTTTTCGCATATGGTTCGTAGAAACGCGACTTGTTTACGTCGGTCGTAATCAGCCCGCTGATCGTTCCTTCAAAACCCTTTAGCGTGACGCAGGGCTGGGTATATTTGCCCTTGATCGCGACATTGGCCACCGCGATATTTTCATCATTCACGCGCGCATATTGGGCGAGCCGCGCATTGTAGCTTTCAAAATCCGCCTTCGTACGGAACGGCAGATTTTGGGCCATGCCGGCCAGTTGCTGATGCCAGCTGGAATAGGTTGTGAAATTGATCGCGCGTTGCCCGAAACTGTTGCCCTCGATTGTAGAGTTCAGCGCGCGCCGTAAAATGCCCGCCTCCACCTTTGATGCGGCATTCAGCGAATCCGATGGGATGGCATTGAGCCGGGTGAGAAACTTCGCGGCATCGGCGGCGCGGCGGTCCTGTGCGGCCAGCGTGTAGTCGCCAAGTTCCGAGGCATGTTCATTCACGCCCAATGCGCTGGCATAGACCGGCTGTTCCTTCAACGAAGCCGCCCAGACATCATTCACCAGCGTGACAAGGTCGCCATTGGCGTCGGCATGCGCCGGGACGGCAAGGGCCAAAATCGATCCAGCGAGTAACAATTTGCGCATAGGGCTTCTCCTTCCAAATAACAGTGTGCGGACTAAAGCAGGGGCGAACGCAATTGACCAGACCCTTCCGCAAGTCCCGTGGCTACTTGGCCATTGGCTGTTTGGTCAGCGGTAATTGTCGACGATATCGAACATCGCGGTGATTTGATCACGCTCGCTTTGTGAAAGCTCGGGCCGCCAGATATCGAATATCAGCACCAGCCGGTCATAGGCGCTGTTGTTCCACGCCTCATGCTCGACACTGTCATCAAAGGCGATGACTTTGCCTTCTTGCCATTCAATCGTCGAGCCGCCAACGCGAAAGCCGCAATCGGGCGGAACGACCAAAGGTAAATGGCAGATAAAGCGGCTGTTCAACATGCCGCTATGCGGCGGGATTTTCGCGCCGGGCCGCAAAAGCGAGAGCATCACAGACGGCGCGCGCGGACCAATGTGACATAGCGGCACATGGTCCATCACGGCGCGATAAATGTTCGGGCAGCGCGCGATATGTTCGTCCACGGCCGCGCCATTTTGCCACAGATGCAGCGTGCTCCAGTCCGCATTTTCCAACAGGCCATGATGGTCCTGCTGCGGCCGGGCGTTGGCCATTTTCATATAAGGCTGGAAACCGTCATGCTGCGCCAGCAAGGAAAGCGCCTCACGCTGCATGTCGGGGAACACAGCCTCCAGCTTTGCCACCCAGTCCCATGCTTTTGTGTAGGCAAATTCGACATGCGCCATATCGGGATAATAATGTGCCATCGGTTTTTGCGGAAATTGCCGATATTCCGCAGGTCGCGGCACATCGCCAAACATCATATCGAGCGATTGGCGAAACCGTGGATGCTGCTGTTCGCGGGTAAAGCCTGCTGCGCGCATTCCATCGATCAATGTTTGACGGAACAGATCCGCCAGCCATGTGACCGCGACGTGCGCGCGCGCAATTTCTGTCGCAACTGCGGGGTCAGACGATGGCCGCGCGGCCGCCGTGCGAATGGCGGCACTATAATAAGCATTGGCGGCGCGGCGGTCACCGGCCTCGCGCCGTCGGTCCGCTTTGGCAATCAGTGCGATGATGTCAAAACGGTCCGCCGTCAGCCGCGCATCTGCCTCCGCCTCGGACGGGAAACCGGCTGGGGTTTTGGGTTCTGCGGACGACATTGCCAAGCATTACGCGATTGCAAGGCGCTTTGGCAATGTCAGGCGCCACCTATTCCGCAGCTTCCAGCACCTCATGGTCCGAAAGCGGCTGGCTCAAGCGGGTCAGCATTTCCTTCGGGCATATCTGCCAGAATTCGCCGCGCGTGCGGTCCCAATCTTCCAGCAATGATTGCGACCATGCGCTGTCGGTGGCTTGGGCATGCGCGGCGACCAGCGACTTCAGCTCGTCTTCCCAATAGGCGCTGTCGAGCCGTTGCCAGACAATGCTGTCCGGATTGGCCATTTTTGCAAAATCACCTTCGGTGTCGAGTACAAATGCCATGCCGCCGGTCATGCCTGCACCAAAGTTGCTGCCAACCTTGCCCAAGATAACCGCCATGCCGCCGGTCATATATTCCAGACCGTTTGATCCGCATCCTTCGACCACGACATGCGCGCCGGAGTTGCGGACGGCAAAGCGCTCGCCGGCCTGTCCCGCCGCCAACAGCCGTCCCGACGTTGCGCCATAAAGCACAGTGTTGCCGATGATGCTGTTCTGTTGACTGGTCAGCGGACTGCTGACCGTTGGCCGCACGATGATGGTGCCGCCCGAAAGCCCCTTGCCCACATAGTCATTGGCGTCGCCAAACACTTCCAAGGTAATGCCCTGACACAGGAATGCGCCAAGCGATTGTCCCGCCGAACCACGCAAACGCACATGGACATGTCCTTCGGAAAGGCCCTTCATCCCGTACAGGCGCGTGATTTCGGAGCTGAACCGCGTGCCAACTGCGCGGTGGGTGTTGCGGACATTATATGTCAGCTGCATTTTCTCGCGCCGTTCGAACACCGGCTTGGCATCATGGATCATTTGCGCATCAAGGCTGTCGGGCACTTCATTGCGGAATGTCGGGATGCTGAAGCGGCGCGCGCTGTCGGGCGCATCGACCTTGGCAAGGATGGGGTTGAGATCGAGATCGTCCAAATGCTCCGCGCCTCGGCTAACCTGGCGCAGAAGTTCTGTACGGCCAATGACTTCATCCAGGCTGCGATAGCCAAGCTTGGCCAGAATCTCGCGCACTTCCTCGGCAATGAAGGTCATCAGGTTGATGACCTTTTCAGGCGTGCCCGTGAATTTCTTGCGTAACGCTTCGTCCTGAACACAGACCCCGACGGGGCAGGTGTTGGAATGGCACTGGCGCACCATGATGCAGCCCATGGCGACAAGGCTGAGCGTGCCGATGCCAAATTCTTCCGCGCCCAAGATCGCGGCAATCACAATGTCGCGTCCGGTTTTCAGCCCGCCATCGGTGCGCAGCTTGATACGATGCCGCAGGCCGTTGAGCGTCAGCACCTGATTGGCTTCGGACAGCCCCATTTCCCATGGTGTCCCTGCATATTTGATGCTGGTTTGCGGGCTTGCGCCCGTGCCGCCAACATTGCCCGAAACGAGGATGACGTCGGCATGCGCTTTCGCCACGCCAGCGGCGATGGTGCCGATGCCCGCTGCACTCACCAGCTTGACGCACACCCGCGCGCGCGGGTTGATTTGCTTCAGGTCGTAGATCAGCTGGGCAAGGTCTTCGATCGAATAAATGTCATGGTGCGGTGGCGGTGAAATGAGCGTGACGCCCGGCGTTGAATGCCGCAGACGTGCAATCATTTCGGTGACCTTGAAACCGGGCAATTGGCCACCTTCACCGGGCTTTGCGCCCTGTGCGACCTTGATTTCAATTTCTTCGCACGCGCCAAGATATTCGGCGGTTACGCCAAAACGGCCACTGGCGATTTGTTTGATGACGCTGTTGGCATTGTCGCCATTTTCATAGGGCTTGAACCGCTTGCTGTCTTCGCCACCTTCGCCGGATACGGCCTTTGCGCCAATCCGGTTCATGGCAATGGCCAGTGTCTCATGCGCCTCGGGCGACAAGGCGCCAAGCGACATGCCCGGCGTGACAAAGCGTTTGCGAATTTCGGTGATCGCTTCGACTTCATCAATCGCAACGGGTTCCTTCGCGAAGTTGAATTCCAACAAATCGCGCAAGTAAATCGGCGGCAGTTCGCGCACGCCTTGGGCAAATTGTGTGTAGGTCGAATAGCTGTCATTCGCGACAGAGCTTTGCAACAAATGCATCAGACCCGCCGAATAGGCATGCTCTTCGCCGCCATTGCGTTGCTTGTAAAAGCCGCCAACGGGCAAGCGTGCCACCGCAGTGTCAAAAGCCTCTTCATGGCGATCACGCGCGTTCACATAGAGCGAATGATAGCCTTCGCCCGAAATCTTGTTCGGCATTCCGGGGAAGAAGTCGTTGACCAAGGCACGCGACAGGCCAACCGCTTCGAAATTATAGCCGCCACGATAGCTGGAGATGACCGCGATGCCCATTTTGGACATGATCTTCAACAGCCCTTCTTTGATGGCGGTGCGGTAATTTTCGACCGCTTGGGTCAGGGCCAGGCCACCCAACAGCCCGCGCGCATGGCGGTCGCCAATTGCGGCTTCGGCCAGATATGCGTTTACCGTGGTTGCGCCAACGCCAATGAGCACCGCGAAATAATGCGTGTCGAGACATTCGGCAGAGCGAACGTTGATCGACGAATAGCTGCGCAAACCGTTGCGCACCAAATGCGTGTGCACAGCGGCAGCGGCAAGGATCATGGCAATGCCCACGCGGTCGGCGCTGATATTTTCGTCGGTCAGGAACAGTTCGGATTTGCCCATGCGCACCGCGGCGACGGCTTCTTCGCGGATCCGCGTGATGGCAGCGCGCAGACCTTCTTGTCCTTCGGAAATATCATAGGTGCAGTCAATTTCTGCGCCTGCTGCGCCAAAGGCAGACTTTAACCGGCGCCAGTCATGCGACGTGAGCACAGGGCTGGCGAGGACAAGCACGTCGGCGTTCTGGCTTTTTTCTTCCAATATGTTGGCAAGGTTCGAGAAACGCGTTTTAAGGCTCATCACATGCCGCTCACGCAGGCTGTCGATGGGCGGGTTTGTCACTTGGCTGAAATTCTGGCGGAAAAACTGGCTGATCAGGCGCGGCTTGTCGCTGATGACAGCGAGCGGCGTGTCGTCGCCCATCGATCCGATGGCTTCCTTGCCATCTTCGATCATCGGCGCGAGGATCATTTCGACATCTTCAAGCGTCATGCCGGCAGCGACCTGACGCTTGGTCAGTTCCGCGCGCGACCACGCCGGGGCATCATCCTGCCCTACGTCGGGCAAGTCGGTGATGGCACGGAAACCACGCACGAGTGCGCCATAATCTTGCTCTGCCGAGATGCGGTCTTTCAACTCGCCATCGCGGTACAATTTGCCTTCGTCGAGGTTGACCGCAATCATTTGGCCGGGGCCAAGGCGGCCCTTTTCCAATATCGTTGTTTCGGGAAGAACGACCATGCCGGTTTCGGAACCGATGACGAGCAGATTGTCCGACGTGCGGCTGTAGCGCAGCGGGCGAAGGGCGTTGCGGTCAACGCCTGCAACTGCCCAATGGCCATCGGTCATGGCCAGCGCAGCGGGGCCATCCCATGGCTCCATGACGCTCGACATATATTCATACATTGCGCGGTGCGACGCGGGCAGATTGGGGTTTGACTGCCATGCTTCGGGGATCAGCATCAGCTTTGCCGTTGGTGCTTCCTTGCCCGAACGGACCAATGTTTCGAACACGGCATCCAGCGCTGCAGTGTCCGATGAACCTGCCGGAATGACGGGCTTAATATCATCCGAATGCGCGCCAAAGGCGATGCTGGCCATTTTGATTTCGTGGCTCTTCATCCAATTCTGGTTGCCACGGATGGTGTTGATTTCGCCATTATGGGCAAGACCGCGGAACGGTTGCGCCAACCACCATTGGGGGAAGGTATTGGTCGAATAACGCTGGTGGAAAATCGCGACGCGGCTTTCAAAACGGTCGTCCTGAAGGTCAGGGTAAAAGACCGAAAGGCTTTCTGCGAGGAACAGGCCCTTGTAGACAATCGACCGGCACGACAGCGAGCAGATGTAGAAATCGCGAATTTGCGCGGCGATGATCTTCTTCTCAATCCGGCGGCGGACGAGATACAGATTCTTTTCAAACTCGGTCGCGTCAACCGCATCGGGCATTGGGCCCGCGATCATGATCTGTTCGATTTCGGGCCGTGTTGCCTGCGCCTTTGTGCCGATAACCGACACGTCGACCGGCACCTGACGCCAGCCATAAATGGTGTAGCCGGCGTCAATGATTTCAGCCTCAACAATCGTCCGGCAGTTTTCTTGTGCGCTCAGGTCGGTGCGCGGCAGGAACACCATGCCGACCGCCAAACGGTTTGGCATCGGGCGGTGGCCGCTGTCCGATATGGCATCGTCAAAGAAGCGGACGGGCAAGTCGATATGCAGCCCCGCGCCATCACCCGTCTTGCCGTCGGCATCAACGGCACCACGGTGCCAAACGGCCTTCAGCGCTTCGATCCCGGCTGCCACCACGCGGCGCGATGGCTTGCCATCGGTCGCGGCAATCAAGCCAACGCCGCAGGCATCGCCTTCGGATTCCGGATAATACATGCCCTCATTGGCGAGGCGTTCATGTTCGGGGGTGGGGTAGAATATGGTCATGCTGCAACCTTTTCACGGCTTGCTTTTGATTTCAGATAATTGTGCATATGCGGCGTCACGTCGCGGCCATCGCGGATCGCCCAGACGACAAGGCTCGCGCCGCGCACGATGTCGCCAATGGCAAACACACCGTCGAGATTGGTCATCTGCGTATTATGGTCCACACGAATGGTGCCCCAGCGGGTGACGTTCAGGTCAGCCGCGCCGAACAACACAGGCAGGTCTTCGGCTTCGAAACCAAGTGCGGTAATCACCAGGTCGGCATCCAGTGTGAAGTCACCTTGCGGGTCGTTTTCCGGCGCGCGGCGACCCGATGCGTCGGGGGCACCAAGGCGCATTTTCGAAACCTGCACCCGCTCGATCTTGCCATTGCCTTCAAAGCCCTTGGGGCCGGACAGCCACACAAACTCGACGCCTTCTTCTTCGGCATTGGCAACTTCACGCTGCGAACCGGGCATATTTTCGCGGTCGCGGCGGTAGAGGCATTTCACCGACTTCGCGCCTTGGCGGATGGCGGTGCGAACGCAATCCATCGCGGTGTCGCCGCCGCCAATGACGACGACATTCTTGCCCTCGGCATTCAGCGTGCCGCTTTCAAATGCGGGCACAGCATCGCCAAAGCCCTTGCGGTTGGACGCGGTCAAATAATCCAGCGCCGCCACCACGCCATTAAGATCGCCGCCCGGCAACGACACCGCGCGCGCCTTGTACACGCCGGTCGCAATCAACACGGCGTCATGCTTGGCGCGCAATGCGTCCAGCGTGGCGTCACGGCCAACTTCGAAATTCGGGTGAAAATGGATGCCCGCATCCTCAAGCCGCTTCACGCGACGCATGACGATGTCTTTCTCCAGCTTAAATCCGGGGATGCCATAGGTTAGCAAGCCACCCATACGGTCGTAACGGTCGTAGACATGCACGTCATATCCCGCGACGCGCAGATATTCTGCGGTGGTCAGGCCACCCGGGCCGCCGCCAATGATGCCGACCGATTGCCCGCGCGATGCTCCGACCGCAACGGGTTCGACCCAGCCCTGTTCCCAAGCGGTGTCGGTGATATATTTTTCGACAGAGCCAATGGTCACGGCGTCGTGACCAGAAAATTCAATGACGCAATTGCCCTCGCACAAGCGATCTTGCGGGCAGATGCGGCCGCAAATTTCGGGCATAGTGCTGGTCAGATTGGACAGCTCATACGCCTCACGCAAGCGCCCTTCGGCGGTCAGGCGCAGCCAATCGGGGATATGGTTGTGCAACGGGCAATGCACCGAACAATATGGCACGCCGCATTGCGAGCAACGCGACGCCTGATCCGCGGCGTCGTCGGACGCATAACGTTCCGCGATTTCTGCAAAATCTTCTGCACGAAGCTGCGCAGCCCGCTTTTCAGGATAGGCCTGCGGTTTCGAGATAAATTTCAGCATCGGGTCTTTGGCCACAGCGCACACTCCTTGAATATGCGCCGCGCCTACCGCGACAAACCGCGGATGTCACCTATAAAACCGAATAATAGGACAGTTTAGCTGTCATATGATGTATATTTGGGGCCTAAATAAGGGTCTCACGCAATATTGTTTCATATATTTATAACCGTTTCGGCCCTTACCGCATGGCCAGCCACAGCAAAGCGGCTGAACCCACAATGATTCGGTAATAGGCAAATGGTGCGAAACCATATCTGCCCACCAGCGCCACGAACGCTT
>JAJTEF010000068.1 GCA_021300355.1 Sphingomonadaceae bacterium | reverse complement strand
GCTATTATGGCGGACCGACAAGCCGCCTCTGGTTCAAAAGCGAAGGCGAAGGTGGTTTCGGCAAGGCGCTTGAAGATGCTGAAGTCCAAGCTCTCTATTCGCGCGCAATAGCACCTTTTTGGGATTTTCAGCTTGGTGTGCGGCAGGATGTGGCAGGAGATAAAACTACACATGCCGTTATCGGTGTGCAGGGGCTAGCGCCGTATATGTTTGAAGTCGACGCGGCGATGTTTGTATCGCATCGCGGTGACGTCACGGCGCGCGTTGAAGCAGAGCTTGACCAGCGCATCACACGAAGGCTGATTTTACAGCCGCGGGCAGAAGTTAATTTGTCTGCACAAAACGTTCCGCGCTTGGGGATCGGCGCAGGCATCGACAGTGTTGAAGCTGGCGTCCGGCTTCGGTACGAGATCACACGAGAATTTGCACCTTATTTAGGCGTTGAACAAAGCTGGCGTGTGGGTCGCAGCGCCGATTTTGCAAGGGGCTCGGGTGAGGACCCCTCGGTCACAAATTATGTTGTCGGCGTCCGTTTCTGGTTCTGAGATAAAAGGATAATGTTATGAAATTTTTCTCCCTGATTGCCAGTCTCGCACTCGGCTCAGCAGCGCTTGTCAGCCCGGCCGCAACGTTAGCGCATAGCAAGATTGTGTCATCAACACCTGCCGAAGGGACCACCGTCGCGAAGCCGCGAGTGGTTCAGTTAAACTTCTCTGAAGGTATGCTCACGCCAACTGCCGTTGCCAGCATCGTAATGACTGACATGCCTGGCGTAAAAAACCATGGTGAAATGATAATCCGCAATTTCACGCCAAGCTGGTCGAACGATAATCGGACCTTAACTCTGAGCTTGCGCCAACCGCTTCGTGCAGGAAGCTATGAAGTCCGGTGGCAGGCGGCCGGTGCAGACGGTCACCGCATGACCGGAAAAGTCAGCTTTAAAGTCAGCTAATCCGTGACCATGGACAACTGGCTATATCCATTATTGCGTTTTGCCCATTATACGCTGTTATTGGGTCTATTTGGGATAACGGCTTTTCGCTGCATCGGGTTACGCGAAACATTGGCGCAGCAGTCTAAGCGTAAAGATAATGGTGCACTGGCAGTTGCTGCGGTGGTGGCACCTGTCCTGACCATCACATTAATGTTTTTGAGTATCGCCGCCATGATGGCGCAGCCTGTCTGGCAACTAGAATGGGCCACAATCGAGGCGATGGTGATGTCGACCAGCATTGGATGGTCGTTTCTATTTCGGCTTGGGCTTCTTAGCGCTGCCGCTTTTACTTTGATCCTATTTGGCAGATCAACATTTGGAGCGTTAGTTGCAGCTTGTTTGTTTGGGCTGGCCCTCACCACGCTTGCTTGGAACGGCCATGCTGCAGCAACAGAAGGCACGTTGGGCACAATACACAGGTTAAACGATGCGGCGCATCTTTGGGCGGCTGGTTTATGGCTTGGCGCAATTGGCTGGTTCATTTATGTGACCCGCGTTGCCTCCCGCAGACCCGACCTGATCGCACCTGTTGCTATACTTTCTGACATGCATAAGTTCGCCCCGCTGGGGGTATTTTTGGTTTTCGCTGTTAGCGTCACTGGACTGGTTAATGCGCATCTTATTTTCGGTTTGGACAAAAGCGCAGACGTGTTGAGGACAGATTATGGCTGGTTGTTTGCCGCAAAGATTTCGCTAGTTGGCATCATGCTGCTGTTCGCTGCGCGGAATGCCATTCTTGGACGGCGACATTCAAGAATATACCAAACGCCAGCTGACGATGTTAACTCCACTTTATCAAAACTACGGACCAGCCTTGCAGCAGAGGTCACATTGGCCTTAGCAGTTCTCGGGCTGGTTGCTTTCATCGGCACTATGTCTCCGTTGGGCCACTAAATCCTGCCAATTACGGTTACCAAAACGAGGGGTAGAATATTATGAAAATCCAACATGGTTCAGCGGTGCGAACAGCACGCCTTCTGGGATTAGCCCTGACCCCATTAATGTTGGCAGCTGTTCATCCTGAAGCTCATGCAATGTCATCAGCGGCTAACCCGTCACTCCAATCGGATACTGCCAATTTCGATACGCCAACTGACGTTGTAAATGCGTTCCATGCGGCGCTGAAGCGCGGCGACGCCACTGCGGCGCTCAACCTAATGGCTGAAGATGTCGTCATTTTTGAGTCCGGCGGGGTCGAACGAAATCGTGCCGAATATGAAACCCACCATCTCAAGTCCGACGCGGCCTTCAGTGCAGCGACAACGAGAACGCCCGTCAGCCAAACGATCGCTTCCGACGGAAACCTCTCATCCGTTATGAGCGTTGAGTTCGTAAAAGGAACCTTCCGTGATCGCCCGGTTAATAGTCGATCGGTTGAAACGATGGTGCTGCGCAAAACCGAAGGGCGATGGCGCATAATTCATATTCACTGGTCATCATCAGCCATTCAGAGCAAGTAATGTCGAAGACTTCGGGGAATATAATCATCCCAAAAGGCCAGGTTATTTGCGGCCGTTCTGCTTTGCGCCCAAATGCAGACGTTAGGCTACCGACTAACGTATCCTTACAGCCGCCACTGATGTGGCCAGTGGCAAGGATAGCCCTCTGCGTGAATAACATCTCAATTTAGAAACTGATTATGCCTGCAAACTCTCTTCGTTTCTTACACCAGATTTGCAGTTTGCATGGTTGCCGGTTCGCCCACCGATCTTTTTTCACGACCGTGGATTAGCCGGTAGAGCGCAGGCAGCACGATCAGTGTCAGAATCGTCGAAGAGATAATCCCGCCAATCACGACGCTGGCTAGCGGTCGTTGCACTTCTGACCCTGCGCCTACATTGAGCGCCATCGGGACGAAGCCCAATGAAGCGACTAATGCTGTCATCAAAACCGGACGCAGCCGTGTCAGCGCGCCTTCACGGATTGCAGCATCAAGATCCATCCCGCGTTCCCGCAAATCCTTAATAAATGACAGCATGACAACGCCATTCAACACAGCAACGCCAGACAGTGCAATAAACCCGACGCCTGCGGAGATCGACATCGGAATGTCGCGTAGCGCCAAAGCTGCAACGCCGCCGGTGAGTGCGAGCGGAACGCCCGAGAATACGGTGGCAGCGTCTTTGGCTGAGCCGAACAGCGTGAACAGCAACCCGAAAATCAAAAGCAATGCGAGCGGCACGACAATCTGGAGCCGCGTAGCCGCCGACTGCAATTGTTCAAACGTCCCGCCATATTCGACATAATACCCCTCGGGGAGTGTTACCTCGGCGTCAATCTTGGTCCGCAGCTCAGCGATGAACGATCCCAAATCGCGGCCTCTTACGTTTGCAGTGATAACTGCGCGGCGTTTGCCATTTTCGCGGCTGATCTGGTTAGGGCCGACCGAAAGCTCTATGTCGGCGACTTGCCCGAGCGGCACGAAACCCGCCGCGCCGTTGCCGCCAATGGGGATTGGCAGACTGCCAAGCGCATCGACGTTGGTGCGTAGCTCTTCAGGAAGCCGGACGACGACATCGAAGCGTCGGTCGCTCTCGAATACTTGTCCCGCCGCACGTCCGCCGGTTGCGGTCGCGACTGCGTCCTGCACGTCGCTCATGTTGATGCTATAGCGTGCGAGCATGTCACGTTTGGGGGTCACGGCAAGTACGGGCAGGCCCGTCACTTGCTCGATCTTGACATCCTCGGCACCGGAAACCGAAGCGACGACTTCTTCCACCGCGCCGCCGCTTTCGAGCAACTGGTCCAGGTCGTCGCCGAACAGCTTGACCGCAACGTCGGAACGGACGCCTGCAATCAGCTCGTTCATCCGCATTTGCACCGGCTGGGTGAACTCATAATTGTTGCCGGGGATTTCCGAGACAGCTTTGTTCAGTTCAGCGACAAGCTGCTCACGCGGTTTGCGCGGATCAGGCCAGTCTTTGCGGTCTTTCAGCATGATAAAGTTATCCGCAACCGAAGGCGGCATCGGATCGGTTGCAACATCGGCTGTGCCGATCTTGGCAAACACCCGTTCAACCTCTGGAAATTTGCGGATGCGTTCTTCGAGCGCACGTTGCATGTCAATCGCTTGGCTAAGGCTCGTGCCGGGAATGCGTAGCGCGTGCATCGCAATATCGCCTTCGTCGAGATTGGGAATGAACTCCGAACCTAATCGGGTGGCGCCTACGCCCGCAAGCAAGACAAGCGCCACAGCGCCGCCGATAATCAGCTTGCCTCGCTTCATAGTGGCATCGAGCAACGGGGCATATTGGCGATTGAGCCAACTCATCACACGGTTTTCTTTTTCCTCAACGCGGCCCGTCACCAACTGCGCGATAGCGGCGGGAACGAGGGTCAGCGCGAGAAGCAACGCTGCGGTCAGTGCCATGACGACCGTGATCGCCATCGGATGGAAGGTTTTGCCTTCGATTCCCGTTAGTGCAAAGATCGGCAGATAGACGACAGTGATGATGATAACGCCGAAAATGCTTGGCTTCATCACCTCGGTACTAGCGCTTGCGACCAACCCAAAGCGTTCATCGCGGTCCAGCAAGCGGCCAAGCCGATGCTGCGCCTCGCCCAAGCGGCGTAAGCAATTCTCGACAATGATGACTGCGCCATCGACAATCAAACCGAAGTCCAGTGCTCCCAGACTCATCAAATTTGCCGAGGTCCGCGTCTGCACCATGCCGGTCAGCGTCATCAGCATAGCAACAGGGATAACCGCCGCCGTGATAAGGGCAGCGCGGATATTCCCTAAAAGAAGGAACAGCACGACAACAACGAGTAACGCACCTTCGGCGAGGTTTTTCTCAACTGTCGCAATGGTACGGTCGACCAATTCGGTG
>JAJTEF010000067.1 GCA_021300355.1 Sphingomonadaceae bacterium | reverse complement strand
CGCGACGCCCATGTCGAACCAACGTTCAACCGTTTGCGTATTGCGGATGCCGCCACCCAATTGGATGTAACCGGGGAAATTTTCGATGATGCCTTCAACCGCCTCGGCATTTTCGGGGCGTCCGGCAAAGGCGCCGTCCAAATCCACCACATGCAGGAATTCTGCGCCTTGTTCGGCAAACAGCATCGCCTGCGCGGCGGGATCATCGGCATAGACTGTCGCGCGGTTCATATCGCCTTCGGCCAAGCGCACAACTTCGCCACCCTTTAGGTCAATCGCGGGGAAGACTATCACGGCATCCACTCCAAAAAGCGTTTGAGGAAATTTATGCCATAGGACTGGCTTTTCTCGGGATGGAATTGCACCCCCATTATGTTGTCACGGCCCACAGCAGCAACGAGCGTGCCGCCATGGTCGGTTGTCGCCAGTACATCGTCCGCATTGGCTGCATCGAAATGATAGCTATGCAAAAAATAAGCCTCGCCCGCTTCGATCAGCGGCGCGCCTGGCGTTGGAACAACGTCGTTCCAGCCCATATGCGGGATTTTCAAATCTGCAGCCGGTGCAATCGCGCGGACGGTTCCGCCAATCCAGCCAAGCCCGCGCGTCGTGCCATGCTCAACGCCCGCATCGGCCAACAGCTGCATGCCGACGCAAATGCCCAGAAACGGAATGCCCTCAACGCGCACGCGCTGCTCCATTGCGGCGACCATGCCGTCAATCGCGGACAGCGCCTCCATGCAATGCGCAAAGGCGCCAACGCCGGGCAGAACAATACGGTCGGCTTTGGCAACGACATCAGGATCGGCGGTCACATGCACGTCGCCTGCGCCCGCCGCCTTCAACGCATTGTGCACCGAATGCAGATTGCCCGCGCCATAATCAATCAGCGCAAGTGACACGGCCTAGAGCGTGCCCTTGGTCGACGGGATGGCGTCTGCCTTGCGCAGGTCAATCTCGACCGCTTGGCGCAATGCGCGGGCCAAAGCCTTGTAGCAGCTTTCGACGATGTGGTGGTTGTTCGAACCATAAAGATTTTCGATGTGCAGCGTAATGCCGGCGCTGGTCGCAAAGCTGTGGAACCAATGTTCAATCAGCTCGGTATCCCACTCGCCCAAACGCGGCATGCCAAGCGACACTTTCCACACGAAATAGGGCCGACCTGAAATATCGAGCGCGCAGCGCGTCAACGTTTCATCCATCGGCGCATAGGCCGTACCATAACGCGTGATGCCGCGTTTATCGCCCAATGCCTGCAATACTGCCTCGCCAATCGCGATGCCGGTGTCTTCGGTGGTGTGGTGCTGGTCAATGTGTAGGTCGCCAACGGCCTTCACCTTTAGGTCGATCAGCGAATGGCGCGACAGTTGCTCAAGCATATGGTCGAGAAAACCGATGCCCGTTGACACGTCATACACACCAGTTCCGTCGAGGTTCACCTCAACATCAATGGACGTTTCGTTCGTCTTGCGACTTATGGAGCCTGTACGCATGGCCGCCGATATAGCCTCATGCACGCATTTGGCAAGTTGGCTTAAGGCAACAAGTATCTTGATTTCACACGCGCGGAAGTCCACCAAGCGCCCATGACCGAAGAGCATGTAGATAGCCTGATTCCTTATGATGACGTCGTGCAAGAGGCATTGCGCGCCGTCGTTGGCCGCGTGCTGGGCGATGTCGCGCGCGATGGCCTGCCCGGCGACCATCATTTCTACATCACGTTCAAGACGCAAGCGCCGGGTGTTGCCATTCCGCAGCATCTGCACGAACGCTTCCCCGATGAAATGACCATTGTGCTGCAGCACAAATATTGGGACCTGAAGGTTGAGGCCGAACATTTCGAAGTTGGCCTGTCGTTCAGCCAGATCCCGTCGCATCTGTTCATCCCCTACTCCGCGATCACCGCCTTCGTTGACCCGGCCGTAGATTTCGCGCTGCAGTTCCATGTCGATGCAGGCGAAACCGAACCCGAACCGCATGAAGAAGCCGGCAATGATGGCCCCACCGTCGTAGTCGAAGACGGCTCCAACGTCGTCAGCGTGGACTTCGGACGGAAAAAGTGACGGGGAAAACCCGCACTGAAACCGACAGTTTTGGACCGATAGAGGTCCCCGCAGACGCCTATTGGGGCGCGCAGACGCAGCGGAGTATCGCGAACTTTCCCTTTCCGGCGCATGAGCGGATGCCGATTGGCATTATCCACGGCCTTGCCGGACATTGCCGACGCGATCATCGCCGCCGCAGACGCCATATTGGCGGGCAAGCATGACGATCAATTCCCGCTCGTCATCTGGCAAACGGGCAGCGGCACGCAGTCGAACATGAATGTGAATGAGGTGATCGCCGGCATTGCGAATGAAGCGCTGGCGGGCACACGCGGCGGCAAATCGCCCGTGCACCCCAATGACCATGTTAACATGGGCCAATCATCGAACGACAGCTTTCCCACCGCCATGCATGTCGCCGTTGCCATCGCGGTGTGGAGTGATCTGCTCCCTGCGTTGCAACGCCTAACCGATACGCTGACCGAAAAATGCAAAGCGTGGGGCGCGATCATCAAAATCGGCCGCACCCATTTGCAGGACGCAACGCCGCTGACCTTGGGTCAGGAATTTTCCGCCTTTGTCGCGCAACTGATCGCCAACCGCGCGCGGGTTGAAGGGACAATTGTCCATAATGTGCAAAAGCTTGCGCAGGGCGGCACGGCGGTCGGCACTGGCCTGAATGCGCCAGCGGGTTTTGACGTTTCGATTGCCGCCGAAATCTCGACCGCGACGGGCATCGCCTTTGAACCTGCCCGCAACAAATTTGAGGCGCTGGCCTCCAATGACGGGCTCGTGCAGATGTCGGGCACGCTCAACACGCTTGCCGTGTCGCTCACAAAGATTGCCAACGACATCCGCTTGCTTGGGTCAGGTCCGCGCTCCGGCCTTGGCGAGCTGCATTTGCCTGAAAACGAGCCGGGTAGCTCGATCATGCCGGGCAAGGTCAACCCAACGCAGTGCGAAATGCTGACAATGGTCGCGGCGCAAGTCATGGGCAATCATCAGGCGGTGACGATTGGCGGGCTGCAGGGGCATTTGCAGCTTAACGTCTTCAAGCCGCTCATCGGTGCCAATGTGTTGCGCTCGGTGGAGTTGCTCAGCATCGGCATGGACAGCTTTGCCAAAAACTGCGTCGCCGGGCTTGAACCCGATCGAGACCGCATTGCGGAGCTTGTCGAACGCTCGCTCATGCTCGTCACCGCGCTTGCGCCCGTCATTGGGTATGACAATGCGGCCAACATCGCCAAAGCTGCACATAAAAATGGAACCACCCTGCGTGAGGCCGCGTTAGCGTCCGGACTGGTTGACGAAGCGACGTTCGATACCCACGTCAGACCGGAAGATATGGTTTAGGAGACCAACAATGCTAAGATCCATCGCAGGTGCCGTTGTCGGCGAAGTGATTGGCCGCAAACGTGGCCATGGCTTGCTGGGTGCAGGCATTGGTGTGGTGGCGACCCGTTTGGCGACGCGTTCCATTCCGGGGCTATTGCTCGTCGGCGGCGCAATCGTGGCGAAAAGCATATATGATCAGCGCAAGGGCCGCAAAGAGGGCTAACGCGCTTTCATTGCCAATAAAGCTTCCCTCTTGACGCCGGCCTGCCCTTTCGCGCACTAGCGGCTATGGGCAACACCGACAATCATAAGCCGCACGAACTGGAACGCCGGGGCCTCCTATTCGTGCTTTCGTCACCTTCAGGCGCAGGTAAATCGACGCTTTCACGCATGTTGCTGGAAGCGGACGAAAAAATCGCCTTATCGGTTTCCTACACCACACGCGAGCCGCGGCCCGGTGAGATTGAGGGCGTCCATTACCATTTCACCGACACCGCGACCTTCAAGAAAATGGCCGCAGACGGCGAATTCCTCGAATGGGCGCATGTTTTTGGCCATCGCTACGGCACGCCAAAGGGCCCGGTGGAGGAAAAGCTTGCCGCCGGATGCGACGTCCTGTTCGACATTGACTGGCAAGGCGCGCAGCAGCTGTATCAGGAAGCTGGCCCCGACGTGGTGCGCGTATTCATCTTGCCGCCATCCATCGAAGAACTTGAACGCCGCCTACACAGCCGCGCGCAAGATAGCGAAGCGGTCATCGCCGACCGGATGAGCCGCGCCAAGGCCGAAATCGGCCACTGGGACGGCTATGATTATGTCCTTATCAACGACGATGTGCAGACCTGCTTTGAAAAGGTCCGCCAGATTCTGGCCGCAGAACGCATGAAGCGTCGCCGGCAAAAGGGACTCATTGGCTTCGTGCGCGACCTCGCGGCGTCTTAAGCGGTCGGGGCAACCCCTGCGAGCAAAAGGGTGATTCCGCCCAAGCCGATCGACAGGTGCCAACGCAGCTTCATCCAGCCGTCTGGCAACTGGCATCGCGCGGAAAGCCAGCGATCCGCCAGCGGTGAACCCAGCACGAAAAACCCAAGCCACGCCAGCGACGGTCCGGGCCATTCAAGGCCCCATATCCACGGCAGATAGGTGGCGAACGCCAACAGGCTTGGTGCCACGGCCAGCGCGAATATCGCGGTTGCCG
Organism: Sphingomonadaceae bacterium; assembly: GCA_021300355.1. Classification (GTDB taxonomy): domain Bacteria; phylum Pseudomonadota; class Alphaproteobacteria; order Sphingomonadales; family Sphingomonadaceae; genus Sphingorhabdus_B. The sequence continues at coordinate 3,998 of JAJTEF010000067.1, read as the reverse complement.
ATGCATCATCACGGCGCGTGGTGACGCCCAGCCCCCACCACATGCCGCCCAAAAAGCTGAAGATAAACGCGGCATAGCCATAAGCCGCCGCAAGCCCAGTCCAACGATATTCCGACCCCGAAAACACCAGAAAAGCAGCGAAAATCTGCGGCAGCAAACCGGCATAGCCCGCGACAAATGCCGCCTTGGGCAGCGGCCTTAACGTGAATATCGCGGTATTTTTGGGGGAAGCGTCTGTCATCGGGGTTTCCTTACATGCTGCATGCACATAAGTCTGGCCCAGCGTTGGCCCAAGATGGGCTTTTACCTATGGTCGCGCTTAGATACCCGGCGCCAGCAGGTCGAGAAACCGGACGGCGGCCATGAATTCACCCGCGCGGTCATTGCGGTTTTTCTGCGCCCAATGGTCCGCGCCCCACAATTCTTCCTGCCACAGTTCATCGAGGCAGCTGGCGTTCCAGATATCCTCCGGCGTTCCTGCGCGTTCGACAATGGCCAGCGTCGCGATCAGCGAGCCCGACAGATGCGCAAGCTTTGCCATAGCGGCCAGTTCGAACGTGCCGCACGCCGCGACCGCAGCGCGCAGGGTTTCGAGCGTGGCTTCGGGCTGTGGCTGGTGCATGATGCCCTCTATAATCACAAAGCTGACATCATAACGGGTACGTGCCCAATCGAGCCAAGGGTCCCAGATTTCGGCTTGCCGGTCCGCCAATGCTTCACCCGATGCACCGCGGTAACAAAACAGGTCGGTTTCGCCATAAGCCGCAATCGCGGCGGCAAAGCCATCCCTGTCGGGACCAATGCGATCAATCGCCGCGTTGGCAAAACCGGTCATCGGCATCAATAGCGGATCGACGGTCTTTTCCACCGCGTCCCATTCGGCAACCACCGCATCCGCCAGCTTTTGGGTGGGCAGCGCCAGCACATTGTGCGTGGGTGTTTTAATCGGCCGGCCATCCAGCCGCACCGCATGCCCAAAACTGCTTGGCTCTAGGGTAACCTCTTTCCAAAATCGTCTCATGGCAGCGGCTTGCTCTTCCACTTTTTCGCCAGAAACACCGGCACAAGGAGGAAACTAAACATGCCAATCAAAAACAGCACATAACCCGCAGCGATGGGCAAGCCAAATGCCTGACGCGCGATGACGGCAAGCCCGATCACCAACATGATCGCACCGCCAATCCGGCACAGGTTGATGACCAGAAACCGATATTGCGCCTGCGTATCTTGGCGCGCATTGTCATCATTCGGCGTCATGCAAAATTCTCCAGATAGACTTTCAACTCATCCATGCTCTCGGCGATGTAATCCGCGCCTGCCTCGCGCAAGTCGGCGACGCTGTGATAGCCCCAATTGACCCCGACAGTGCGCGTCCCCGCCGCGCGGCCCATGTGGATGTCGTACACCGTATCGCCAATGACAACAGCATTGGCGGCGTCGGCCCCTGCTTCGGCCAAGGCTTGATACACCATCGACGGATGTGGCTTTGACGGGTGGCGGTCCGCGGTCTGCAATGTGACGAACAAGGACCGGAGTGCATGATGGTCGAGGCAACGCGTCAGCCCACGGTCGGACTTTCCGGTAGCGACGCCCAGCATCCAGCCGCTTTCATCCAGAGAGGATAAAAGCGCGGCAATGCCGTCATATAATGGTTCATCGACCAGCCCATTGCTGCGCAATGTCCAAAATGCCGAACGGTATTTGTCAGCCAAATCATGGTGCAGATCGTCGGCTGCCTCTGGCAACAACATCCGCATCGATTCCACCAAAGACAATCCGACCACCCGCCGCGTTTCATGCCGCATCGGCGGCGTCAGCCCCGCTTCTTCAAAAGCATGCTCCATCGCCATGCAAATATTTGCCTGACTGTCGACCAGCGTGCCGTCGCAATCAAAAATGGCGAGTTTTGTCATGGGGTGAGGTTACGCATAGCATTGGCGATGGCAACGTTACCGGCGTGCTCTGCCCCATCTGCTGCCGATATCCGCACAGCGTCAGCTTTGTTTTGGCCAAGCTTTAACGTGCTGCGCCACGTGGTGATGTGCATTTCAAAACCGTAAATCCCGCGCAGCATTTTTTCAAACATGCCGTCGGCCATTTTGGCGCGTGTCCAAACGGGTTTGGGGGCCAGCTTCAATTCTTGATGATGTGACAGCGCATCGGATTGGGCAATCAACGCGGCTTCGTCCATTTTCCGAACGGTGCCCACAAGCTCAATCGCCACATAATTCCATGTCGGCACCTGGTCAGGAATGCCGTAATAATCGGGGCTGATATAACCGTCCGGCCCGTTTATCACGAACAATGCCTCTGCGCCGTCTAAATAGCGCGCTATCGCATTGTTGCGCGCCATATGGAAACCGATGCGATCATCGTCCAGAAATACAAATGGCGACCTTCTTCCCCGCCGGTTTTTTGCTGGCGACTTTTTTGATCACTGGTTTTTTGGCGGCGATTTTCTTGCCGGCCGCCATTTGGCTGCGCTTATTGTCCTTGGGCTTATCCGACACGGAACCGCGCGAGCGGCGTTCGCCCTTGCGTTCCTTGCGCGCGGATTTGGCGATGTTGGCGGCAACGCGCTTTTTGCCTTCCGCCGTTTCGCTGAACTTGGGTGCATCCAGCACCAGTGCATCGCCCATTTCGATGTCGAAGCCCAAATCGTCGAAACTCGATTGCATATGCGGGGGCATGTCAGCGCGCACGTCAATCTGGTGCCCCGATGGATGGTCGATGCGGATGCGGCGCGCGTGCAAATGCATTTTGCGGCTGATCGTGCCCGTCAGAAACGCGTCCTTGCCGCCATATTTGCCGTCGCCAACGATAGGGTGGCCAATTGCGGCCATATGCACGCGCAACTGGTGGGTGCGCCCGGTATAAGGCTGCAATTCGACCCAGGCGGTGGCGTTTCCGGCGCGTTCGACGATGCGATAACGGGTGCGGGCCGACTGCCCGTCCTTTTCATCGACATGCATTTTCTCGCCGCCGCTGCCGGGCTGCTTGCCAATGGGCAAGTCGATGAAACCATCGGCGATATCAGGCACGCCAACGACCAAAGCCCAATATACCTTGCGCGCGGTTCGTGAGGAAAATGCCTTGGCAAAATGCCCAGCCGACCGCGACGTGCGCGCGAGCAGAAGCGCGCCCGACGTGTCCTTGTCCAAACGGTGCACCAGCTTTGGCCGGTTATCGAGTTCAAATCCTAAGGCGTCGAGCAAGCCATCGACATGGTTCTCGGTCTTGGTGCCGCCCTGCGTCGCGAGGCCAGCGGGTTTGTTGATCACGAGCGCCGCGTCATCCTTGTGGATCACCATGCTCAGCGCGAATTCCATTTCGTCTTCGGTCAGATCGCGGCGCTTGCGCACCGGACGCGCGCTGGAGGATGCCGACGCATCGACAGGCGGCACGCGCAGCGTTTGCCCCGCCAACAGCCGATCGCCCGGCGTCGCGCGCTTTCCGTCTACACGCAACTGTCCCGTCCGCGCCCAACGCGACACGATGTTGAACGATGCATCGGGCAAATGCCGTTTGAACCAACGGTCCAGGCGAATGCCATCATCATCAGGGGCGACGACGAATTGCCGAATGCCTTTTTCGTCTTGCTTACTCATGTCCAAATTGTCCTTGCCAGCATCATTCCGGCGAAGACCGCACCCAATGCTAATATTACCGAAACCGCAGCATATGCCGCCGCCATCATGCCCTGCCCACGTTGCACCATCTGCGCCATTTCAAGGCTGAAGGCGCTGAACGTCGTAAAGCCGCCCAACACGCCCACACCCAGAAACAGACGCAAGGGCTCTGCGGCTCCATCGCCGCGCACCAACCACGCCGCCAGCAAACCCATGGCCAGCCCGCCAAGCAGGTTCGCGGCAAAGGTCGGCCACGGCCAACCCCCAAGGTTCACGGGCAGCGCACGCGACAGGCCATAGCGCAGTGCTGCACCTATCGCTCCGCCGGACATGACAAGGATTACGGGATTCATCGCCCCGGCTGTAGCG
>JAJTEF010000066.1 GCA_021300355.1 Sphingomonadaceae bacterium | reverse complement strand
CCAGACAGAGATTGATTATGCATGGGGAGGCGCCGTGGGCGTGACGATGAACCGGCTGCCGCATATGGGACGCATGGGAAATGTCTTCTACGCGCACGGCTTCTCCGGTCATGGCGCGTTGGTCACAACGGTCGCGGGCGAGGTGATGGCTGAGGCTGTGCTTGGCACCATGTCGCAGTTCGATGTTTTTGCCAGCCTGCCGCACAGCCGGTTCCCGGGCGGCAAGTGGTTGGCACAGCCGCTCGCCACCCTTGGACTGCTCTATTATGCCATGCGAGACCGGCTGTGATGGAAAGGAGCGCGATAGAAATGATGCGCGCGCGTGAGGTTGCGCGATTTGTTGCTGCAAACCCAAAGTCGCTTGCGCAGTCCAAAGCGTCGACAGGCTGGTTTCAGGGCGTTCCATTTCATTGGATGCTGGATTGGTCCACGCCATTCCCGATCGTCGCTCAGGAGGCGTCTGGGGCGACGCTGACGAGTGTTGACGGGCAGGTCTTCGATGACTTCTGCCTTGGCGATACCTCAAGCATGTTCGGCCATTCGCCGCAGCCATTGGTCGATGCCCTGACCGCGCAAGCGGGGCAGGGGCTGAGCTATATGCTCCCCACATCAAAGGGTGCAGACGTGGGCGATATGCTCGCCGCGATGTTCGGACTGCCGCAATGGCAAGTGACGACCACGGCAAGCGAGGCAAATCGCGCCGTCATTCGCTGGTGCCGTGGCTTGACTGGACGCGACAAGATTTTGATCTTCAATGGCTGCTACCATGGCGCGGTCGATGATGTTTTTGTCGATCTGCGCGATGGCAAAGCGGTCAACCGGCCAAGCCTGATTGGGCAGGTGCAGGATTTGCTGCCAACCACGGTTGCAATCGAGTTTAACGATGTGGACGCGCTTACGGCGGCATTACGCGGCGGCGACGTCGCATGTGTGCTCGCGGAGCCGTTGATGACCAATATCGGCATGGTGCGCGACGCGCCGGGCTTTTTGGAGACGCTGCGCGCATTGTGTGACGAAACGGGAACCATATTGGTGCTCGATGAAACCCACACCATTTCCTCGGGCTATGGCGGACACAGCAACACCCATGGGCCAATGCCCGACATCATGGTGGTAGGAAAATCCATCGGTGGCGGCGTGCCATGTGCGGTCTATGGGTTTACGGACGAGATTGCGAAAAAGATGGCGGCGCTCAACCAGTCGCGCCCGCCGGGGCATAGTGGCATCGGAACGACTTTGTCGGCTAATGCGCTCGCGATATCCGCAATGCACGCGATGTTGGGGCAGGTCATTACGCGTGATGCTTATGCCCATATGCTGGCGACGGCTGACCGGCTGGTATCGGGATTGAATGCCGTGATCGCGGCACACAAGCTTGACTGGCATGTCAGCCATGTCGGTCCCCGCGTGGAATTGATATGCTCTGCTGTGGCGCACAGTAACGGCAGCGAGGCGCGCGCCGTGATGGACCATGCGTTGGAAAGTACGATCCATTTGTACCTCGCCAACCGTGGCATATTGCTGGCGCCTTTCCATAATATGATGCTCGTCAGCCCCGCGACGGCGACGGCGCAGGTTGATCGGCTGGCGTTTGAGTTGAACAATGCGCTGACTGAGCTACAAGCGTCTTAAACAGGGTAAGTGAAAGTGACGTCATGACAATTAAGCGGGCCAAGTCATCTGCGACCATCGCCGCACGAAGCGAGGCTGAGGCCTTTTTTGCGGCGAACCCTGATATCGACTCTGTCGAGATGATTTACACCGACATGGGCGGCGTGCCGCGGGGCAAACGGCTGCGCCAGCATGAGGTGCTATCGGTCTATGAAATCGGTCGCTTTTTCCCCGGCTCCATCACCGTGGTCGACATCACCGGACAAGATACCGTTGAAACAGGATTGGTTTGGGAGGATGGCGACGCCGACCGCTCAATGAAGCCAATCCCGGGAACACTCGTGCGGACGCCATGGGCGGGGGACAATGCCGCGCAATTCATGGTCGATTTTTATGAGCTGAACGGTCAGCCGCATGATCTGGACTCGCGGCATGTGTTGGGTCTGGTCGTTGACCGTTTTGCAGAAATGGGTCTGACCCCTGCATTGGCTGTGGAGCTTGAATTTTACCTGCTGGACCCGAAGCGTGCCCGTGACGGTTCCATTCGCCCCGCACGGCCCGATTATAGCCACGAAACACCACAAATGGTTGAGGTTTATGGCCTGCGTGAACTGGACGACTTTCGGCCTTTCTTTGATGAGCTGTATGAAACCTGCGATATTCAGGGGCTTCCACTGGAATCCGCGATATCCGAATTTGCGCCGGGGCAGTGCGAACTGACCTTGCGTTACAAGCCCGACGTGTTGCGGGCGTGCGATGATGCAATCATGTACAAACGGGTGGTGAAGGCCGTGGCGCAAGCGCATGGTCTGGAAGCGACCTTCATGGCGAAACCCTTTGCGGAACAAGCAGGCTCGGGCATGCATATCCACGTGTCGATGAATGATGCCGACGGGAACAACCTGTTTGCGTCGGATGATCCCGAAGGCACGCCGATGCTGCGCCATGCCATTGGCGGTATGATTTCAGCGGTCGGCGACTGTTTTGCGCTCTTTGCGCCGCATGCAAACAGCTACCGCCGGTTCAAGGCGAACAGCTATGCGCCCGTTGCACCAACATGGGGTGTCAACAACCGCACCGTTTCGTTCCGGATACCAGCTGGCCCGGCGGCAAGCCGTCATGTCGAACACCGCGCATGCGGCGCTGATGCCAACCCATATCTGGCCGTGGCTGGCGTGCTTGCGGGCATTCATCACGGCATCGTCAACCAGATTGACCCCGGCCCCGCAGTGGTCGGCAATGGGTATGACCGCGACAGTTCAGGCGATGATAAGCCGCCAAGCAACTGGTTCGCTGCGGTTGACCGCTTCCATGGGTCAAAGCTGATGCGCGAATATCTGGGCGAACGCTTTGTGGACATGTTCACAATCGTCAAACGCGTCGAGCAGGACCGCTATTTCGGTCAGGTCCCGTCAATCGACTATGACTGGTATTTGCGAAACGCTTAAGCGCCAGCGGCTGGAAAGCGCGCAAGGATATTCTGCATTACCGCAGGGTTAAGCAGCGTATCGAACGCGCACCCAACCATCGTGCCGTCGTTCCAGACAATTTTTGCCTGAAGCGCGCTGAGCCCCGGTAACGTGAGCCAGACACGCGTGCCTGGGCTCATGGCCGTCAATGCCTCACAAGCAACGCCGGACAGCGACAGATCACGGACGATGACCGCAAAGCCACGCGATCCTGAAGGCCGCATTGACGCCGGAATATCAAGTTGGACGCGCGGCGCGCTGCGGTCTTCCTGTGCGGCGTCTTCATATCGTTGGTAAGATTTTATCTGCGAGGGTGCTTGGACCATGGCTTCCTCTTCCGTTGTGACCGGCAAAGCTTATGAAATTACGGTAAACAAATGGTTAACTGACATGGGTGAAGCGCCTTAGGTCCTGACCCTAATACATTCGTTTCCGCCCCACTTGCATTTAGCCGATGTCGCGGCCATATGCGGCGTGGGAGTCGGATGGACGTGGCACTCGCCAACCTGGTCAGATCCTGACGGAAGCAGCCACAACGAATTCGCTGCGGGTCATCCGGCTCCTACTTTTCCCCGCCTTTTGTTTTAGAAAACTTCGACAAAGGTCGGTGACCGTCCTATCGTAATGATGATGCCCGATTCCAATCGCCCAGAATTCGCAGAACGCGACCCGGATATGCCCGATGATGCCTTGGGACTTGGCTTGGATTTGCCGCCCGTAGCGCAACCGACAGCTCCTGCCGCACCCACGCCATCAGCGCCAGCAACTGCTCCGGCGAATACCGGCGGCGCGGCCTACCGCGTGCTGGCCCGCAAATATCGTCCTCAGACCTTTGCAGAGCTTATCGGCCAAGATGCGATGGTGCAGACGCTTGGCAATGCGATCAAGCGCGATCGTTTGGCGCATGCCTTTTTGATGACTGGCGTGCGCGGTGTCGGTAAAACCTCAACGGCGCGACTGATTGCCAAGGCGCTGAACTGCATTGGTGCGGACGGGCAGGGTGGCCCAACTATCGACCCGTGCGGTATGTGCGAGCCTTGCGTTGCTATCGCCGAGGGCCGCCATATCGACGTTATCGAAATGGATGCCGCAAGCCACACCGGCGTTGATGATGTGCGTGAGATTATTGAGGCTGTGCGCTATTCTGCGGTTTCAGCACGTTACAAGATATACATCATCGACGAAGTCCACATGCTGTCGAAAAACGCGTTTAACGCTTTGCTGAAGACGCTTGAAGAGCCTCCCGGCCACGTCAAATTCCTGTTTGCGACGACCGAAGTGAATAAGGTGCCGATTACCGTCTTGTCGCGGTGCCAACGGTTCGATCTTAAGCGTATTTCCACCGCAAAATTGGCGGACCATTTCGCGGACATCGCGGCCAAAGAACATGTTAAGGCAGAGGTTGAGGCGCTGACATTGGTGGCACAAGCCGCCGAGGGCTCCGTACGCGATGGTCTGTCGATACTCGATCAAGCCATTGCCCATGCCGACATGGAAGGTGACGGCAAGGTTACGGCCGCGCAAGTGCGCGATATGCTTGGCCTGTCGGATCGCGGCGCAATCCGTCGGTTGTTTGGGCTTATATTGGCGGGCGATGCACAGGGCATGCTGGCGGAAGCCCGCAGCCAATATAATCTGGGCGTAGAGCCGTTGGCGATGTTTGCGGGGCTTTTGTCCGAAGTGCACCGGTTGACGCTCGCAAAGGTTGGCGCACCGCGCGATGGCGCTTTGGATGCCGATGCTGCTGCATTGGTGGAAGAACATGCAGATCGTCTGTCCTTTCCCGTCCTGCACCGTTTGTGGCAGCTGTTGCTGAAGGGGCAGGAAGAGGTCGCGCGCGCATCAGTACCGCTCGACGCTGCGGACATGTCGTTGCTGCGCGTTATTCATGCC
>JAJTEF010000065.1 GCA_021300355.1 Sphingomonadaceae bacterium | reverse complement strand
TTGATGTGCAGGCGCGGCGCAGCGATACGCAAGGCAGCCGGACAGTGACTTTGCCCTATTTCACCACCGTGGTGCAGGGCAACAGCGCCGTTATCGCCAAGCGCGTGGGCCAAGTGACCTTGCAATTTGCCGATGGCCAGCAGCGGGCATCCGCCAGCGCGCAAGCCGGAAGCTATATCAACAAGGCATCGGCCAGCTTGCCGGCCGAAATCGTTCAAAAAATTACCAAGAAGCGCAAGCCCGGTGATCCCGATGCCGCGCTTGACCCCATGGCGGACCCTGAAGTGCGCGCGGCGGTCGTCCGATCAAGCTTTGAAATGCTCATCGGGTTCCAGCTGACCGAAGATCAGCTGCGGTATAACGTAACGCGTTGATACGCGCTTTTTTCAAGGCACGAAGATGACCCTTTTTGAACAATATGCAGCGCATGTCGATCATGCGCTGGACGCACTTGTTGCCAGCAAGACCCTGCCATCGGGCATTGATCGCTCTAATGTGACGGTCGAACCGCCACGCGATCCATCACATGGCGACATATCGACCAATGCCGCGATGGTGCTCGCCAAACCCGCTGGGCTTAATCCGCGCCAATTGGCCGAAGCCTTGTCGGCTGAACTGGCAAAGGTTTCTGGCGTCACGGCTGTCGAAATCGCGGGGCCGGGCTTTTTGAACCTGCGGTTGGACGCATCGGCATGGCTTGATGAACTGCGCGCGATTGCGCAGGCTGGCGATGATTATGGGCGGTCGCATCGTGGTGACGGCAAATCGGTGAATATCGAATATGTCTCCGCCAACCCGACGGGGCCAATGCATATGGGGCATTGCCGCGGCGCTGTGGTGGGCGATGCGCTTGCGGCATTGATGGAGTTCGCAGGCTACCGTGTCGTGCGCGAATATTATATCAACGATGCCGGTGGACAGGTCGATGTTTTGGCGCGGTCCGCGCATTTACGGTATCGCGAAGCATTGGGCGAGACCATTGAAATCGCCGAAGGGCTTTACCCCGGCGACTATCTGATTCCGGTCGGTCAGCGGCTGGCCGAGCGTTTTGGCGACCAATATGTCGCCCAGCCAGAGGCAGAATGGCTTGCGCTGTTCCGCAAAGCTGCGGTTGCCGAGATGATGGAGATGATCAAGGCTGACCTCGCTTTGCTTGGCATCCACCACGACCTGTTTTCATCCGAAGCCGAGCTGCATGAAGCCGGCAAGGCGGACATTGCCGAGCGCGAACTGCGCGCGCGCGGCCTTGTCTATGACGGCGAATTGGAAAAGCCAAAGGGCAAGGAAATCGAAGATTGGGAGCCCGTTACGCTTCCCTTGTTCCGGTCGACGCAATTTGGTGATGACCAAGACCGGCCGATCAAGAAATCCAACGGCAGCTGGACCTATTTCGGCGCTGACCTTGCCTATCATTTCCAGAAAAGTCAGGGCGTTGACGCCATGATCGACATCTGGGGCGCGGATCATGCGGGTACCGTCAAGCGCATCAAGGCCGCGGTCAACGCGCTGACCGATGGCAAGGTCGATTTCGATATTAAGCTTGTGCAAATGGTGCGCCTGCTGCGCGGCGGTGAGCCTGTTAAAATGTCCAAGCGGTCGGGCAGCTTTGTCACGCTCGCCGATGTGATTGAAGAAGTCGGCAAGGATGTCGTCCGCTTCACAATGCTGACGCGCAAATCCGATGCGCAGATGGACTTTGACTTTGCCAAGGTCGTCGAAGCGTCGAAGGACAATCCGGTATTTTATGTGCAATATGCCCATGCGCGTATCGCCTCGACACTTCGCAAGGCAGAGGGCGAGGGCTTGGGCGTCGACGGATCGGAACTGGCGTTGCTCGGCGACGCTGAAATCGGCCTTATTCGCGAAGCGGCCAACTTCCCGCGCATTGTCGAAGCGTCCGCCAAATCGGGCGAGCCGCACCGTATTGCCTTTTATATCAATGACTTGGCGGCGGCGTTCCATGCGTATTGGAACCTGGGCAATGACCAACCCGACAAGCGCTTCATATTGGCACAGGACCCGGCGCTGACGGGTGCAAGGCTTTTCATGGCGACCAATATCGGGCAAGTTCTGCGCAATGGTTTGCGCCTGATGGGCGTCGAGGCCGCTTACAATATGTAGCAATTGGGGGACCGGCATGAACAACACCAACAATAATGGACTGAATCTAAACGATCCCGATCGTCTGCCCTGGTTGGAAACCGCTGACGGTTACGAATATGATGATCGTGCATCCCCGCTGAGGATCGCGGTGATGTTGCTTGCCGGGCTTGTCTTGCTCGCAGCGATTATTGGCGCGGTCTATTGGCTGCAGCGTAACCAGATCGGCGGCGCGAATGGCAATGGCCAACTGATTGCCGCACCCGCAGGCGCCTATAAGGTCAAGCCTCAGGACGCCGGTGGCAAAAGATTTGAAGGTGAGGGCGACTCCGCCTTTGCCGCGAGCGAAGGCACCAAAACCGGCGCGACATTGGTTCCCGCCGCAAAAATCGCAGCCGCCGCACCAGCTGCTGCCATGGCATCTGCGCCAGTGGCGGCGCCAGCAGCAACCAATGCGGTAGCACCGGCCAGCACAGTCATGGTGCAACTCGGCGCGTTCGGCGATTCTGCCAAGGCTGACGCGGCTTGGGTTGCGCTGAACAAACGTTTTGGCTTTTTGGCCGGAATGAACCGCAAAATCGCTGAAACCAATGTCGAAGGTGGGCGCAAGGTTTTCCGGCTTCAGGCCATGACCGCGAATTCATCCGAAGCGCAGCAATTGTGCGCAAAGCTGAAGGTGGCGGGCGAAAACTGCCTGATCGTTCGGTAGCGGCGTTGCGGTTGTAAAGTTTCCATTTGCAACTTATGCCGCCCGCACGCTTTTAGGAGAAGAACATGCCTGCATTATATGACGTCGCCATTCCCGCTTTCATCCGCGGCTTGAAAAACCTGTCCAACATGCTCGAAAAGGGCAGCGCTTTTGCGGCGGAGCAAGGCATGCCCCTGTCCGACTTGCTTGATGCGCGCTTGATTGACGACATGGCACCGCTCACGCGTCAGGTTCAGATGGTGACCGATACGGCAAAGTTCGTCGCTGTGCGCGTCGGCCAAGTGGAAAATGCGCCATGGGCTGATGATGAAGCCAGCTATGCCGATGTGCAGGCCCGCGTGGCCAAGGCGATTGCGTTTTTGGAAGCCGCCTCACCCGACGGTTTTGAAGGCCGCGAAGACGCGAAAGTCGTGCTCACCACGCCAAGCGGTAACATACCCTTCACGGGCAACACTTACGTCCACGGCTTTGCCATTCCCAATTTCTTCTTCCACCTCAGCATGGCCTATGCGTTGCTGCGGATGAAGGGCGTGCCTGTGGGCAAGCTCGATTTCCTTGGGGCAATCCGTTAATTATACACAGCTTTGGGCCAAAGCGCCGCTGCTCCATGCTTGCCTTGCGGCGGCGGCGGCCCTAGCTTGCGCGCTATGAAGCCCGTGATATTTGGCCTTTCGGGCCTGACCCTGACTGATGATGAAAAACGCCTGTTTCGCGATGTCGAACCGGCGGGCTACATCCTGTTCAAACGCAATATTGAGGATCGCGCTCAGGTACGCGCGCTGACGGACAGCTTGCGGGCCTTGCATGGCCGCGATGATGTGCCGGTCCTGATTGATCAGGAAGGCGGCCGCGTCGCGCGTATGCGTCCGCCTGTCTGGCCCGACTTTCCCGCTGGCGGGGCGTTTGATGCGCTGTACGATTTGGCACCCATGACCGCGATTGAGGCTGCGCGCTGCAATGCCGAAGCGATTGCGCTGTCGCTCAACGAAGTCGGCATTAACGTCGATTGCTTGCCCGTGCTGGATGTCCGCGTGCCCGAAACGCATTCGGCCATCGGTGACCGTGCGCTGGGCAGCGAACCGATGCGCGTTGCCGCGCTTGGCCGCGCGATATTGGATGGTCTTGCAAAAGGCGGGGTTATTGGTGTCGTCAAACATATGCCGGGGCAGGGCCGCGCCAGCGTCGATACCCATCATGATTTGCCGCATGTCACCGCAAGCGCGGCAGAGCTCGAACAAGACCTCGCGCCATTTCGCGCGCTCAACAACGCCGCGATGGGCATGACCGGGCATGTGGTCTATGATGTGTGGGATGATCAGCACACGGCAACCATGTCGCCTTATGTGCTGAACGATATCATCCGTGCAAATATCGGCTTTGACGGCCTATTGATGAGCGATGATCTCGATATGAACGCGCTTCAAGGCGATGTGGCGACACGCGCGCTGCGCTGTGTTGAGGCGGGATGCGACATCGCGCTCAACTGCTGGGGCCGGTTGGACGAAATGCGTGCGATTGCGGACATTTTGCCCGAAATCACCGCAGCGGCGCGGGCGCGGCTGGACCGCGCTATGGCCTTGCATGTCCCCGCATTTGATGCCGACCGACTGGCTTATTTGCTGGATAAGCGGGATCAGCTGCTCGCGCTTGCGGACACAAGCGCGAAGCTGACCGGTGGAGCAACGGGCGCGGCATGACCGGGCAATTGCTCTTTGATGAAGAGCAAGATGCGCTCCGCACCGAGAGCGTTCCCGAACCCAATGTCCTGACTATCGACATTGACGGATGGGAAGGTCCGCTTGACCTGTTGCTGGCACTCGCGCGCAATCAAAAGGTTGATTTGCGGCAACTGTCGATCCTCGCCTTGGTCGAACAATATCTGGTGTTCATTGATGAGGCCCGCGCACTGAAGCTGGAGCTTGCGGCGGATTATCTGGTGATGGCGGCGTGGCTGGCCTATCTCAAATCCGCACTGCTGCTGCCCAAGGACCCGACGATTGACCCATCGCCAGAGGAGCTTGCGCTGCGCCTGCAGCTGCGGCTTGAGCGGTTGAACGCGATGCGCGAAAGCGGCGCGCGGTTGATGGCGCGGGACCGGGTGGGGCGCGATATCTTTCTGCGCGGCAATCCCGAAGGCTTGCGCGTGGTCAAGGCGCGGGCATGGGAATGTGATTATTTTGAACTCATCACCGCATATGGCCAG
>JAJTEF010000030.1 GCA_021300355.1 Sphingomonadaceae bacterium | reverse complement strand
ACCTGTGGGCGTGCCCGCCAGCGCTGCTGCGGTCAGCGTACGAATGGCCGCAAGGCTTTCCTGCGGATCGGTGACCGCTGCCATCGCGCCGCCATGGTCCTGACCATCGGCCATATCATCGCATTTTCGGCACCACGCGTACAGCAACCACACGCGTTCGCGCGTAATGCGGTCAAACAACCGGCTGGCAAAACGGAAGGACTTGGAACCCCGCGATATGCTGTCCTGCGCAAATTGAACAAGGGCAGGGCGATCAAAATCAGCCACGGCAAAAATCTGTGCAAGGGCTGATATAGGCTTGGTTCACAAATCGTCTGCTTTCATCTGAAAGATGGTCTTGTGCGGCACATAGACGGCCATTTTGTCCAGTAAGCCGTCCAGCGTGTCATCGACGATCATGATGCCCGCATGTTGCGGCCGGATAAAGCCGACATCGATCATATTCTGGTTGAACGCGATAAGCTGATCATAAAAACCCGCAATATTCAAAACGCCGACGGGTTTTTGATGATAGCCAAGCTGTGACCAGCTGATCGCTTCCCATAACTCGTCCATCGTCCCGACGCCGCCGGGAATGGTGATGAAACCATCGGACAGGTCGGTAAAGCGCGCCTTGCGTTCGTGCATACCCGAAACGACATGCAGTTCGGTGCAGCCCTTGTGCGCGACTTCAGCGCCGACCAGTGCTTCGGGGATGATGCCAATGACTTCGCCGCCTGCCGCAAGCGCGCTGTCAGCCACCGCGCCCATCAGCCCCAACCGGCCGCCGCCATAGACAACGCCAATGCCGCGTTCCGCGAGCATCTTTCCGACGCTGCGTGCAGCTTCGATATAAATGGGGTTATCGGGCGTGGCCGAACCGCAATAGACCGCGAGCCGTTTCACTTATGTGCATCCTCCAGCATCAACGCGGCGGTTGCCTTTGCGCTGCCGACAACGCCGGGGATGCCAGCGCCGGGGTGCGTGCCTGCGCCGACGAAATACTGGTTCGGGATTGCATCATCGCGGTTGTGCGCCCGCATATAGGCCGACTGCCACAGTACGGGTTCAAGGCTGAACGCGCTGCCCAAATGTGCCGAAAGGTCGCGGCCGAAATCGGCGGGCGTGTAATGGAACTGGGTCATGATCCGGCTGCGGATGTCGGGGATCAGACGGCGCTCAAGCTCATCCAAAATCCGTTCCTTCAACGCTTCACCCACATCGCCATCCCAATCGAGCGGCGCTTTGCCCATATGCGCGACAGGCGCGAGGACATAAAATGTCGAGCAACCTTCGGGCGCAAGGCTTGGGTCCGTGACGGTCGGATGGTGCAGATATAGCGAGAAATCCTGCGGCAGGACGCCGTTTTTGTAAATGTCGTCGAGCAGGCCTTTGTAGCGCGGGCCAAACAGGATCATATGGTGCGGAATGCCCGGCCATGTGCCCTTAATGCCAAGGTGCAGAACGAAAAGCGATGGCGACCAGCTTTTGCGCCGCAGCGATTTGGTTGCGCGCTCGCCGCGTTTGTTGCTGGTCAACAAATCCTTGTAGGTGTGCATCAGGTCGCCATTGGACGCCGCCATGTCGCAGTCCATACGCCAGCCTGATTTGGTGCGCACGCCAATGACCTTGTCACCGCGTGTTTCGATTTCTTCGACGGGATCGCCGAGGCGGATCGTCCCGCCGAGCCGTTCAAAATGCGTCACCATCGCGGCGACAAGCCGGTTGGTGCCACCCTTCGCAAACCAGACACCGCCTTCTTTTTCGATGGTGTGGATAAGCGCGTAGATCGCGCTGGTGCTCATCGGGTTTCCGCCGACGAGCAATGTGTGGAATGACAACGCTTCGCGCAGCTTTTCATCTTTCACATAAGACGAAACGATCGAATATACCGAGCGCCATGCCTGATATTTCATCAGCGCAGGGGCAGCCTTGATCATCGATGCGAAGTCGAGGAACGCGACCGAACCGAGCTTTTGATAGCCCTCTTTGAACACTCCCTTTGAATATTCGAGGAACTTGCGATAGCCCTCGACATCGTCGGGGTTCAGCTTTTCGATTTCGGATTTCAGGCCGGGTGCGTCATTCGAATAATCGAAATTCGTTCCATCGGGCCAGTTCAAACGGTAGAACGGGAACACGGGCATCAATTCCACGTCATCCGACATTTTATGGCCGGACAGCGACCATAATTCTTCAAGGCATGGCGGGTCGGTGATGACCGTCGGGCCACCGTCAAAGGTGAAGCCGTCCTTTTCCCAATAATAGCCGCGGCCACCGGGCTTATCGCGCGCTTCGATAATCGTCGTGGAAATGCCTGCAGATTGAAGCCGCATTGCAAGCGCAAGTCCGCCAAATCCGGCACCAATAATCGCTGCTGTCTTCGTCATAAATTATATCCCAAAAATGCGTCATCCTGAACTTGTTTCAGGATAACAGGCGACCCCATTTTGTTATCCCGAAACAAGTTCGGGATGACGAAAAGTGCGAGAGTCTTGCTCATTTCTTCTTGCTCCGGATCGCGGTGATGGCTTTCCCTATGGGAATGGGCGGCTTGCCAATCAGGATGCGCGCCTTGTCACTGTTGCTGCTATTCCCAGCATAAAAGCGTTCAATCAATCCGGGCTTTAGCCTGTAGAAACGTTCTAATATCTTGTATCGGTCGCGGCCTTCGGCGCCGCGGAACAGCATCCGATTGAGTATCCGGAAAAATCTGCCCTTGTTCCAATGGTCCTGCGCACGCTGGCGCAGAACAAGATTGAGCTTGTCGCCGTCAAGATCGGGCTGCTCTGCAATGAAAATGGCGTTGCGCACGGCGTCGGGCAGAGAATAGCTGGTCACCGACTGAAAAAATGCACCGCGCGCGCCGGCCTTTGCTGTGCGGCCACTGGCACTTGCCCAATAGCTTTCCAGATCGCCGCCCATCACGACCGGCAAGACGCCATTTTCTTCGCGCAAGACGCGCTCGACTTTCCAGCCTTGTTCATCGGCATAAGCCGCAATCCGTTGACGCAGGATGCGCGGGTCCAAATCGGGCTTGTCGCTGTAATAGGTGTCTTCGACAAACAGCTTGTCCATTCCAAAGGGCAGGACATAGACGAAGCGATAGCCATCATGCTGGTCGACTGTTGCGTCCATGACGATGGGTTTTGTAAGATTGTGGGGCTCCGACAATTGCATCAGTTGGCCGGTAAATTTCTGCCATCCGCAATCGAGATGGTTCAGGTCGCCTGCTCCCCGCGCGTCAATCACGCCGCCGGCGTTAATACGCTGCGCGCCGTCGAGAACCACAAGCCTGGGCGAGACCGCCTTCACTTCACGGCCAAGCATCAATGACGATGCAGGCAGGTTCTTGCGCAGCACCCAGTCGAGCCGTTCGGATTCAATCGTGTAATAAATATTGTCGAGCGTGCGGCTGTGCCCCGGGAATTTGACGTCATAACCCGACCAGCCATAGGTCACCAAAGGCGCCGTCAGCCAACGATGCTCGGGCAATATGTCGCTCGCAAAAAAGCTCCAAATATGGTTGCCGCCAAAGCTGTCGCCTTGTTCAATCAGGACGATTTTCAATTCGGGGCGCATTTTGCCAAGGGCAAGCGCGATGAGCCCCCCGGCAAGGCCGCCGCCGACAATAGCCAAATCGCATTTGATATTTTCGCGTATCACCATGCGGCCCTAGCGCAGCCATTTTACAAGGGGAAGGCTTCTGCCAAGGTAATGCACAGCTTTATGTATAGCGATTGGGCGGCGCACCGACGTCGTCATAATTTTCCTATATGCTAACGCTATCAAAACCGCGTAGGTACGTCGTCAAACGGGGGAGATGTATCATGCGTAAAAAATGGCTTTTGGCTGTCCTTGGCGGGCTGGTCGTTGCGGGCGGTGCGGCATATGTAAAGCGTGACGCACTGGCGATGGCGCTGCTTGCGCGCGCAGCGGACGGCGCAATGTCCCGCAATGTCATGGCGGAATTGCCCGAGAATGCCCTTCATGTCGGATTTTGCGGTACGGGATCGCCCTTACCAAATCGTGACCGCGCGGCCGCGTGCACCGTTGTGATCGCCGGTGGCCGGTTGTTTGTTTTCGACATGGGTGAAGGCTCCGGCAAAACCCTGTCTCTCATGGGCATGCCGCTCGATAAGATTGAAGGCGTGTGGCTCACCCATTTGCACAGCGACCATTTCGAAGGCCTTGGTCCCTTCACGCTGCAGCGTTGGGCAGGGACGAGCGCGAAGACACCGCTGCCTGTGTCTGGCCCTGAAGGCGTCACCGAAATCACCGATGGGCTGAATGCGGCGTACCGGATTGATTCAACCTACCGCATTGCCCACCATGGCGCAGCCGTCGTGCCGCAATCGGGCTTTGGCATGACGGGCAAGGCGATCCAGCCGGGCGTGGTTTATGATGCCAATAACGTGCGCATTACCGCCTTTTCAGTGGACCATGATCCGATCACGCCCGCCTTTGGCTATCGCGTCGATTATAAGGGCCGCAGCGTCACCATATCGGGTGACACCGCGTTCACCCCTGCGCTGGCCAAAGCCGCCAAGGGGTCTGATTTGTACGTCAGCGAACTGCTGTCCCCGCGCATGGTCGATGCCCTCGCCACCAGCGCGCAAAAGGCAGGGATGATAAATCGGGCGAAAATCTTCGACGATATCCAGAATTACCACATCAGCCCCGAACAAGCCGCCGATGTGGCAAAGGCGTCCGGCGCAGGCATGTTGGCCTTCACCCATATCGTCCCATCGGTTCCAAAGCCGTTGGAATTTGCGCTGATTGGTGATGCGGCAAGCCGGTATAAGGGACCAATCAAGGTCATGCACGATGGCGACCTGATTAGCATTTCTGGCCCTGATGATTTCGAAACACGCAATTTGCTAAACCGATAGCATAAGGGCTAAAGGCGCCAGATGGGCTCTTGGCTGATCTTGTTGTTATCAACACTGGCGATGACTGCGATTGTCGGCGTGCGCTATCTCGTGGTCAGCGGTGCTTTTGCATGGGCGACGAAATTGCGCGAACCGGGGCTTTATGTTGGCCTTGACCAACAAATCCGCCGCGAAATCGGGTGGAGCCTCGCCAGTGCCGCGATTTATGGCATTCCTGCGGGCATCGTCGCTTGGGGATGGGACAATCTCGGCTGGACGTTGATTTACCGCGATGCCGGCGCTTATCCATTTTGGTATCTGCCGCTGTCGGTGTTCCTATATCTGTTTGCGCACGACACATGGTTTTATTGGACACACCGGCTGATGCATCGCCCGTTTTGGTTCAAGGCGGCGCACGCTGTCCATCATGAAAGCCGCCCGCCGACGGCATGGGCTGCCATGTCCTTCCATCCGTGGGAGGCATTGTCAGGCGCGTTCGTCATTCCGTTTTTGGTCTTCGTCATTCCCATTCATGTTGCGTCTTTGGGCGTCGTGCTATCGGTGATGACGATCATGGGCGTTACCAACCATATGGGGTGGGAATGTTTCCCGAAATCCATCGTCAACGGCAAATTAGGGCAGTGGCTGATAACAGCGACACATCATCAAAAGCATCACGACGCATATCGAGGGAATTATGGGCTATATTTCAGGTTTTGGGATAAAATGTGCGGCACTGACCTTGGTCTCGGCCATTGGGATCGCAACCTTAAGCGGCGCAGTTGAAGCCGCGCCCGCAACCGCGACGATTGATATAAACATCTCCGGCTTGCGCAGTACGAAGGGCAATGTCCTCGTCTGCGTCACCGCGAACCCGCGTTTCTTCCCCGATTGCGGCAAGGATCCCAAAGGTTTGAAGACCAGTATATCCGCGCGCGATGCCGCAAATATATCTTTTTCGGGTATCGCAAAGGGCACATATGCGGTCGCGTTGGTCCATGATGAAAATGCCAACAACAAAATGGATATGGCCATTTTCCTGCCCAAGGAAGGCTTTGGCTTTTCCCGCAATCCCGCGATTGTTGCTGGCCCGCCCAAGTTTAAGGCCGCGGCGTTTGCGGTTGATGCCGCCGCCGTCAGCCAGCGGGTAAAGATGAAATATATGCTGTAACGGCGCGGTCGTGCGCGACGACGGAACTTTCTGACACGCCTTAACCAGTTGGAAATCATGTGCGGGTCATAATCGGGCTTCTCTGCAAATAGGGTGCCCAATATGATTCCGTCGCACGACCAGTTTACCGCCAGTTCCTCTCAGCCTGCGTCGGCAACCGCCGCCGAAGCGCCGCGTGCACGCACGCGTGAGGCGCGTTTGAGCTGGATCGGATCAAAGCTGGCGCAACTGATCGACATTGAAGCCGCCCGGCTTGATGCCCTGCACCACCGTATGTGGATGCGCATATTGCAAAGCGGTCTTGAACCCGCCGCACCGCGGAACGAAACGGATCAGCTGGCGATCCACATCCTTGCGGTCGCATCATTGGCCGACGATGTCGCGGCGAAAGACGGGCCACAGGCCGCAATGGCCGCCGTCATGCAGGCGAGCGGCAAAACCCTTGAACCGGGGCTGGCGGAAAAATTCCTGCGCCTTGCAAGTTCGCCCATATTCTGGAGGGCGCTGCAGTCGGATGTTGCTGCGGCCTAATTTCATTGCCGTGACGATGTTCATCCTGCTGGACTGATACGCTTCACGCGCCTATTGCATTCTCATCCCCGGGGAGTCGTGTGACTGAGAGGGATGGGTAACGCCATCCGACCCGCTGAACCTGATCCGGCTGATACCGGTGTAGGGAGGGTCCGCTGTTCATGGCGTCTCCTCCCCCAAATGGAGTGAGAGACATGGCAGACATCCCCGCACGCACCGAAATTGGCGTCACCACTGGCCCGATCCGTGGATCGAAGAAAATCTACGTCGGTGACCGCAAAGTGGCCATGCGCGAAATCTATCTTGAGCCATCGTCGGGCGAACCGCCCGTGCGCGTCTATGACTCCAGCGGACCATATACCGACAGCGAAGCCCGCATCGACATCAGCATGGGCCTGCCCGAAATCCGCAGCAGCTGGATTCGTGAGCGCGGCGATGTGGAAGAGGTGCTGCAACGCGAAGTCCGCCCTGAAGACAATGGTCAGCTTGGCCCAGACCGCAGCGGCGGCGTTGCGCCATTCCCCAATGTCCGCAAACATGTGCTGCGCGCAAAGCCCGGCATGAACGTCAGCCAGATGCATTATGCCCGCCGCGGCATCATCACGCCGGAAATGGAATATGTCGCCGAGCGTGAGAATCTGGGCCGTGCGCGTCTTGCCGAATATATCCGCGACGGCGAAAGCTTTGGCGCGGAAATCCCTGATTATGTGACGCCCGAGTTTGTCCGCGAAGAAATCGCCCGTGGCCGCGCGATCATTCCCAACAACATCAACCACCCTGAATCCGAACCGATGGCAATTGGCCGCAATTTCCTGGTCAAGATCAACGCCAATATCGGCAACAGCGCGGTTGCGTCTGATGTCGCGACCGAAGTGGACAAGATGGTCTGGTCCATCCGCTGGGGCGCGGACACCGTCATGGACCTGTCGACCGGCCGCAACATTCACGACACCCGCGAATGGATCATCCGCAACTCGCCCGTTCCCATCGGCACCGTGCCGATTTATCAGGCGCTGGAAAAGGTCGGCGGCGTTGCCGAAGACCTGACATGGGAAATCTTCCGCGATACGTTGATTGAGCAAGCCGAACAGGGGGTGGATTACTTCACCATCCACGCGGGCGTGCGCTTGCCATATGTTCCGTTGGCGGCAAAGCGCATGACCGGCATCGTGTCACGCGGCGGTTCCATCATGGCGAAATGGTGCCTCGCGCATCATAAGGAAAGCTTCCTCTACGAACATTTCGACGACATTACCGAGATTATGAAGGCCTATGACATCGCGTATTCCTTGGGCGATGGCCTGCGCCCCGGATCGATTGCCGACGCCAATGACGAAGCGCAATTTGCAGAGCTCTATACGCTGGGCGAGCTGACCCATCGCGCGTGGAAATCAGATGTTCAGGTGATGATCGAAGGCCCCGGCCATGTGCCGATGCACAAGATTAAAGAGAATATGACCAAGCAGTTGGAGGTGTGCGGCGAAGCGCCATTTTACACACTTGGACCGCTCACTACCGACATCGCGCCGGGCTATGACCATATCACCAGCGGCATTGGTGCGGCGATGATCGGTTGGTACGGCACGGCGATGCTCTGCTACGTCACGCCAAAGGAGCATTTGGGCCTGCCCGACCGTGACGATGTGAAGGTCGGCGTTGTGACCTACAAGCTTGCGGCACATGCCGCTGACCTTGCAAAGGGCCACCCCGCCGCGCAAGTCCGCGACGATGCGCTCAGCAAGGCGCGCTTCGAATTCCGCTGGCGCGACCAATTTAACCTAAGCCTCGATCCCGACACAGCGGAGCAATATCACGACCAAACGCTGCCCGCCGAAGGCGCAAAATCAGCGCATTTCTGTTCCATGTGCGGACCCAAATTTTGCTCAATGAAAATCAGCCAAGAAGTGCGGGAATTTGCGCGTTTGCAAAACCAGCCAGCCGAAGCGTTCATCGCGACGGAAGAGGCCGAGGCCGGAATGGCGCAAATGAGCAAGGTCTATGACGAAACCGGCCGCGAACTATATATGGGCGCTGGTGATCGGGAGCTTGATTGAGGGGTAATCGGCCCGCCTATCCGCCAATCGCTTCCTCGATCCACACACGTGCATCGGGGAAGCTGCGCTCTATTTCTGGCAAGTCATTGACGCACAGAAATTTGATTGCGTCGCGCTCCGCCCCGCCCAGATAGCCACTGACATCGTCGGCGGTCCATTGGTCATGCGCGCCGACGGCAATGTGCAGATAATCGCGCGTGTCCAATATCGCGGCGCTATTATCGGCAAGGCAGGCATGGTTGTGCAGGCTTTGCGGCAGGAACTGCGCTGTGTCGCGAAAGCGATAGCTGGCGTTGTGCGAAAATTCGGCGGCGTAGGTCGCACATAAATTCGCCATCACCGAACGCTGCATCGGGTGCACGACATGCGCGCTTTCGAACACATGGTCGGCGCTATAGCCAATCATCTGCGCGGCGTTGATCTGGTTAAAATGGTTCAGCAGGCTGGCCTCATCACGGCTCGCGCCACAGGCGGCCAGATCGCTGTGGTCGGTCCATTTTCCGCGCAGCACGGGGCCATCGCCGGCGAAGAAATCCGACGGTGTAACCGGCGCGGTCAGGAAGACGTCATCGTTGAAATATAAGAAATGTTCGGCCAGCCCGGGGATGCGCCACAACATGGTTTCAATCGACAGCGAATTGAACGTCGGCAACGCATCATGGGCCCCGTCAAAGATGTCGCTATGGTCAACGATGCTGATCTTCGCCGCAAATTCGGGCGGCAATTGCGTGATCTGCGGAATTTGGTTGTCGGTGACGATCCATATCCGCCGCACCCACGGCGCATTGTTGGCGATGGAGCGCACGCAGTAATTCAGCTCGTCACTGCAGACCCAGCGATGGGGGTTGGTGCCATTATCGTGGAGCGGCGCACGCGCGAAAGCATCCGCCTCCGCCTTGGCCTGCGCCAGATAGAAATCCCGCTGTGCCTTATGCGCGGGGTCCGCCCCGTCGACCCACGTAATGACTGCATCGACTTCTATCATTCACCCACAATTTACGCCCCGTTTTTTGCCGCTGTAGGTTCATGCAGCGGTTTTGGGAAATGTAAAATCTTTAGGGGGAGGGGAGGGCATGATGACGGTCACGGGCCGGTGCGGTTGGCCCTGCGGCGCGGGCGGTGGGCATGGTGCGGGCATCGGCCTATCGCTTGCACGAACGGGCAGGGGCGGAGGGCTTTGCGGAGGCGTGGGACATTGCGATTGCCTGTGGCGCGGACCTGCAATTTCACACCGCGCTGGATCAGGCGATTAACGGCGTCACCACGGTGCGCGTGATGCGCGGCGGCATGGTTGAGGTTATGAATGCGCCCGACCGCAAGGTTTTGAACGCGGCGTTATTGTCCAAAACGCGCCTGTCCGCGGCGCTTTCGGCGCAGGCGCAGGCGGTTAAAGCGACAAGGGAGACATGAAAAATGCGCTGCGTGGTGGCTTTTGTCGCTTTTGCTGGGGCGGAAGCGGGCGGCATAGGAATGGCTGGCATAACGCGCAGGCGGCGTTATGCTGCGCACCACGCAACATCGCCCGCAAAAGGTGAACCATCATGACGAAGCCGAAAAATCCCAGCTGGTTTGACATTTCCATGGATGCCTTTGCGCTCGCGGCGGAATCCAACATGGTGATTGCCGCGCGCTTGGGCAGTCTGGCGCTTGGCGGGCCGAATGCGGAGCGTGAGGCGGAGCGGATGGTCAGCGAAAAGGTCGCGGCGAACATGGCCCTTGGCGCGGACCTGATGACCGGCAAGCACGGGCTTACCCCCGAAAGCATGGTCAGCGGCAGTATCGAACATTACGCCAAACATGTGACCGCGAACCGCAAACGGCTTTTGGGCTAAAGCGCGCGGCTGAACACCGGCGAAAATGGCGCTGAAGCAGGGGAAAAGCGGGATTCGACCTTGTTATTTGCTAATGCCGTAAATTAGGCGTATAAGCCAATCACGCTATCGTCGACCGCGACGGAATTTGAGGCGCGTATCTGATGAAATAAGCGGAGCGTGCAACGTTTTTCCCAACACGACTTGGCTACCCACTTGGCGCTGTTGCCCGGTGGTCACCTGTTTCGTGAAAGGAACATATTATGCCTACTGGCACCGTAAAATTCTTCAATGCCGATAAAGGCTATGGCTTTATTGCACCTGATGGTGGTGGCGATGACAGCTTCGTGCACATCTCGGCTGTTCAAGCTGCTGGCATGCACTCGCTCGACAAAGAGCAGCGCGTAAATTTCGAAGTCGAAATTGGCCGCAACGGTAAAGCTTCGGCTGTAAATCTTTCAGCTGCTGATTAATCAGCACTAAGGTTTAAAAAAAGGGCTGCCGAAAGGCGGCCCTTTTTTTGTGCGCGGCGGTGCCTGCTAATTCAGCACCGCACCGGTTATCAGCGTTTCCGGACAAACTCCGCCCGCAGCACGAGGCCCTTGATGCCGTCAAACCGGCAGTCGATTTCCTGCGTATCGCCAGTCAAGCGGATGGATTTGATGAGCGTTCCGCGCTTCAATGTTTGGCCCGCACCCTTGACCGTCAGATCCTTGATCAACGTGACCTGATCGCCGTCGGCCAGAATATTCCCCACCGCGTCACGGACCTCAACTGCGCCGTCCTGTTCGGATTTGGCGTTGGCTTCCGCCGCGCTAATCCATTCGCCAGATGCCTCGTCATAAACATATTCGTCGCCAATTCCTTCCGTCATCATTCAATCCCCGTTTTGATATTCCCACGCCCTAGCGCCATTTCATCGCGCGCGAAAGCCAGTTGCAATTTGCAATGATGTCAGTAAGATTTTTATCATAGAGTGGAGGGTCATATGGCGCAGGCTGAAACGGTTGTAGATGTATTGATTGTAGGCGCTGGTTTATCCGGCATTGGTGCGGCCGCGCATCTGACCATGCAATGCCCCGATAAAAGCTATGCCATTGTCGAGCAGCGCGCTGACATGGGCGGCACTTGGGATCTTTTCCGTTACCCGGGCATCCGTTCTGACTCGGACATGCACACCTTGGGCTACCGCTTCAAACCATGGCTGCATGAAAAAACCATCGCTGACGGCCCATCGATTCATGAATATGTCCACGAAACGGCCGATGAATATGGCATCACGCCGCATATCCACTTTGGGCACAAGGTGGTCTCGGCAAATTGGTCCAGCCCCGATGCGCGCTGGCATGTCACAGCAAAGGCTGTCGACGGCGGCGCGGAACGGCACTTTGCCGCGCGCTTCCTGTTCATGTGCGCAGGCTATTATGACTATGATCAGGGCTATAAGCCCGATTTTCCCGGCGAAGCCGACTTTGGCGGCCAGATTGTTCACCCGCAGCATTGGCCCGAAGGGCTCGACTATAGCGGTAAGAAGGTAACGGTTATCGGTTCGGGCGCCACCGCAGTGACGATTGTGCCGGTAATGGCGCAACAGGGCGCGCAGGTGACGATGCTTCAGCGTTCGCCGACCTATATGGTCTCGCGTCCTGCAATCGATCCCTTCTCCAAATTTGTGCGTAAAATCATGCCGGAAAAGCTGGCTTATGCGCTGACGCGCTGGCGCAACATCAACATGCAGCGGTTCACTTATTGGTATGCCCGCCGCAATCCAGCGAAGCTCGGCGAAAAGCTGGTCAACATGGCGCGTGAAGCGCTGCCGGCCTCAGTCGATGTTGATACCCATTTCGTGCCCAAATACGGCCCATGGGAACAGCGCCTGTGCCTTATTCCCGATAGCGACATGTTTACCGCCATAACTGAGGGTAAGGCCGAGGTTGTGACTGACCATATCGACCATTTCACCAAGACGGGCATTCAGCTGAAGTCCGGCAAGCATATTGAATCCGATATCGTGATCACTGCGACCGGCCTGAACCTTGTCACGATGGGCAAGACGGCGATCAGCGTGGACGGTGAAGCCGTCAATTTTGGCGAGCATTTCAATTATAAGGGCGTGATGTTTAACGACATTCCGAACTTCGCCAGTGTCTTTGGCTATATCAACGCGTCATGGACGCTGAAGACCGATATCGTTGCCGATTATGTCTGCCGCTTGTTGTGGAAAATGGATGACAAAAACGCGCTTGTCGCAACGCCGCATCTTGATGATCCGGATATGCCCAAGCTGCCCTTTGTGACGGACTTTAGTTCAGGCTATTTCGCCCGCAGTTTTGACACGCTGCCCAAGAATGGGGACCGCCATCCATGGCGCGTGCTGCAAAATTACGCGGCTGAAAAGAAAATCCTGACCCAAGATCCGGTGGACGATGGTGTGATGGTCTTTTCGGCACCGCATTTCGCAGCCTCCCATAACGAGAGTGCGGAAACGCTGATCGCAGCCGAGTAACTATCCGAAGGGGGCCTATATCAGCCCTCCCTATTGCGAACCGTCGCGGCAACGCGGCGGGTTTCGATGGTGGCTTCTGGCGATATGATATGTGTGCGGTTGCGGACCACCCAAATGAGTAAAGCAAGCCCGGCCAGTGCAGCAAAGGCAACAGCCATAAGCGCGTAGCTGGTGTAGCGTTTCATATCTTGCGTGTGCGTGACAATTTCGGGCGCTTTTTCGGTGGTCGTGACATCCCAATATTCGATCATCGGCTTGTTACGGTACCGGACCACGCGCACTTCGGATGTAATCCACATTTTGCCATCTTGTGCAGCGAACGTCAGATAGGCGCCAGACCCCTGACGCTGTTGAATGGCCGGAGCCGGTCGTGGCGCGTCCTTCAAAATCCCCGACATTTCGGCAAACTGCACGCGGCTATCGTCAATGAAGCCCGGGGCGACATATTTTTCGGCCGCCTTTTGGTCTCCGCGACGGACAGCCTCATAAAAAGGCTTAACAACCGCGGCTATTTCCTCGGGCAGCGGCGGACGCGTGTCGGTTGAGCGGTTGCAAGCCGATAAGCTGAATGCTGCGATCGACATCCAGAACAAAAGAAAAATACGTGACATTTCTGAATTATCTCCCGTTCGCGGTCCATTGCCGCTATCGCATCCGGTATGCGTTATGACGATCTGATCCAACCTGACAACGGCCAACCGGCCACACCTATCCACATAGTCGATAAAAACGGCTTGGCGTCATGGCTTGCTGGCCAACCCGACCCTGTCCGTACGGCCGTAAAAGCACAGAAGTTTGAAGGTAGCGTAAACGACAGTGCGATACTTCCCGGCAATAAGCCCGGGGAATGGTCTGTCGTCGCAGGTGTGGCGGATGCTTCCGCGCTTGGCGTTTGGAACCTTGCCAAGCTATCGGATATTTTGCCCGAGGGAAGCTATCGGTTGTTGGATGCCGACGCTGGTGAAGCAATGCTTGGGTGGGTGCTTGGTCAGTATCGATACCATGAATATCTCAGCGAACCGAAAATGACGGGCGCGCGCGTGCTGCTCGTGCGTGAACCCGGTAAGATCCACAATGTCGTGCTTCAGGCGCGCGCCACGGCGCTGGTACGCGATCTGGTCAACCGTCCGGCGGGTGACCTTGGTCCCGATGCGCTTGAGGCTGAGGCTAAGCGCATCGCCAAGGCGCATAAGGCAGATGTGGCAGTGACAGCAGGCGAAGCGTTGGAGGCGGGCTTCCCGCTCATTCACGCTGTCGGTAAAGCGGCGGCGCGCGAACATGCCCCGCGGTTGATTGAGCTGGAATGGGGCGACCCGCGCCACCCACGCATAGCAATTGTGGGCAAAGGCATAACGTTCGACAGCGGTGGTCTTGATATTAAACCTGCCAGCGGCATGCGGCTGATGAAGAAGGATATGGGCGGCGCTGCCCATGCGCTTGCGCTGGCCGAGCTTATCATGGCTGCGCATTTGCCGGTACGCTTGCATATGCTCGTGGCTGCTGCTGAAAACAGCATATCGGGCAATGCTATGCGGCCGGGCGATATCGTTAAAAGCCGCAAGGGCATTACGGTTGAAATCCACAATACTGACGCGGAAGGGCGCCTTGTGCTTGCCGACGCGTTGACCAAAGCGGTTGAGGATGCGCCGGAACTTATCGTCGATTTCGCGACGCTGACGGGCGCGGCGCGTGTTGCCTTGGGTCCTGATTTGCCCGCGATGTTCAGCAATGACGATGAAACAGCAGACGCCTTAATCGCAGCGTCAAAGGCGCAAGCTGACCCGCTGTGGCGGATGCCATTATGGGCACCGTATATGGAGCTTTTGGATAGCGATATCGCGGACATGACAAACAGCGGCGGGGCTTTTGCAGGCGCAGTAACGGCGGCGCTCTTTATGCAGAAATTCGTTCCTGACGATGTGCCTTGGGTGCATCTGGACACCTTTGCATGGCGACCGACCAATAAGCCTGGCCGGCCAAAGGGCGGCGAAGCCCTTGGATTGCGCGCCGTCTTCGGCTATCTGGCCGACAAATATCCGGCACGTTAGGGTGCTATCACATGTTAAAATTTCGGGGGCGTAAGTAGTTGGTAGACGGACACATGGGGGCGGGGAAGCGGCCCATCTATACATTGAGTGGGCACAGCCTTGTCGGAGACAAGCGCACAACGCCCATTCGCGGGGATTTGGCCGACATCAGTTTGGCCGGAAAGCTGTTCGCGCCGCATTATGCCGTGCCGATGCTACGCATGGGCATTGCGCCCGTGACCGAAATTCATGCCGAGGCGCATGCCACATCCATGCCCGTCAGCGCGTTAATGCATGGTGAGGAGTTCGCCGTGCTTGATGTCGCGGGCGAATGGGCATGGGGATATTGCCTGCACGACAATTATCTGGGTTATGTCCGCTTTGCCGAGCTTGGCGATGATTTTGACGCCACGCATATCGTCAGCGCGCCTGCGACATTGCTGGTTTCCGCACCATCGACAAAGGCGCCTGTGCTGGCGCGTTACCCCATGGGTGCGCAGTTGCTTTGCGGCAGCCCAAGCGAATGTGGCAACTATCTGGCCTGCGAAAACGGTTTTGTGCCATTGGCCCATTTGTCCGAAATCGGACGCGTTGCGGCATCACCGGCGGATTTGGCAGAGCAGTTGATTGGCACGCCCTATAGCTGGGGTGGGCGCAGCGGGGACGCCATTGATTGCTCAGGCCTTGTGCAATTGGTGTTCGGACTGAAGGGCCATATGCCCCCACGCGATGCCGATATGCAGCAGGCAGACTTTGGCGAAGAACTAGCCGACGGCGACGCGTTGCAGCGCGGGGATCTGGTGTTCTTCCCCGGCCATGTTGGGATCATGGCCGATGCAGAGAACATCATCCACGCCAATGGCACCGCGATGGCGGTGAGCATTGAACCGCTGGCAGATGCGGCGGCACGCTTTGCCGCGCATGATGAAGCGATTCTTGCGCGTAAGCGGGTAAAATGACCAAATCGATCTTCATCGACGGCGCATCGGGCACAACCGGCCTTGAAATCGCGGACCGGCTCGCTGGCCGCGCCGAATTCACGCTCATCACGCTCGACGATGACAAACGCAAAGACCCTGCTGCGAAACGCGAGGCATTGAACGACGCCGACTTTGTCATCCTGTGCTTGCCCGACGATGCCGCAAAAGAGGCGGTGGCAATGACGACGTCCAGCCACACGCGCATCATCGACGCATCGACCGCGCATCGTGTGAACCCGAACTGGGCCTATGGCTTTCCCGAATATCGCAAGGGCCAACACGACCGGATTGCCAATGCCCGCCTTGTCAGCAACCCGGGTTGCTACCCCACCGGCTTTTTGGGGCTGGTTGCACCCTTGGTCGCGGCCGGATTGATCCCCGCAGACTGGCCCTACAGCGTCAACGCCGTGTCGGGCTATTCGGGCGGCGGGAAAGCATTGATTGAACGGTTCGAAGGCGGCGACGGCGCAGATATCGGCTTTCGCACCTATGGCCTTGATCTGAACCACAAGCATGTCGCCGAAATGCAGCAACATGCAGGGCTAGGTTTGGCCCCGATATTCTCACCCGCTGTGGTGCGCGCGTTCCGTGGCATGGTGGTCGAAATACCGCTGCCCATCTCGGTCATGCCCGGCAGTGATGATCCCGACGAAATGCGCGCGGCCTTGTCGCTACATTATGCCAAATCGCCCGTCGTGAAAGTGCACGATGACGCGCCGCCAGCGGAACTGCTGATCCGTGCCGACCAAGCACCATCCGACAGGCTTGACCTCTACGTCCTCGGCTCACCCGACGGCGCGCAAGTCCGCTTGCTGGGATTGCTCGATAATCTCGGCAAAGGCGCAAGCGGCGCAGCGGTGCAGAACCTGAACATCATGGCCGGATTGGACGAGAGGATTGGGTTGCGGTTGTAAGCGCGACAATCGGATATAACACCGCGTCACCCTGAAACGCGTTCAGCATGACGTGATAGAAATCTCAATAAGGCGGCTGATGCCACCCCTTCGGGCTGCTCGTAAATATCTCGCAGCCGTCTTCGGTGATACCGATGCTATGTTCGAACTGCGCGCTCAATGAACGGTCGCGCGTGACGGCCGTCCAGCCATCGTCGAGGACTTTGCCTGCTGCCTTGCCGATGTTGATCATGGGTTCGATGGTGAAGATCATGCCGGGGCGCAGCTCTGGCCCAGTGCCGGGGCGGCCGACATGGACGATTTCGGGGGCATCGTGGAATAATTGGCCAAGGCCATGGCCGCAGAAATCGCGCACGACGCCATAGCGGTGCTTTTCGGCATGGGTCTGGATCGCGTGGCCAATGTCGCCGACGCGGTTGCCGGGCTTGGCGGCTTCGATACCGAGCATCAGGCATTCATAGGTCACATCGACCAAGCGTTTTGCCTTTACCGGCACGTCGCCGACGAGGAACATACGGCTGGTGTCGCCGTGCCAGCCATTTAATTGCGGCGTGACGTCGATGTTGACGATGTCCCCGTCCTTTAGCTTCTTGTCCGACGGAATGCCGTGGCAAATGACATGGTTGATCGAAATGCAGCAGCTGTGCGTGTAACCGCGATAGCCCAAGGTTGCCGGCACCGCGCCACCACGCATCGTCATCTCGCGGACGATATCGTCCAATTCCTCGGTGCTGACGCCCGGCACGACATGCGGCACCAATGCATCGAGTATTTCGGCAGCCAGGCGGCCCGCCTTGCGCATGCCTTCAAAGCCTTCGGCTCCGTGCAATTTGATGACCCCGTCACGGGCCTGCATCGCCTCTTCGGGCGTAACGCTTACATATTGTTCCATGCCGATGATATAAGGCAATAATCCGCACTTTGCGAGGGGGTGAATTATGCTATCGCGTGCGTATGACAGATTCCCGCATATATACCGCAGCGCTTGTAATCATCGGCGACGAGATCCTATCTGGCCGAACACAGGACAAAAACGTCGCGCAGATTGCGCTTTGGCTCAATATTCAAGGCATTCGCTTACGCGAAGTGCGTGTGGTCGCCGATGATATGGATGCCATTATAGAGGCAGTGAACCTCTTGCGTGCGCGCAATGACTATCTGTTTACCACCGGCGGCATTGGCCCGACGCATGATGACATTACCGTTGACGCGATTGCGGCAGCGCTCGGCGTCGATGTTGTCATTCATCCAGAGGCTAGCGCCGTCCTGCATGCTTATTATGAAACGCGTGGCGGCATTAACCCGGGCCGCCTGCGCATGGCGCGTGTGCCCGATGGCGCTGATCTTATCCCCAATAAGATGTCGGGCGCGCCCGGTATTCGCCATGGTAACATCTTCATCATGGCTGGCGTGCCGCACATCACCGCCGGAATGTTGGATGCCCTGACCGGTAGTTTGGAGGGCGGTGCGCCCTTGTTGTCACAACAAATCGGCTGCTGGGTGGCCGAAAGCGAAGTGGCCAAACTGCTGGGCGATACCGAAAAGCATCATGAAGGTTGCCAGATCGGCAGCTACCCGTTTTTCCGCGAAGGCAAGGTCGGGGCGAACTTCGTTGTCCGGACAACAGACGCGGATAAACTTGCTGAATGCATCGAGGCGCTGAAACTTGGTTTGCGTGGTTTAGGCTATGATACCGTCGACGGTGGAATTTAGTCACCATGCCGGGAAAAATATTTCGTCATCTCGAACTTGTTTCGGGATAACAAACAACGGTGGCATGTTATCCTGAAACAAGTTCAGGATGACGAGACCGTGATTGAAACGAAGTAGCCGCTTTTTTTCGGACGTTCATGTGCAGTCAAGCCTTCGTTCCGTTATGAGGATTGTAATGCGCAAATTTACTCAATCGCTCGCTTTGGCAGCCCTGCTGCTGTCCACCTCTGCTTACGCACAAAATGTTGCGCCTGCTACATCTGTCGCGGCAAAGGCGGCCAAAGTTCCGTGGCTGTATGAAGGCAGCGACGTTCCGGTCGACGACAGCTGGACCTTTGGCGTTTTGCCCAACGGGCTGCGCTATGCGGTGAAGAAAAATGATGTGCCTGCGGGGCAGGTGTCCATCCGCGTGCGGATTGATGCGGGCGCGTTGCATGAAAATAACGACGAGCAAGGCTTTGCCCATCTGATTGAGCATCTGTCCTTCCGTGGATCAACCTTTGTGCCCGATGGCGAGGCAAAGCGCATTTGGCAAAGGTTTGGCGTCACCTTTGGAAGTGACAGCAATGCGCAGCAACGCGACGCCCGAGAAGCTGGACGAGTCGGTCAAAATCATTTCGGGCATGATCCGCAATCCGCGTATCTCGCCCAATGCTTTGAACGCCGAACGCGCCATTGTCCTTGCGGAGCTGCGCGAAAATAGCGGTGCGCAAATGGTGTATAGCGACGCCCTGCGCCAGCACGCGTTTCAGGGGCAGCGGCTGGCAAACCGGTCGACGATTGGCACGCCTGAAACATTGCAGGCTTCCGACGCCTTGCGCCTGAGTGCATTTCATGACCGTTGGTATCGGCCCGAAAATGCAGTTGTCGTGATGGCTGGCGATATGGAACCCGCGCACCTCGCCAATTTGGTGCAGAAATATTTCAACGACTGGAAAGGGAAGGGCGCCCGCGCGCCTGAGCCTGCCTTTGGCGATCCAACACCGCAGGGCACTCCGACGCGCGTGCTGATTGAGCCAACATTGCCCACCACCGTCAGCATCGCTTACTTACGTCCCTGGCGGAAAGTCGATGATACGATTGCGTATAACGAGCAGTTGTTGATCGACGCCCTTGCGCTTCAGATCATCAATCGCAGGCTTGAGGTGCAGGCGCGCAGTGGCGGCAATTATCTGTTCGCTGAAATCGCGCAGGAAGATATTTCGCGCACAGCGGACGCGACTTTGGTGTCCGTCACCCCCGTCGGCGACAAATGGGAAGCGGCAACGCGCGACGTGCGCGCAGTTATCGCCGATGCCATTGCCACACCACCATCGGTTGCGGATATCGAGCGTGAGAAAACGCTTTTCGGAAATGCGTTGCGCACAATGCTCGACAGCTATCCGTTTGAAGCCGCCGCAAAGCAAGCGGACGATATCGTCAATGCCGTTGATATTCGGGAAACGGTGGCTGCACCCAAAACGGTTGTTCAGGTCTATGAAGGCATGAAGGACAAATTCACGCCGCAGCGGCTGCTGGCGTCGACACAGAAGCTTTTCATGGCGGACGCGACCCGGTTGATGCTGTCTTCACCCGCGCCGATCGCGGACGCAGATAATCGTGCGCTTGCTGCATTGAACGCCGTCGTATCGGCCAATACGACTGCGCGATTGTCCGAAACCACCCTTGGCTTTGCCGCGTTGCCCAAGCTGGGCGCACCCGGCAAACTCGTGACCGAAGACACGGTCACAAGTTTGCAGATGACCCGGCTTGAACTGTCGAACGGCGTGTGCGCATTGCTGTATCCCAACAAGGCCGAAAGCGGCCAAATACGAGTGCTCGTCCGTTTTGGTCGGGGCTATCAAGCCGTCACCCCTGACAATGGCAGCTTGCTGTGGGCAGGGCCTATCGTCTTGCCGGAAAATGGCATTGGCAAACTCAAGCGCACGGAAATCGACCAGATGGTCAATGGACGGCGGATAGAACTCAACTTCTCCATCGATGATGATGCGTTCCAGTTTGGCGCAAATACGCGGCCTGATGACCTTGCGGATCAGTTGACGTTAATCGCCACGAAGCTCGCGCATCCTGGTTGGGACCCCGCGCCGGTTGAACGCGCAAAGGCACTCGCGACGTCCGGCTATGCGAGTTTCGAAATGTCTGCGACCTCGGTATTGCAGCGCGATCTGGAATTTTTGCTGCGCAACAATGATCCACGCTGGAAAGCCGCGGCACCGGCGGAAGTCGCGAAAGTCGATGCCGCGAAGTTCGAAGCATATTGGAAACCGTTGTTGGCGCAGGGGCCGGTTGAGGTTCTGCTCTTTGGAGATTTCGACAAGGCAGCGGCTGTTGCTGCGTTGGAAAAAAGCTTTGGTGCGCTGTCGCCGCGCGCACCTATGCCCGTAGCGGCAGCAGCGCGCGATGTCCGTTTCCCAGCGCCTACGGCGGTTCCCCTCCGCTTGACGCATCGCGGTGCGCGTGATCAGGCGGCGGCGGTTATGGCATGGCCCACGGGCGGCGGAATTGCCGGCATCCGCGAAGGACGGCAGCTGGAAACTTTAGCCGCGATTTTTCGTGACCGGCTGTTTGAGAAATTCCGTGCGGAGCAGGCCGCGAGCTATAGTCCCGACATGGCGGCCAACTGGCCCGTCGATTTCAACAGCGGCGGATATTTGATGGCTTATACGCAGGTCAAGCCAACCGATGTGGACCGCTTTTTTGCATTCGCGGATTCGGTTGCCGCGGATTTGATCGCCAATCCGGTAAGCGCCGACGAACTGCAGCGTGCGGTTGAGCCGACAAAGCAAGCCATTGAGCGCGCGGCATCAGGTAACACATTTTGGCTCAACCAGCTCAAGGGATCGACATATCAGCCCGAGCGGTTCGTGGCGCTGGGTAAGCTGTACAGTGATTATAACAGCGTAACGCCCGAGATATTACAAGCGCTGGCTAAACGCTATTTCGTTAAGGATAAGGCTTGGAAACTTGTGGTTGCACCGCAGCCCGCGAATGCAGACGCCGCAAGCTCGCGCTGACGCTCCTTTTGTCCTTACAATCCGATTAGGCCAAAAACGTCAAAGTACATATTTTGACAGGTCGGTGTCTTTTGCGATACCCGATAGCTGCTTGCGCACATAGTCCGCGTCGATCAGGATTACGTCACCTTTGCGGTCTTCGGCATCGAAGCTGATATCTTCCAGCAGCTTTTCCATAACCGTTTGCAGTCGCCGTGCACCGATATTCTCAACGGTTGAATTCACGTCCACCGCAATGCGCGCGATGGCATCAATCGCATCGTCGCTAAATTCGAGCGTGACCGCTTCAGTCTCCAGTAACGCAATATATTGCTGCGGCAAATTGGCGCGGGTTTCCGAGAGGATACGA
>JAJTEF010000029.1 GCA_021300355.1 Sphingomonadaceae bacterium | reverse complement strand
CATTCGGTCGGACTGTCTGCGATGGATCTGCTGTCGGGCAAAAAACTGCAAGGCGCGATCATGGGCGGCAACCGCTTCCCTGTTGATATTCCGCGCCTCGTCGATTTCTACATGCGCGGCATGCTGGATCTCGACAGCATCGTTTCGGAAACCATTCCGCTGGAACGTATCAATGAAGGCTTTGACCAAATGAAGCGCGGTGATGCGGCCCGTTCGGTTATCGTATTCGACCAATGACCGCAGCGCCGACACCCATTGATGCACAAACGGCCTTTACCGGCACGGTTGCACCAACCGGCACGGACATATTGGACGAAGCCAAGCTCGCCGAATGGATGACGGCAAATGTAGCGGGTTTTGAAGGCCCCGTGCAGGCATTGAAGTTTGCGGGCGGGCAATCCAACCCGACCTACCGACTCAACGCCAAAAGCGGGGCTTATGTGCTGCGCCGCAAGCCATTGGGCGTTTTGTTGCCCAGCGCGCATGCCGTGGACCGCGAATATAAAGTCATCGCCGGGCTTCATCCGACAGGCTTTCCCGTCGCCAAGCCTTATGGCCTGTGCACCGACGACAGCGTCATCGGCAGCTGGTTCTACATCATGGACATGGTCGAAGGCCGCACAATCTGGGACGGCGCGATGCCGGGGTCGAACCCGGCCGAACGCACAGCAACCTATGAAGCGATGATCGACACGCTGGCTGCGTTGCACAATGTTGACGTGGACGCGGCCGGACTGTCCGATTTTGGCAAACCCGGCAATTATTTCGGACGTCAGGTGGACCGCTGGACCAAGCAATATCGTTTGGCGGAAACCGAGGTCATGCCGGAAATGGAGCGGTTGATCGAATGGCTGCCCAAAACGCTGCCCGAACAAACACGCACCAGCGTCGTCCATGGTGACTACCGCATCGATAACATGATTTTCGATGCCAAGGATCCGCATGTTGTCGCCGTGCTCGACTGGGAACTGTCGACGCTTGGCGATCCGCTGGCGGATTTCACTTATGTCGCGATGGCATGGGTCACGCATAATGAAGGGCGCTCCGGCGTCATGGATTTGGACCGCGCCACATTGGGCATCCCCGAATTGGACGCGATGGTCGAACGTTACTGCGCGGCAACGAACCGCGACGGCGTGCCCGATATGAACTGGTATTTTGCCTATAACTTCTTCCGCTTGGCGGGGATTATTCAGGGTATCAAGAAACGCGTCATTGATGGCACCGCAAGTTCGTCACATGCACAAGCGATGGCCGAACGTGTGTACCCGCTCGCACAATCCGCATGGAAATTTGCCGAGCAAGCCGGGGCGTAAAGAATAATATCCTCCCCGTGAGCGGGAGGAATAGGAGAGAGATCAATGTCACTATTCGATATGACCGGTAAGGTCGCAATCATCACAGGTTCATCGCGTGGCATTGGTCAGGCGATTGCCGAAGAAATGGCCGACCACGGCGCAAAGGTCGCGATTTCCAGCCGGAATATTGAAGATTGCCAAGCGGTTGCCGCGGGCATCAATGCCAAGCATCCGGGCGCCGCGATTGCCGTGGCCTCAAGCCTATCGTCCAAAGAGTCGTTGCAAAACCTTGTCGATGAAACCCGCAAGGCGTTTGGCAAAGTCGACGTTCTGGTCTGCAACGCGGCATCGAACCCGCATTACGGCCCGATGGCGACGATCACCGATGAACAGCTGCGCAAGACACTCGATCACAATATCGTGTCGCAGCATTGGTTGATCCAAATGGTTGCGCCCGAAATGATCGAACGCAAAGCCGGTTCCATTGTCATTGTGTCGTCGATCGGCGGCCTGCGCGGATCGCCGATATTGGGCGCTTATGCGATCACCAAGGCGGCGGATATCCAGATGACCAAAAACCTCGCCCGCGAATTTGGCCCACATAATGTGCGGATTAACTCCATCGCGCCGGGACTGGTGAAGACCGACTTTGCCAAGGCATTGTGGGAAAATCCCGAAAATTTGAAGGCGTCGACCTCTGGCGCAGCATTGGGCCGGATTGGCGAGCCGCGTGAGATTGCAGGCGCTGCGGTTTATCTCGCCTCCGATGCATCAACATTTATGACAGGACAGACAATCGTTGTTGATGGGGGTGTAGTGGTATGACCGGCGCATTAGCAGGCAAAGTAGCCATCATCACAGGCGCAGGTTCAGGCATTGGCCGCGCATCGGCCATTCGCTTTGCTGCCGAAGGCGCAAAGGTCGTTCTGGGCGATATGGCGGCATCGGTGCATGACACCGCAGCCATGATTGGCGACGCCGCCACCGCCGTCCAGATGGACGCAGGCGATGAGGCAGATGTCGCCGCGATTGTCGCAAAGGCGATTGAGCTGCACGGACATCTTGATGTCGCCTTTGCCAATGCGGGCATCTCCGGCGGCATGGAAGGTATCTTCGACAACACGGTCGAAAATTTCACGAGCGTCTTGCGCGTCAACCTCATTGGCCCATGGCTGATGGTGAAGCATGCGGGCAAGGTCATGGCCGATGCCGGCAATGGCGGTTCGATCATCCTGACCGCAAGTGTCGCGGGCATTCGCTCGGGTGCTGGCGGCCCGCCATATTCGGCATCGAAAGCCGGCGTCATCAATCTGGCGCAAGTCAGCGCACAACAATTGTCGGGCACCAATGTCCGTTGCAACGCGATCTGCCCCGGCCTTACCGAAACCGGCATGACCAAGCCGACATTCGATTATGCCAAGGAAAAGGGCGTGACCGACAAGATCGGCCGTCTCAACCCGCTGCGCCGCGGCGCGCAGCCAGAGGAGCTCGCCAATGTCGCCTTGTTCCTTGCGAGTGATCAGGCGAGCTACGTCAATGGTCAAGCCATTGCCGTCGACGGTGGCCTTTCCAGCTCACACCCCGTAACCCGCCAATTAACAGGACAAACAGCCGTATGAGCGCCGAAGAATTAGGTTTCCGTCCAGACCGGCTCGCCCGGATACCGGCATTCATTCAGACCGAATATCTCGACAGCGGCAAATTGCCGTTTGCGGCGCTGCTGGTCGGGCGCGGCGATGATATTGCGCTTCAGTGGAGCTCAGGCGTTGCGGACGACGCAATTTTTCGCATTGCATCGATGACCAAGCCCATCACCTCGGTCGCGTTCATGCAGCTGGTCGAACAGGGCAAGGTTGCGCTGACCGATCCGGTTTCCAAATATATTCCGGAATTTGCGAATTTGGGCGTATTTGTGGGCGGCGGCGGCAACGTGCCGTTTATGACGCGCCCGCCGACGACCCAGATGCGCATCGTCGATCTGCTGCGCCACACGGCTGGTTTTACCTATAGCTTTCAGGAACAGGGCAATGTCGACGCGGCCTATCGCAAGACCGATGTTGAAAGCTGGACCAAAAATACATCGCAAAGCGTGATCGACACGCTCGCGCAAATCCCGCTGGAATTCGACCCCGGCACGCAGTGGAATTATTCCGTCGCCACCGACATCGTCGGCATATTGGTCGAACGGATCAGCGGATTATCACTGCCTGAATATTTCCAGACGCATATCTTCACGCCGCTGGGTATGGCCGATACATTTTTCCAAGTGCCCGCCGATAAGGCATCGCGCATCCCCGACGGCTTTGGTTTTGACCCCGAATCCAAGATGAAGCTGCTCGACAAGGCTGGGTCCGAAAGTGCCTGGGCCAAGGGATGGACTTTCAACTCCGGCGGCGGCGGCCTTGCGTCGAGCATATCCGACTATCATCGCTTTTGCCGGATGCTGCTGAATGGCGGCGCGCTGGATGGGGCACAAATCCTGAGCCCCAAAACGATAGAATTGATGACCGCCAACCATATTCCCGGCGGCCAAGACCTGACGCAAATGTCGAAGTCTTTGTTTAGCGAGGCCGAAATGGCGGGCATTGGCTTTGGCCTCGGCTTTGCCACGACCATCGACAGCGCCGCGACACTTGCGCCATGTTCCAACGGCGATTTTTATTGGGGCGGCATGTATTCCACCGCCTTTTTCATCGATCCGGTGGAAGACATCATCATGATTTTCATGACGCAATTGCTGCCATCGACCACCTATCCGGTGCGCCGTGAAATCAAGACGATGATCTATTCGGCGCTGACGGCGTAAGCAGCGCCGTTCGTCAAATCCACGTCATGCTGAACTTGGTTCAGCATCCATCGTGCCACGCGGGCCGAAGGGTCTCGAGGCCAAATAGACCCTGAAACAAGTTCAGGGTGACGACGTTGTGGGTGGGCAAAAGAAACGTTCGGAGCGAACCGACCCCCTACACCGTCGCAACCTCCACCTGATTGACCGGCACGGGTTTTGCCCGCGCCGCAATCAGGCTTCCGCCCACGATCAAGGCCGTTCCCAAAAGCACAGGCCAGGTGACGGGTTCGGCGAAAAACAGCCAGCCGAAAAACGCTGCCCAGACAAAGGCGGTATATTCGACCGGAATCAAAATCTGCGCTTCTGCACGTGCATAAGCCCAGCTTAAAAGTAACAGCGAGATAACCGCCAGCGCAGCAGATGCGCCGACCATTGGGGCATCAGACATGCCGATGGGCTGCAAAAACCATGGCGCAGCAAGGCCAAGCGTTAACGCGACAAACAGATTCTGGAAAAAGGCGATCTCGATTGGGCCAGCGACCTGCGCCTGCTGCCGCGCGAGAATGAGGTTATAGGCAAACACCACCGCCGAAAATAAAACCGCAGCAGCGCCCCAGACATGGCCCATCGTATAATGTCCGCTCAACCGGCCCGCCATGATGATGGCAACGCCGCCCAAGCCCGCCAGCGACGCCCAGATCGCCTCTTTCCCAATGGTTTCTTTCAACATCACGGCGGCAAGATACAGCGCGATGACCGGCGCAATAAAGCTCAGACCAATGGCTTCGGCCAAGGGCAGTTTCGTGAGCGACCAGAAAAAACTGACCGCCATCACCGCGACGACGATGCTGCGCCACAAATGGATTTTCAGCAGATGTACGGGCGGCCATTTCTGCCGCGTGCCGACGAACAAAACGCCCATCAACAACGCACCAACGGTGTTACGCCACATCACCGCATTATACGCGCCGATGGAGAGCGCCAGATCCTTCATCGCCGCGTCCATCAGCGAAAATGTACCGACACCAGCCGCTGCCACCATGAATGGGATAAAGGGGCGCGGGTGCAATTCAGCCATGGCTAAATGCTATGCGCCGCAAGGCCAGTCAGCGCATCGCCATCGACCCTGTACACCGTCCATTCGTCCATCGGACGTGCGCCAAGCGCCTTGTAAAAATCAATCGCGGGCGTGTTCCAATCGAGCACCGACCATTCCAGCCGCGCGCAATCGCGCTCCACCGCAAGCGCCGCAAGCTTACCCAGCAATGCCTTGCCAAGCCCCGAACCACGCGCGTCTGGCCGGACGAACAGATCCTCCAGATAAATCCCCGGACGCCCTTCAAAGGTCGAGAAATTGTGGAAGAACAGGGCAAATCCCTGCGGCGTTCCGTCAATCTCACCGATCAACACCTCAGCAAAGGGGCGCGGTCCAAACAGCTTTTGCGCCATCACCGCTTCATCAAAACGCACTTCATGGGCAAGCTTTTCATATTCCGCGAGGTCGCGGATGAACTGACCAATGAGCGAAATGTCGGCTGGCGTCGCCGAACGAATGGAGAGGCTCAAGCAGCTTTCCCGTGCAGCGTATCCATGCTGACGCTGGTGCCGGCGTCGATTTCGGCTGCTTTGGCTTCGACCAGTTTGACGATGTGGCTGACCATGTCGTCATTTGCGACATGGTGATCGGTCACGCCCGACAGATAGACCATGTGCTTGCCATTGCCGCCGCCGGTGATGCCGATGTCTGTTTCGCGCGCTTCGCCGGGGCCGTTGACGACGCAGCCAAGCACCGAGAGTGACATGGGCGTCTTGATATGGCTCAGCGCGTCTTCCAGCTTTTGCACGGTGCGGATGACGTCGAAACCTTGGCGGGCACAGCTGGGGCAGCTGACCACGCGCACGCCGCGGGTGCGCAGGCCCAATGCTTTTAGGATTTCATAGCCGACACGAACTTCCTCTTCGGGTTCGGCAGACAGGCTGACGCGGATGGTGTCGCCAATTCCGGCCCAGAGCATATTGCCCATGCCGATGGATGATTTGACCGTGCCGCCAATCAATCCGCCCGCTTCGGTAATCCCAAGATGCAGCGGGCAATCCACCGCCTCGGCCAGCCCCATATAGGCCGCAACGGCAAGGAATACGTCGGACGCTTTTACCGCGACCTTATATTCGTGGAAATCATGGTCCTGCAGCAGCTTGATATGGTCAAGCGCGCTTTCGATCAGCGCTTCGGGACAAGGCTCGCCATATTTTTCGAGCAAGTCCTTTTCCAAGGATCCGGCGTTCACACCAATACGGATCGCGCAGCCATTGGCCTTGGCGGCGTTGACGACCTCTTTCACACGCTCTGATGAACCGATATTGCCCGGGTTAATCCGCAAGCACGCCGCGCCAGCGTCCGCCGCCTCAAGCGCGCGTTTATAATGGAAATGAATGTCGGCGACGATGGGCACATTGGCGGCGCGCACAATCTGTTTCAGCGCAG
Organism: Sphingomonadaceae bacterium; assembly: GCA_021300355.1. Lineage (GTDB taxonomy): Bacteria > Pseudomonadota > Alphaproteobacteria > Sphingomonadales > Sphingomonadaceae > Sphingorhabdus_B. The sequence goes on along the minus strand of JAJTEF010000029.1, from coordinate 12,931 downwards.
CGGTGCTTTCGACATCAGGGCAGGACACGCGAATGATATCGACCCCGGCATCTTCACAGCGGCGGATTTGGGCGATGGTCGCGGCGGCATCGCTGGTCAGCGTATTGGTCATCGTTTGCACCGCAATCGGGGCATTTCCACCAACAGGGACATTACCCACCATGATTTGGCGGGACTGACGACGCGCGATATCGCGCCAAGGGCGAATGGAAGACATTGGGGGGATATAGGCGGCTTGGAATATTCCCGCAATCACCATCCTATACGTACCACGCGCGATTGTTGCTTTGATTTACACGTCGTTACAAATTATGGCGCGCACATGAAACGCTTGCTCATCGCTCTTCTCGTCCTTGTCGCGCCACTTGCCCCTGCCCAGGCATATTGGGAATATGGGCATGAGACCGTGGCGCACATTGCGCAGGCCAATATGTCCGCCAATGCGCGTGCGAATATGCAACGTCTGTTGCGCGCGGCGCCCATGCTGGGCACGCCCAAATGTGCGATGCGCAACATTGCTGACGTCAGCGTCTGGGCGGATTGCATCAAAGGCGATCGTGCGCGCTGGGGCTATACCAACAGCTGGCATTATCAGAATGTCGATATTTGCAAGCCGTTTGACCTAAAAAGCGCGTGCGCCGACGGGAACTGCGTGTCGGCGCAGATCGACCGCAACTTTGCGTTGCTGTCAAACAAGGCGCTGCCTGCGCATCTCCGTTTGCAGGCGCTGGCCTTTCTTGTGCATTTTGTAGGTGACATTCACCAGCCATTGCACGCCGGTGACCGTGCGGACCGCGGCGGCAATGACCTAAAGGTCATATATGGCAATATGCGGGGATATAATTTGCACTCAGTGTGGGACGGCTTGCTGGCCGACCGCGCGCTGTCTGCCGCACCGGCGATTGTGCGCACGTTTTCGCCCGCGGAGAAAGCCGCTGTCAAACAGGGCAATGCCCGCCTGTGGAGCGAAGAAAATTGGGCGATATCGAAAGAGATTGCCTATCCCCGCGCGGTCGATGGTGACCCATGTGGCGCAAAGCCAACCGCACCCGTGGTTATTGATGAAGCCGACATCGCTGCGTCACGCGCCGCATTACGCCAACAGGTTGAGCGCGGCGGGATCAGGCTCGCGCGCTTGTTAGACCAAGCGCTGCGTTAAGCGTTAAAGCCCGCGCCATTTCCAGCCGCCCTCGGTGTGGTTGCGAACGATGACGACGAAAATGCTGGTAATGATCAACATGAGCGCGACTGTCGCTATTGTGGGTATCGCTTGATCATTGTCCGCAAGCAGCCCCAAGCCAGTCATCGCCAAAATATAAAAGCCGAGCACGGCCCATCCCTGCCACTTGAACGGCAGGCCAGCGCCATAGCCGAAACGTTTCGCACGAAACCAAGGTTCTTTGCCGAAGAATAAACCGAGCATCTCACATCTCCTTTCGCGCACGGCGGCGTTTTGCCAAGGCCGCACGCAATAATAGCTCAATTTTGGCATTCGCGCGCTGGAAATCAACAAAAAAGGGCTGCGCAGTTTTTCCCCCGCGCAGCCCCCTTTTTAACTTGAAAAAAGCGTTATTCGCCCGTCGGGAAACCGCGCTTTTTCATGATATATTTCACATCAGGATCACGGCCACGAAATGCGCGATAGGCTTCGATCCGGTCGGTTTCATTGCCCGTTGCCAGCAACATGGACCGGAACCGCTCGGCTGTTTCCTTGTCCCAGACATCGCCCTTTTCGGTGAACGCCGCCCATGTGTCGGCATCCATCGTTTCGGACCAGAGATAGCTGTAATAACCCGCTGAATAGCCATCATCGGCAAACAGGTGGTTAAACTGCGGCAGGCGATGGCGCATTGCCATTTCCTTGGGCATGCCGATTTCGGCCAACGTATCGCGTTCAAATGCGCGCGGATCGGTTACGGGTTCGCTGCGGTTGTGCAGCTTCATATCCAAAATGGCGCTCGACAGATATTCTACGGTCGAAAAGCCCTGATTGAACGTATCACTCGCGCGGATTTTTTCGACCAAGGCGGCCGGGATTGGCTCCCCTGTTTTATAATGCTTGGCATAGGTGTTGAGCACATAAGGCGTCAGCAACCAGTTTTCGTTCACCTGGCTTGGATATTCCACAAAGTCGCGCGGCGTGCCGCCAAGGCCCGGCCATGTGATGTCGTAGTTCAGATAATGGATCGCGTGACCGAATTCGTGGAACAATGTCGACGCGTCATCAATGCTGATGAGCGTTGGCACGCCATCGGCGCCGGGCACGAAGTTGTTATTGTTCGATGCAAGCACGATGTCATTCTTGCCGCCCAATTTGTGCTGGCTGCGATAGGTGGTCATCCATGCGCCCGAACGCTTGCCGGCGCGCGCGAAATTGTCGAGGTAGAACAGGCCAACGACCTTGCCATCGCGCTTAACCTCAAATGTTCGTACCTTGGGTTCGAACACAGGGACCGTGCCCGTGTTTTCGGAGAAGCTCATGCCATATAGCTTGCCCGCGGCGTCGAACATCGCGGCGACCATATTATCCAGCTGGAAATAGGGTTTAACGGCTTCCTGATCGAGGTCATATTTCGCCTTGCGCACCTTTTCGGCGTAGAAACGATAATCCCATGGTTCGATTATGATGTTGTCGGCATTGGCGATGGCCTGCATGTCGGCCACCTCTTCTTTGACGCGGGCAGCAGCAGCAGGCCAGACCTTCATCATCAGGTCCATCGCCTTGTTCGGGTCCTTCGCCATCGTGTCGGCCATGCGGTAATGGGCATGGGTCGGGAAGCCCAGAATTTCGGCACGCTGCTGACGCAGTTTCAATATTTCGGCGATAGTCGCGTTGGTGTCGTTCGCATTCTGGTTATCGCCGCGCATCGTGAACGCACGCCAGACCTTTTCACGCAAATCGCGCCGTGTTGAATTTTCAAGGAAAGGCTGAACGGCAGAACGGGTGTTCACCACGGCCCAGCCAGTTTGGCCCTTTGCCTTGGCCGCAGCCTGAATCGCCGCCACATAGCTCTCGGGTAAACCCGCAAGGTCCGCCGCGTCGGTTATGAGGATGAAGGTTTCTTCATCCGCCAGAACCTTTTCGGAAAAAGCAGAGAATTTCTTGGCAAGGTCGGTCTCTATGCGGATGACTTGTGCTTTCTTGCCCGCGTCGAGCATCGCTCCATTGCGGACCAGACCGTCATAGGTCCGTTCCAACAGACGCATCTGCTTGGCATCTAGGCCGAGATTCGCGCGCTGATCGAAGAGATATTTGACGCGCTGGAAATAACGGGCATCAAGCGAAAGTTCGGAGAAAAACGCGCTAACCTTTGGTTCCCATTCCGCCTGAATTTTACGGACTTCAGGGTTCGACAGGTTCGATGAATGCACGCCCCAGATCGAAAACAGCCGGCCGATTTTTTCGCCGGACAGTTCGCTGGCGGTGATGGTGTTGTCGAACGTGATGGCTTCGGGCTTTGCGAGCATCGCTTCAAATTCAGCCTTTGATGCCTGCATCGCGGCCTCAAACGCGGCCGGGAATTGCGTAACTTTCACCTTGTCCCATGGCGGCACGCCCTCATATGGCCCGGTCCATTCCTGAAGCAATACGGGGTCGCTGGCCGATTGGCCGGACTTCATTTCTTTCGCTTGTGCAACCGCCGTCATCGCAACTCCTGACAATAAAAGCGCCGCTGCGCTCAACATGATTTTTCCCGTTTTCACCTAAATATGCTCCTCTGCATTTTGCGGCCCGTGTGCGCAGGCTCAATGGACAGGGGGATTAGCGCATCAGGGGCGCCTTGCAAACAAACAGTCGGTCAAAACTGTTACTTCCAAAATGGATATAAATTGTACATGGCGCACACCGCAAACATCGTGCCTTCGCGACGTGAGGCCCCTATTCGCATTTCTGGGAGAATATATATGGCAAAACCCCCGTCCACCTTCGGTTCCAGCATCAATGGCCGCACGGCCATGATCGTCGGCGGCACGGCGCGACGCGTCGCTGAACTCAAGCGATTATTGTCGGTAATGGGCTGCACCGCGCTGGTGATGGACGATACACAGTGGACGGATTTCATTTTGGTCCATTTTACGTTCAAAATGGACATACCAGAAGATTTCTTGGCGCGCATATCGCGGTATCTTCAAATGCATCGGAGCACTGCGTTGGTGTGGACCAATATGGACGGGCTCGAGGACGCTTATGCAGCGCTTCCGCAAGGCCAGTGCCATTTTTTCGTCGACGCTGACTACATTGAGGCGATGCCGATTTTGGCGGGGGCGTTTGGACGGGGCAAAATGGACCGACTGCATGACACGAACCGTGATGTCCCATTCGGATCGCTGCACCGAATCAGCGACGAGCTCGCAGAATTTGCCCGCACTCTTGCCCGCATGGCCGATTCGGAACCCAAAACATCGGTATCCGACAAAGCTCTTTCCTTTCGGCCAGCGCCATTGGGTGGGTTTCAGGGATTTCCATCCGCCAGTGCTATGCACTCGGACGCAACGGACCCCCAAATGCTGCGCGAGATCATCAAGCTGCGCCGTATGCGGGAGCGTTATTTTCCACCCGATCTGTTCGCGGACCCGGCCTGGGATATTTTGCTGGACCTAAAGGCGGCCGGACAAGAAGGGCAGCATGTGTCGGTTTCCAGCCCGTGTATTGCCGCTGCGGTTCCCCCGACGACTGCCTTGCGGTGGATTACCGCAATGACCGAAAGCGGCATGCTCGTCCGGCGTCAGGATCCAGCCGATGCACGGCGGGTTTTCATTGAACTGTCGGACGAAACATCTGCCAAGCTGGATGATTATTTTGTCGCAATCGGCATCCGTTCCGCTCCGATCATCTGATTAGGCTTGCAAAAGCCAAAACGCTTTGGCAAAGGCGCGCTTCCCGTAGTGGGGCGCTTAGCTCAGTTGGTAGAGCATCTCGTTTACACCGAGAGGGTCAGCGGTTCGAGCCCGTTAGCGCCCACCATTTTTGGATGTTGGCCGATAGAGGCACCAGAAATGCAGGACACCCCTTCGTCATTCATCGTTTATAAAGCTTTCTGCTGGCAATTTGCCGCTATGCGGGGACTTTTTTCAACGTTGGGCACAGGCATCGTCATATTGTCGGCAGGGTTTTTGCCCAGCACAGCCTTTGCCCGGGAAACCGAGCAAGCGGAAATCACCAATTGCAATGATCCCCGGCACAAACATGTGGTCGTGCGGTCACTGACCGAATCACTGCCCGTTCGAAAAGCCGAAAAGCAGCGAGTCCGCCGCATATTGATGTAGGGTCAGGACCTATTAGTCCGCTGCGCGCAGCAGCTTTGCCATTTCGGCCTCATCCCATTCCACACCGCCCGCCACGCGCCACACTTCTTTGCCATCACTGTCATATAATATGGTGGTCGGCAGCGCGATCGCGTTGTTGAACGCCGTCAGCAGTGCATTGTCAGCATCGGTATAGGGCTCCAAATTCTTGACCCCTGTCTCCGTGAAAAACGCGGCAACAGGTGCGCGTCCTTCAAGGTCTTGCGACACCGCAATCACGTTCATGCGGCCTTTCTCCAACTTCGCCAGCGCATCCAGCGTCGGCATTTCCGCTTTGCATGGCGCACACCATGTTGCCCAGATGTTGAGCAACAACGGCTTGCCTTCAAAATCGGCAAGGCTGACATCCTGACCCTGCGCATCGGCAAAAGGTGCCGATGGTGCTTTTTGACCCGCAAATGTGTAGCTTAGCGTGGCGCGCATGCCATTGGCGCTTTCAAGAGCAATTTCCGCCGTGTCAGATGCCCCTGCCTTGGCCGTGGATGCGGGTTGCGCTTGCCCCTTGGGTTGGCTTTCTTTATCGCACCCAGCCAGCACTAAAAGGATTAAGGCAATTACAAAGCGCATCTCTGATTCCAATAGCATGTGGGGCGGCCGGTTTGGCGAAGGCCCTGGCGTTATCATGCGCGAGATAAATGCCTCCATCCCATTCGACAAGCGTCTTTGGCAGGAAGACATAGCCGGCAGCAAAGCGCATGCCGATATGCTGGCCGCAAACGGGATTATAACGGCGTCAGACAATGCCGCGATCCAAAGCGGGCTCGATAGCATTTACGCCGAATATGCAGCCAATGGCGTGCCCGAAGACCTCACGCTTGAAGATATTCATATGGTCACCGAAACGCGGTTACGTGCGTTGGTGGGTGAGCCTGCGGCACGCTTGCACACCGCGCGGTCGCGCAATGACCAAGTCGCCACCGACTTCCGCCTTTGGGTGCGCAATGCTACCGATGAAATCGATGCTGGCCTGCGCGCATTCCAGTCGGCGCTGGTAACACGCGCAGAAGAACATGCCGATAGCATCATGCCCGGCTTCACGCATTTGCAGGTCGCGCAGCCTGTTACGCTCGGCCACCACCTGATGGCCTATTATGAAATGACAAAGCGCGACCGCAGCCGCTTTGCCGATTGCCGCAGCCGGTTGAACCAGTCACCCTTGGGTGCAGCCGCACTTGCGGGAACATCCTTTCCGATTGATCGCGCCGCAACGGCATTGGCGCTTGGCTTTGACGGCCCCATGGCGAACAGTCTGGACTCTGTTTCCGACCGCGACTTCGCGCTTGAGTTCCTTACGGCCGCCGCACAAACGGCGCTTCATCTGTCGCGGTTGGCCGAAGAAATGATCATATGGGCGTCGCAGCCTTATGGTTTCATCAGCCTGCCCGACGCATGGTCGACGGGCAGTTCCATCATGCCGCAAAAGCGCAATCCCGACGCGGCTGAACTGGTGCGTGGCCATGCAGGACGGATCATTGGCTGCATGAACAGCCTGATGATCACCATGAAGGGCCTGCCGCTCGCATATTCCAAGGACATGCAGGACGATAAACCTCCGGTGTTTGAGGCATATGACCTGCTGTCTTTGTCCATCGCCGCGATGACGGGCATGGTGGCCAATGTGACATTTAATACGCCGCGCATGCGCGAGGTGGCGGGCAGCGGGTTTTCCACCGCTACCGATCTGGCCGACTGGTTGGTGCGCGAATTTGGTATGCCCTTCCGCGAGGCACATCATGTCACGGGCAGCGTCGTCAAATCCTGTGAGGCACGTGGCATAAGCCTGTCCGACATCACCGTGGACGATCTTTCTGCCATCAATGCGGCGCTCGCTGGCTGCAATTTGCCCGACCTGTCGATCGAAGGATCGGTAAACAGCCGGACGAGTGCTGGCGGTACGGCACCTATGCGCGTAAAAGAAGCCATCAGCACCGCCAAAAAGGAACTTGAGGCATGAAACCGGCGCGGACCATCTTCATCATTGGCGTCGCCATGTGCGTTGCGGGCTGCGGCAAAGTGGGCGATCTGGAACCCCGCACGGGCAATAGCATGCCACCGCAAGCTTATGGCCAGACCACCGAGCAAACGGCGAAGATTCTGACGACTCCATCGGTTCAGGCACGGCCAGGGCGCACCGACGAGCTGCTGAAACGGTCCGACCGGCGCGAAGATGATCCGTTCGACATTCCGCCGGGGCAAGAACCCAAACCGTTTGGCCCCGAACAGACCGATTCGTCGGAAAAAACGCCTTCCAAATAAGTATCCCATCCTATGAACCATTTTGACCTTAAAAATGGCGTGCTGCACGCCGAAGATGTCGCGCTGCCCGATATTGCGGCGGCGGTTGGCACACCTGTCTATATCTACTCGCGCGCAACGCTGGAGCGGCACGCGCAAGTGTTCCGCGCTGGCTTGTCGGCCCTTGATAACCCGCATTTGGCCTTTGCCGTGAAATCCAACCCGAATTTGGCCGTGCTCAAGGTGCTCGCGCGTCAGGGCTATGGCGCGGATGTTGTGTCGGGCGGCGAAATGGACCGCGCACTTGCTGCGGGCATGGCGCCAGAAGACATTGTTTTTTCGGGCGTTGGCAAGACTGCCGAAGAAATCGTCCGCGCATTGAAGGCAGGTATCGGGCAATTCAATATCGAGTCCGAAGAAGAAGGCCGCGAGCTTGCGACGCTTGCGAACGCGTTGAACTATCAAGCGAACGCCGTGCTGCGTATCAATCCCGATGTCGACGCCGGAACACATGGCAAGATTTCAACGGGGAAAGCCGACAATAAATTTGGCGTGGGCATTCACCGCGCGACGGAAATTTATGGCCGCTTAAATGCGTTGCCTGGACTGAATATGCGCGGCGTTGCGGTGCATATCGGCAGTCAGTTGACCAGCCTTGAGCCGCTGGAGACAGCGTTCACAAAAGTCGGTGCGCTGGTGCAGGATTTGCGCGACCAAGGCCATAAAGTCACCCATGTTGACTTGGGCGGCGGCCTTGGCGTGCGCTATCGCGACGGTGACAATCCGCCTGAACCTGCCGAATATGGCGCGATGGTTGCGCGCGTGACCAGGGACTGGGGCGTGCGTTTGATGTTCGAACCCGGCCGTGTCATCGCCGGAAACGCGGGCGTCCTGCTGACGCGCGTAATTCGCGTGAAGCCCGGATCGGGCAATGCACCCTTTGCCATTGTCGATGCCGCAATGAATGACTTGGCGCGCCCCGCGCTGTATGATGCGTGGCATGATTTTGACGCAGTCGAACCCAATGGCCGCAAAATGACTGCCAACATTGTCGGCCCCGTCTGTGAAACCGGTGATACCTTTGCCATGGGCCGCGAAGTCGATGTCGTCGAGGCAAATGATCTTGCCGTATTCCGCACAGCGGGTGCGTATGGCGCGACGATGGCAAGCACCTATAACAGCCGCGGCCTCGTCCCCGAAGTGCTCGTCGACGGCGATAAATTTGCGGTGGTTGCGGATCGTATTTCGCCCGAGACCATTCTCGCTGCCGAGCATGTGCCCGACTGGCTGAAATAAGGATAGAGATTTGGATCAGCTCCCCATTTTCGTAAATCTGAAGGGCCGAAATGTCATTTTGGTCGGTGAAGGCGAAATGGCGGATGCGAAACGGCGGCTTATTGAACGCGCGGGCGGCATTTGCGTTGATGCCGCCGATCGCACGGCACGGATTGCCTTCGTCGCAATCGCCGAAGAAGACGAAGCCCGCATCGCTGCTGATGATCTAAAAGCCCTTGGCTTGCTGGTGAACGTCGTCGACCGCCCCGAAATTTGTGATTTTACGACGCCCGCGATTGTCGACCGGACCCCTGTGTTGATTGCAGTCGGCACCGGCGGCGCATCGGCGGGCATGGCCAAGGCCATTCGCCAGCGTATCGAAACACTGCTGCCTGAAACATTGGGCCCACTGGCCGAAGCCATTTCCAGAGCCCGCAGCAAAATCCGCGCGCGTTGGTCCGAAGGGGCGGAGCGCCGACGTGCATTGGATCAGGGTTTCGCCGCCGGCGGCATGCTTGACCCGTTCGGCACACATGACGACGCGACGGTCGACAATTGGATTATGCAGGCCGAAAATCCCAAGGGCGACCGGTTGATCGAGATTGCATTGCTCTCCGCCGATCCCGATGACCTTACGTTGCTCACCGCCCGCCTGCTTGGTGAAGCGGACAATGTGTTTCATGATCCCGGCGTGCCAGCGGCCATCCTCAACCGTGCGCGCGCCGATGCCGTTCGGCACGCAAGTGCGCCACCCGTGGTACCGCCTGAAGGATTGTCATTGTTCCTGCGGTTGCCGTTGGCGCAAGGATAGGGCATGACGACAGCGTAAATAGTCGCAAGGTCTTCATTGTGTCCGCTTTCCCATCTAAAATTTGCTTTTACGGCTGTGGTAATATGGGGGGTGCCATGCTGCGCGGTTGGCTTGCCGCCAATGTCGCACCCGCCACCTTCCACATCATCGATCCGGTTGCGGAAAACCTGCCAGAGGGCGTTCATGTCCATCGGTCTTCAGCCGCAATGGACACGGGCTTTGATGTCGTCATATTGGGCATAAAGCCGCAGCTTTTGGCTGAGCTGGCGCCCGAAATAGCGCGCATACTCGCCCCCGGGGCAACGTTGATATCCATACTTGCCGGAACCACGACCGATACGCTTTCTGCGTATTTTCCCGATGCGCGCGTCATACGGCTGATGCCCAATTTGGCCGCCGCGATTGGCAAGTCACCGCTGGGTGTTTTTGCGCCGCATGACGATGCGCAGCAACGGGCAGAGATGGCATCGTTACTGGCTCCGCTGGGTGCGGTCATCTGGATCGACGACGAAGCGCATATGGACGCCGTCACGGCGCTTGCGGGGTCCGGGCCAGCGTTCGTCTATCGTTTCATTGATGCACTGACCCAAGGTGGTGAAGCCGCCGGATTGCCGCGCGATGTTGCCGCACAGCTGGCGCTGGCGATGACCGAGGGCGCTGCGATCTTGGCCGCGACCTCATCGGAAACGCCCGCTGATCTGGCACGGCGCGTCACCAGTCCGGGCGGCACCACAGCCGCAGGGCTCGCGGTGCTGGATTCGGATGCGGCGTTGAACAAACTGATAACCGATACATTGCGCGCCGCGCGTGACCGGGGCGCGGAGCTTGCCAAGGGAGACGCGACGTGAAGGTTAAAATTGCCCTCATCTTAAGCTGCGTCACTTTTGCATCGTCGGCGTCCGCAATGGCGCCAACGCCGCCATCGACCGAACGGGCCACCGCCAATCTTGCCAAGGCTGGTCCCATCGAAAGCTTGGACCTGTCGCAATTGGCCGATGGCATTGATGATGGCGCGTTGAACAGCGAAGCGATTACGGCGGCCTATCTGGCGCGGATTGCAGCGGTGGATGACAGCGGCCCCATGCTCAATGCGGTCATCGCCACCTTCCCCGATGCGATTGAACAGGCCCGCGCCATGGATGCGGAACTGCGTGCGGGCACATATCGCGGGCCAATGCATGGTATTCCGGTATTGGTGAAGGACAATGTCGAAGTGGCCGGACCCATCGCGACGACCGCAGGGTCATTGGCCTTGGCCGGCAATATCACCAATCGTGATGCACCGTTGATTGCGCGGTTGCGCGCGGCGGGCGCGGTCATTCTTGGAAAAACCAATTTGAGCGAATGGGCCAATATCCGGTCGGGTAACTCCACCAGCGGGTGGAGCGCAGTGGGCGGCCTCACCAAAAATCCACACGCGCTTGACCGCAACAGCTGCGGCTCGTCCAGCGGCAGTGGTTCTGCAATGGCTGCGGGCCTTGCGGCAGGCAGCATTGGGACCGAAACCGATGGATCGATTACTTGCCCCGCTAGCATAAACGGCGTGGTCGGGTTCAAACCCACCGTCGGCCTTGTCTCGCGCCGCTATATCGTGCCCATCAGCCACAGCCAGGACACCGCAGGCCCCATGACGCGTTCGGTCCGTGATGCCGCCATCATGCTCACGGCAATGGCAGGTTCCGATCCACAGGACGCCGCGACCGCCGATGCCGACACATGGCGCGGCGATTACAGCAAGGACCTTTCTGTCGATGGGTTAAAAGGCATGCGCATTGGCGTTCTGCGCGCGCCCAACGTTGACGCCGCATTGTTCGATGCGGCACTTGCCACATTGAAGGCTGGCGGCGCTGAAGTCGTCATGCTGGATGGCAGCAAAATTGACCGCCAGAAAATCGGACAAGGCGAATTCAAGGTTCTGCTGGCAGAATTGAAGGCAAACCTTGCAAGCTATTTGCAAGGTCTGCCCGAAGGCCTCGTCCCACATAAAACGCTTGCGGATGTCATTGCGTTCAACAAGGCCAATGCCAACACGGAATTGCAGCATTTTGGACAAGACATATTTGAGGCCGCCGACAAAGAAGCCGGGCTAGACGATCCCGCTTATGTGCAAGCACTGGCAACGTCACGCGGTCTTGCCTCGGGCGCGCTCAATCAGTTTTTTGCCCATGACAAAGTTGATGTCATCATCGCCCAGACCAATGGTCCGGCGCGGCTTTCCACACTTGGCAAAGGCGATGCCTTTTCAGGGCCAAGCGCAAGCCAATTGCCGGCCGTTGCCGGCTTTCCGCATTTGACAGTGCCGATGGGTCTGTCCGCTGGCCTGCCGGTCGGTTTAAGCTTCATTGGGCCAAAGTGGCATGACCATAAGGTGTTGAAGGCGGGATATGCCTATGAGCAGCTTTCAAAAGCACGTGTGACGCCGCAATTGCGGCCAACCTTAGAAAGTAAGTAAATGGCGTTCGGCAAACCCGATTTGGGCAGCATCGTGCCGAAAGGCACTGAATTCGACCCCGCCCTCGTCAACAAGATGATGGGCAAATTTGGCCATGGCGGGTTTCTCGACATGGAATATGTTGGCCATGGCGCTGATTGGGTGGAACTCGCCATCGACTGGCGTGAAGACCTTGTTGCCGACTCCGATACCGGTATCCTCGCGTCGGCCGTGATCATCAGCCTGATGGACAACGCCACCAGCATGTCGATTTGGACGAAGCTGGGTGAGTTTAGGCCGCAAGTAACGATGGACTTGCGGATCGACTATCTGCGTCCGTCACCTTCGGGTGAGCGCGTATATGGCCGTGGCATTTGCTATCATTTGACCAACAGCATCGGCTTTGTTCGCGGCTTTGCCCATAATGGCAATCCGGACGAGCCCTTGGCGCATGCAAGCGGCACATTCATCCGTATCGGAGACCGCATATCATGACCGATAGCCCAATTGCTCTGCCGCCTTATGCCCAAGCGTTGGACATGACGATCGTCGACGAAATCGACGGTGTGCCCGTGATCGGCATGCCCTTTGCCGACCGCGTACAAGGTCGCCCTGGGTATCTGCATGGCGGCGCCATATCCGGATTGCTCGAAATCGCGGCCATCGCCGCCGTGCACCGCGCCTTACAGGCGCAGGGGAGCGATTCCGCCATCAAGCAAGTCAATGTCACGGTCGATTTCATGCGCGGCGGCCTCAGCCAGATGACCTATGCCGTGGGTGAAGTCACGCGGCTTGGCCGCACGATGGCCAAGGTCGAGGCCCGCGCGTGGCAGGATGATCGGGATAAGCCCATCGCCATGGGCCATATGCAC
>JAJTEF010000064.1 GCA_021300355.1 Sphingomonadaceae bacterium | reverse complement strand
CATCAGTGCCGCTCGACGCTGCGGACATGGCGTTGCTGCGCGTTATTCATGCCGCGACACTTCCCGACCCCGGCGAGTTGGCAAAGATGATTGGGCAGGGCAGCTTTGCCGCGCCACCGGCCTCTGCGGCCACTGGACCCAGCACGCCGCAGTCCGCGACCGTGCAGACGTTAATGCCGACCGATTTCCATGCACTTTTGGATCGTTTGGCACGCGAGGGGTTTGTTAGTCTTGAGATGACCCTGCGGGATGTCGTCCGTTTGGTGGAATATGCGCCACCGGTGTTGGCATATCAGCTTGCCGGGCCAGTTGCGCCGGACTTTGTAGCGGAACTGCGCGATGCACTGGCGAAGGTGACCGGCACGCGCTGGGACGTTGAAGAGCGCGCTGGTGAGGCTGCGCCAAGCTTGTTGGAGCAAGAGCAAGCGAAGGCCGATGCTGAAAAGCGCATAATATTGGAGTCACCTCTGGTCAAAGCGGCGTTTGCTGCGTTTCCTGAGGCGGAGTTGCTCGACAGCGACGCGCATGACATGAAATGGAGTAAGAGCGCATGAAAAGCATGGAAGACATGATCAAGGCCGCCCAAGAGGCAGCTCAAAACATTCAGCAGCAAATGGAACAAGCGCAAGCAACGCTCGACACCATTCATGTCGAAGGCCAGTCGGGCGGTGGTTTGGTGAAAGTCCGCGCAACGGCAAAAGGCCGCATCCTGAATGTGGCAATCGATGACAGCCTGATCGTTCCTGCTGACAAAACGATGCTGGAAGACCTCATTACCGCAGCATTTAACGACGCCCGTGAAAAAGCGGATGCCGCGAGCAATGCCGAAATGGGCAAAATGTCCAGCAGCCTGCCTTTGCCTGCCGGGTTCAAACTGCCGTTTTAATCCCGCCATTATCGGCACCCTTTTCCATTAAACCCGTTTTTTCCCCAGCAAATTGCGCTTTTGGGGACCAGATGCATTGAAAGCCTGCGCAGAGCGCTCATATTGAGTGGCAACGGGCGTGCCGCATTTTTGCGCGACCCCACTTGGAGTATCTATGGATCTGAACCTGCCTTTATTGCCCCTGCGCGATATCGTTGTTTTCCCCGGTATGATTGTTCCCTTGTTTGTGGGTCGGGATAAGTCGGTTGTCGCGCTGGAAAAAGCGATGGCGGCGAACAAGGAAATTTTCCTTGTCGCGCAGCTTGACCCTGCCGAGGATGATCCCGGCAAAGATGATTTGTACGATATCGGCGTAACCGCAACGATCATGCAGCTGCTGAAGCTGCCCGACGGCACTGTGCGCGTTCTGGTCGAAGGCAAGCAGCGCGCGCAACTGCGCGATTTGGTTGAGCACGGCAGTGAATATGTCGAAGCGGCTGTGTCACTCGTTGTCGAACAAAGCGCAGAAGGTCCTGAAGCCACCGCGCTGATGCGTTCGGTTGCTGACCAGTTTGAAAATTATTCGAAGCTCAACAAGAAAATGCCAGCCGAAACCGCGGTGCAGCTTTCGGAGATCGAAACGCCGTCGGCGCTTGCGGACGCCGTTGCGGCCAATATCCAGTTAAAGGTGTCGGATAAGCAATCGCTTCTGGTTGAAGCGAACCCGCTTCGCCGGTTGGAAATGGCGTTTGCCTTCATGGAAGGCGAATTGGGCGTATTGCAGGTCGAAAAGAAAATCCGTGGCCGCGTAAAGCGCCAAATGGAAAAGACCCAGCGCGAATATTATCTGAACGAACAGATGAAGGCCATCCAGCGCGAGCTGGGCAATGACGATGGCGAAGGCGGCGACGAAGTTGCCGAGATTCAAAACAAGATCGACACGATGAAGCTGTCCAAGGAAGCAAAGGCGAAAGCCAATGCCGAATTGAAAAAGCTGCGCGGCATGGCACCCATGTCCGCCGAGGCGACCGTTGCAGGAGGTTCTTGATGAAGACCATTTCGCTTTAGAAAAGGTCAAGGACCGCATTGTCGAATATCTTGCGGTACAGGCACGCACCAACAAGCTTAAGGGCCCAATCTTGTGCCTCGTCGGCCCTCCCGGCGTTGGTAAGACGTCGCTTGGCAAATCGATTGCGAAGGCAACGGGGCGTGAGTTCATCCGTCAGTCGCTGGGCGGCGTGCGTGATGAAGCCGAGATTCGTGGCCACCGCCGGACCTATATTGGTTCGATGCCCGGTAAGGTCGCGGCCAATTTGAAAAAAGCTGGGACTATGAACCCGCTGTTCCTGCTCGATGAAATCGACAAGCTTGGTCAGGATTTCCGTGGCGATCCGGCGTCTGCATTGCTTGAGGTTCTCGATCCGGAACAGAACAACAAGTTCAACGACCATTATCTCGAAATCGACTTGGACCTGTCCGACGTGATGTTTGTGACAACGGCCAACAGCCTCAATCTGCCACAGGCGCTTTTGGACCGCATGGAAATCATCCGGTTGGAAGGCTATACCGAAGACGAGAAGCTGGAGATTGCGAAGCGACATTTGTTCGACAAGCAAGTCGAAGCCCATGGGCTGAAACCCGAAGAATTCTCGGTCAGCGACGATGCTCTGCGTGATCTGATCCGCTATTACACGCGCGAAGCCGGTGTGCGTACGCTTGAGCGGGAAGTCGCAAAGCTGGCGCGTAAGGCGCTGCGCCGCATATTGGAAGGCAAAGCCACCAGCATTGCCATTACCCCTGAAAATCTCGCAGATTTTTCGGGCGTCCGCAAATATCGCCACGATATGGGTGAGGAAGAAAACCAGATTGGCGCGGTTACGGGTCTTGCGTGGACGGAAGTTGGCGGCGAACTGCTCACCATTGAGGCGGTGACTGTTCCGGGTAAGGGGCAGATCAAGACCACCGGTAAGCTTGGCGAAGTAATGAGCGAGTCCATTCAGGCTGCCTTGAGCTATGTTAAGGCGCGCGCACCGAGCTATGGCATTAAGCCAAGCCTATTTGGGCGCAAGGATGTCCACATCCACCTTCCCGAGGGCGCTGTCCCCAAGGATGGTCCATCGGCGGGTATTGGCATGGTGACATGTATCGTCTCGACCTTGACCGGAATTGCGGTGCATCGTGACGTCGCCATGACCGGTGAAGTTACCTTGCGCGGACGTGTGCTGCCGATAGGCGGACTGAAAGAGAAGCTGCTCGCAGCGCTTCGGGGGGGTATCAAGACGGTGCTCATTCCGCAGGAGAATGAGAAGGACCTCGCCGACATTCCAGCCAACATAAAAGAAGGCCTGGAAATCATTCCTGTTAGCCATGTGGATCAGGTGCTGGCGCGTGCGCTGGTATCGCCTCTGGTGGCCGTAGAATGGACGGAAGCCGATGAACTCGCTGCGGCCTTGTCGCCCACAGTGGGCGGCGAAAACGGGGCGTCGGTGACCCATTAAAGGGTAATAAATGCCTTTTGATTGCATATTGTGGGCAAAACTTGCCGTTTTTCACAGAAAATGACGGTTTTGGGCGGATTTTTCCTTTGACAGTGCACGCAATGTCATCATTATCCGTCCACCGGCCCACGCCGCGACTCAATTAATCAATGTTTTGAGTTTTATACAATTTTTGAGAGGGGGGTTCCCAATATGAACAAGCAAGATCTCGTCAATGCAGTTGCAGAAGCAAGCGGCCTGACCAAAGCAGATGCTGGTAAAGCAGTAGAAGCGACCTTTGAAGCAATCACTGGCGCGCTGAAGAGCGGCGGCGAAGTACGTCTCGTTGGTTTCGGTACATTCGGCGTTGCAAAGCGTAAGGCTTCGACCGGCCGTAACCCACGCACTGGCGAACCAATGACCATCAAAGCATCGACTCAGCCTAAGTTCAAGGCTGGCAAGGCGCTTAAGGATGCCGTCAACTAAGACAGACCAAATCTATTTGGTGAAAGGGGCGGGGCGAAAGCACCCGCCCTTTTTTATGCCCGACGCCAAGCGGGCATGGCCGCGGTGCAACATAGCAGATATAACGCACGCACAAAAACGCCGCCATGACGGCGGCGTGATGATGCAGCCGATTTGTCCGGCCCGTTTGCGCAATGAAACCGGTTAAGCGGCGAGGCGCATTTCGCCAGTGGCGCGGCCAGCGACCGGGAATGCGATAATCGTTGCAGGGGTGCGACGACGCATGTCGCCACATATGATGCGCCGTTCGCGTGCAACTTCGCCTGCAAATTCCATTGCAACGACTTCACGTATCCGCGGCATGGCGTTGCGCACTGTTAAAAATATTGTGCCGGCTGACAAGCCAAGCGCGGTCACAAAAAGAAGGGAAGCTACGATAGTCATGGCACTGGTCCTTTCTGTCCCCCGCCAAATTATTTAGCGGGCTATGCTGGCCCGGCATGGGCAGCGTTTGAGCCTTTGTTCACTATTTGTTCTAACTTGTCAAGCATGTTCTCATCGCCGAAATGAAGTGGAGTATTTCGGGGATTGGCTGTGGATAACTTTCTTGGACGATCGCGCGGTGCAATGCCATGGAAAGCAATAATTTGGTGCACTGTCACCGTAATTCCAGCGGTATCAAGAAGATTATAAACGGTTGCCATGATTTGCCACAATCAGGATTCTAATTTTCGAAATCGACATCTTGCGGTTTAAATCCCGGGTACTTCCGAAATTCATTCTTTATAAAATCATCATTTTCAAAATCAATTTCACCACCAGCTACCCTCCGCAAGAAAGACTGTGCCCCTGCACAACTGAAAGGGCTTACCGGTGCATCAATATTATTTTTGACCAAGAACCATGAGACCAAGTCACGATGAAGGTTGATTGTGACCCAATAGATATCGGGTTCATATCCGTTTTCATAATCTTCTATGGCCTTTGTATCGGTTGCGAGCAGATCGGCATACTCTACCCAGCCATTCCAGACCTCCGGCGTATCCCGCACAAGCTTTAGAAACCGCTTTATGTCGCTAAACTTTGCCGGAGGATAACCGTCATCAGAGATTGTCCCTCCATGGCGCAACTGCGGTACTTCGCCTGCAATAGCTTTTTCGCGATGTTCCATGACTTCGCGTTGCCACGGATACAAACCCTGAAGATACCGCTCAATATCAAATTCCCCACTCACGCCGCCATCTCCCATCCGCCAAAGCGGAATGTCCGTTCCATTCCGGGAACACAAAATTTAATGCCATCGTTCGGGCTCGTCATAACCCGCGTCTTACCCATATAGTTGCTAACAAATGGCTAAACCGCTTGACGAATCCCTGCCGCAGCTATAACGGCGCGCTCATTCCACATGGGAAACGCACATACCGGTGCTGATCTTTGTCTTTTAGGCAACAGTGACGTTCTAGTTTCCCAGAGGCTCAACCGGAAGGAGAAGTACCATGGCGGCACCTGTCGTTACCATGCAGCAATTGCTTGAAGCTGGGGCCCATTTCGGCCACCAAACACACCGTTGGAACCCGCGTATGAAGCCGTATATCTTCGGCGCGCGCAACGGCATCCACATTCTCGATCTGTCGCAGTCCGTGCCCTTGTTCGCACGTGCGCTTGATTTCGTTGCCCAGAGCGTTTCGTCGGGCGGCAAGGTTCTGTTCGTTGGCACAAAGCGCCAGGCACAGGGCCCAATCGCTGACGCAGCGCGCGCATCGGGTCAGCATTTCGTCAACCACCGCTGGTTGGGCGGCATGCTCACCAACTGGAAGACCATTTCGAACTCGATCAAGAAGCTTAAGACGCTCGAAGAGCAGCTTTCGGGCGACACGCACGGTTTCACGAAGAAGGAAATTCTTCAGATGACCCGCGAGCGCGACAAGCTTGAAATGAGCCTTGGCGGTATCCGCGACATGGGCGGCATTCCTGACGTGATGTTCGTCATCGACGCCAACAAGGAAGAACTCGCCATCAAGGAAGCCAATGTTCTTGGTATTCCTGTCATCGCGATCCTCGATTCGAACGTATCGCCAGACGGTATCGCGTTCCCGGTTCCTGCAAATGATGACGCAGCGCGCGCCATTCGTTTGTACTGCGACGCGGTTGCCACTGCGGCAACGAAGGGCAACGTAAATGCTAAGGTTGCCAAGGGCGTTGACCTTGGTGCCGAAGTTGAACCAGCTGCTGAACCTGCATTAGCCGAAGAAGCTGCACCTGTAGCGGAAGTCGCTGCAGAAGAAGCACCGGCTGCCGACGCGTAAATAAACCTTATGACCCCCCGACTTGTTCGGGGGGCATGACCCGAAACATCGGTGTAAACATCGTTTTCGGATCATATATTCCCGCTTTCACGGGAATGACAAAATTGGCGGCTATGGATGCCGCCGCATTCATTCGAAAGGACAAAATATGTCTGCAATTACAGCTTCAGCCGTCAAGGAACTGCGTGAGCTTTCCGGTGCCGGCATGATGGACGCCAAAAAGGCGCTTGAAGAAACCAATGGCGATATCGAAGCCGCAGTAGATTTGCTGCGTGCCAAGGGCCTTGCCACTGCTGCCAAGAAATCGAGCCGCACGGCTGCAGAAGGTCTTGTTGGCGTTGCCGTTGAAGGTACCAAGGGTACTGCCATCGAAGTCAACAGCCAAACGGACTTCGTTGCAAAGAACGAGCAATTTCAAGAATTCGTTGCTGCTGTCAGCAATGTTGCATTGAGCCTGAGCGCAAACGAAGCTGAAGCTGTTTTGGCTGCGCCTTATGGCGATGGCGAAACCGTTCAGGATCGTTTGACCAACAATATTGCAACCATCGGTGAAAACCAGGTTATCCGCCGCGTTAAGTCGCTTTCGGTGAGCAATGGTCGCGTCGTGTCGTACGTGCACAACGCTGCTGCGCCTGGCATGGGTGGCATCGGTGTTCTCGTGGCGCTCGAAAGCGAAGCAGACGCTGCAACGCTCGACAGCCTCGGCAAGCAACTGGCGATGCACATCGCTGCTGCATTCCCGCTTTCGCTCGACGAAACCGGTTTGGATGCAGAAACACTTGAGCGCGAGCGTGGCATTGCCCGTGAGAAGGCTTCGGAAAGCGGCAAGCCTGCCGATATTGTCGAAAAGATGGTTGAAGGCGCTGTTAAGAAGTTCGCCAAGGAAAATGCTTTGTTGAGCCAGCCATTCGTAATGGACGGCAAGACACCGATTTCCGACGTTGTTGCCGCCGCTGGTAAAGAAGCTGGCAAGCCAATCGTG
>JAJTEF010000028.1 GCA_021300355.1 Sphingomonadaceae bacterium | reverse complement strand
CACCAACGGCCGCAAAATCACCTTTTTGCCGGTCAAAATGGGCTGGATATCAAATGGAGGCACCATGATCAGAAATCTGCCTTTAAAGCCGCAACAAACGCCTGACCCAGTTCGGGCTTGGTGACTGCACTCATGTGGTTACCGGGAACCGTGAACAGCTTCCCGTGGCGCAGGAGGGCAGCTAGATCCGCGGCAGACCCGTTGTCATCATCTTGCTCGCCGCAGACGATTCCTACCGGCAAGTCCCAACGGGCAATCTCGGCTTCACTGGTGTCGACAAAGGTTTCCAATATATTGCGTAACGCCAATGGGTCGCCGCCCGTTGTCTTCAAAAATGCCTCGGCCATCCAAGCAGCCGACCCTTTTTCGTGGTGCCCCAAATTGTCGAAGACTTCACGAAAATGCGCGCCGCGATTTCCGGTTTGCGTAAGCCCTTGTAGACCCATTCCGGAAATGATTGCCTTCCCCGGCTGCGCGCCGCGCGCCAACATCCGCGCGACTGTTCGCCCGCCCAATGAATATCCGCCAAGGTCATAATCTTCGATCCCCAAATGCGCGAGCAATGCGAACTGGTCATCGGCCAGTATATCGGCGGGGTAACAGCTTGGCGCATGCGGCTTACCGCTGAGACCATGGGCACGTAGGTCGGGCATGATGACACGATACCCTGCATCCGCCAAAGTCGCCGCATGGCCATATTTGATCCAATTGGTATCAGCCTCGGACATGAACCCATGGATCAAGAGTAAGGGGCGCCCCTGCCCCATTTCACGCCAGACGATTTCAGTACCGTCGTCTGTATGGAAGCTGTTGGATTCAATCATAAGTCAGTTCGTTCTTCTGTCACCAGTTGATCCCTATCGTTTGGCACGCGCCGTTTAATCCGGAAAGTGTTTTCCATGTTTTTGTTGGCGGCACGAAGAAATTATTGCATATAATAAGCATAGCTATTATATCGACGGCATGAGCGATGATTTAGGCTTTCTATTGGGTGATGCGGCACGTTTGCTGCGGCGTTCGTTCGATGAACGTGCCCGCGCCGTTGGCGTGACACGACCACAATGGCGGGTGCTGGCGCTGCTCAAACGTTTCGACGGAAGTGCGCAGGTTACGATGGCCGATATGCTTGATGTCGAACCAATCACGCTCGGACGAATGGTAGACCGCCTTCAGGATGCGGGGCTCGTGGAACGCCGTGCAGACCCCAATGACCGCCGCACTTGGCGGCTGCACTTAACGGCAGAAGGCGAACAAAAAATTGAAGCTCTGCGGCCAACGGCCCTTGCATTGTTTGATGATGCTTTGGCCGGCTTGGACGCAACGCAACGAACAGAATTGGAAGCAATGTTGAACGTCATTCGTGCAAACTTAACCCGTAAACCGATTGAGGTGTCGCATGGCTGAGGCTGATCCACAAATTGATGTTGGGACAAAGACAAAGTCGCGACGTTTTGGCCGACTGGCGTTGATGGCTTCGGTCCCGTTGCTGCTCGTTGGCGGCGCGACCGCATATTACATTGCCAACGACCATTATGTGTCGACCGACAATGCCTATGTCCAACAAGACAAGGTGTCCATTTCAGCCGAGGTTGGCGGGCGGATTATCGATGTTGCCGTCCATGAAAATGACGTGGTGAACGAAGGCGACCTTTTGTTCCGGATTGATCCAGAGCCTTACCGAATTGCGATTGAGCAGGCTAACGCCGCCATTGCCGCTGCCCAAGTGCGCGTTTCAGCGCTTGAGACCGAATTTCAAACCACAGGTGTCGATATCGATAGCGCACGGGAAGATGTTGCTTTCTATGAGGAAGAGTATCAGCGCCAATCCGCTCTGATGCAGGCTGGCTTTACCACGCGTGCAAGGCTGCAAGCCGCAGAACATGCCTTGTCCGATGCGCGCAGCCGCGTTGCCGCGGCGCTAGCCGACGCGACCAAGGCGCGCGCTGCGCTTGCAACGGGATCAGCAGCGCCAGGCGTAAATCCA
Organism: Sphingomonadaceae bacterium; assembly: GCA_021300355.1. Lineage (GTDB taxonomy): Bacteria > Pseudomonadota > Alphaproteobacteria > Sphingomonadales > Sphingomonadaceae > Sphingorhabdus_B. Next base: position 17,784 of record JAJTEF010000028.1, on the reverse strand, counting down.
GCCATTAAGGCAGGCCAAGCACAACGCGATCAGGCGATGCTTAACCTCTCACGCACAGAAGTGCGCGCGCCTGTCTCCGGCGTCGTCAGTCAGGCGGATCGCCTTCAACCGGGCCAAATGATGGTTCAAGGTTTGCCCGGCGTTACCATTGTCGCCAGCAACAAAAGCTGGATTGAAGCCAATTTCAAGGAAACCGATCTTGCGCATATGCGCGTTGGCCAACCTGCTGAAATCACATTTGATGCATATCCAGACCTAAAAGTCCGCGGTAAGGTATCCAGCATTGGCGCTGGCACGGGGTCAGAATTTTCTGTCCTTCCGGCGCAAAATGCCAATGGCAATTGGGTCAAGGTAACGCAGCGCGTCCCTGTACGGATATCGATTACCGACAAGCCGAAGCGTGCAATGATTGCAGGATTGTCGGCCCATGTCCGCATCGACACCAATAAGTAATCCGCTCGATCAAGCCGCTTATCCGGTCAAGAACAAGGCGCTGCTGACGCTTGCCGTCATGGGCGCGACGATTATCCAAATTCTGGATTCGACGATTGCCAACGTGGCCATCCCGCACATGCAGACCAGCCTTGGCGCGACGATGGATACCATCACCTGGGTGTTAACAAGCTACATCGTCGCCAGCGCGGTGGCCATGCCCATCACGGGTTGGCTTGCCGACAGGATCGGTTCACGCAATCTGTTTCTGGGTGCAGTTGCCGGGTTCATTCTCGCATCCATGCTGTGCGGCATTGCGACAAGCCTGACAGAGATGGTGGCGTTCCGTATTTTCCAAGGTGTGTGCGCGGCATTCATTGGCCCGCTTTCCCAAACGATCATGCTGGATATTAACAAGCCGTCGGAGGCGCCGCGGGCGATGTCCATCTGGGGCATGGGCATCATGATTGCGCCAATATTGGGCCCGATGATTGGCGGCTGGCTGACCGAGAATTACAATTGGCGCTGGGTGTTTTACATTAACCTGCCCATCGGCATTCCGACGCTGGCCCTATTGTGGTGGTTGCTGCCTACGCGCCCCATCAATCGCCGCGAGCTGGACCGTTTCGGTTTTGCGATGCTCGCGATTGGCCTCGCCACCTTGCAGTTGTTGTTGGATCGCGGCCAACAGGAAGATTGGCTGCAAAGTTGGGAAATTATCATTGAGCTGTTGGTTGTCGTGGCCGCGCTCTGGATGTTTGCCATGCATCAGATGACGACTGACCGGCCAATGTTTGAACGGCTTTTGGTCACCGATCGTAACTTTTTTATCTCGCTGAATATGATGCTGTTGGTTGGCATGATGATGTTCGGTATTTTCGCGTTGCTGCCGCCAATGCTGCAAAATCTCTACGGCTATTCGGTATATGATACCGGCATATTATTGGCACCCAGAGGTGTCGGCATCGTGCTCGCTATGTTCATCGCGGCGAAAGTTGGCGGTAAGGTAGATCCCCGCATCGTAATCTTCGCCGGCTTTTTGATGACCGCAGCATCGATGTGGATCATGACGCGCTGGTCCTTGAATATGGACTGGCACTTGATTGTGTACACTGGCTTGTTCCAGGGTTTTGGCATGGGCTTTGTCTTCATTCCGCTTAACGGCGTCGCGTTTTCAACACTGCCCATGCGTCTGCGCACCGATGGCTCTAGCCTGCTGTATCTCTTCCGCAGTCTGGGCGGCAGCTTTGGCATCTCTATTATGACCACCATGTTGGCGCGCAACATGCAGACGAGCCACGAAGACCTGGCATCGCACGTCACGTCTTCGTCTATGAGCGCAATTGACCCCGCGAGCGCCGACCGCCTTGGAGGGATCGGAGAGGCTGCATTGCAAATGATGAACCTTGAAATCAACAGACAGGCGGCAATGATTGCCTATCTCGATGATTTTAAACTGATGATGTTCTTGCTGATCGTCATCAGCCCGCTGATTTTCTTTTTGAAGCCGGGTGCAGCCGCCCCCGGACAGCAACCCGCTATGGCCGAGTGACGATAAGGCTTATCGCGCAGCCAGTCCCTTTTGCTGCATCCGCCATACGGCCATGTCGATGCGGTCCTGTCCAAAAAAGGGCTCTCCGTCAAATACCAAGGTAGGGACACCCCAATGCCCCGATGCTTCGAGAGACGCTTGATTGGCCGCAATTTCGGCGTCGAGGGTATCAGCATCACTCAGGGCTTCAGCATCGAGCTCAGCAAGGTCAAGTCCAGCGCGCGTCGCTGCGCCGGCCAGATAGTCACCTTCGTGCCAGTTTTCGGCACCGCCCCAGATCAGGCGTGATACCTCGTCACAAAATGCGAGGCTTTTGCCGCGTCGTGCCGCTGCCTGCCCCAAGCGCGTCAGGCGAAAGATATAGGGCTGCTCTTCAGCAATCTTGCGGGTGCGCACGTCCTGCACAATCGGATCAGGTCGTGGCGGGCCGAATGGAATGTCGTGAAACTGCGCGACGCGAAACATATCGGTGAAGGTATAGCGCAACCAGTTCGGGTGGCTGCGCTCGAAAAAGTCGGGCTCACGTACCGCCAACGGATACACCGGACGCAAGTTGATCGTCAGGTCATATTGTTCGGCAAGCGCGCGATAACGCCGCGTCGCCAGATAACTATAAGGGCTGCGAAACGACCAAAAAACATCGGCTTGCAGCCCCATATACTTATCCCTTTTTCAAATGCCGACGTCCAAGAAGTTCGGCGATTTGCACCGCATTCAGCGCTGCCCCCTTGCGCAAGTTATCGGAGACGCACCAGAACGCAAGACCATTCTCCACGGTGGGATCTTCGCGCACGCGGCTCACATAGGTCGCATCATCACCAGCAGCTTCAACAGGTGTGGTGTAGCCGCCATCTTCGCGCTTATCGATCAACATGATGCCAGGCGCTTCACGCAGGATGTTTTGGGCCGTCTCTGCAGACATTTCGCGCTCATACTCGATATTGACCGCTTCACTGTGGCCAACGAATACAGGAACACGCACGCAAGTGGCGGTGAGCTTGATTTTGGTATCGAGGATTTTCTTGACCTCGACCATCATCTTCCACTCTTCCTTGGTATAGCCGTCGTCGAGGAAGCTATCGATGTGCGGAATGACGTTAAACGCGATCTGCTTGGTGAATTTTTTCGCGTCCGCGCTGTCACCGACAAAGATGTTGCGGCTCTGCTCGAACAATTCATCCATGCCCTCTTTGCCTGCGCCAGAGACGGACTGATAGGTCGAGACAACGACGCGCGTGATCTTGGCATAATCGTGCAGCGGCTTCAGCGCGACGACGAGCTGGGCCGTCGAGCAGTTCGGGTTCGCAATGATATTCTTGCGCTTATAGATGTCGATCGCATCTGGGTTGACCTCAGGCACGATCAACGGGACATCTGGGTCCATGCGGAACAACGAGCTGTTATCGATGACTACACAGCCTGCAGCAGCGGCAATCGGCGCATATTTCTGGGTTGCTTCGGAACCGATGGCGAAAATCGCCATATCCCATCCCGACCAGTCGAAATTCTCGATATTCTGGATCTTCAGCATCTTATCGGTATCGCCATATTCGATTTCGATACCCTGGCTCCGCGATGACGCCAGCACAGCCACTTCATCGGCAGGGAATGCGCGCTCGGCAAGAATATTGACGACCTCGCGGCCAACATTGCCCGTCGCGCCTGCAACTACGATACGATAACCCATGTTAACTTCCTTCAATGGCAATAAAAAAGGCCAGGCTCTTTGTAGGAGCCCGGCCTTTTGTGTTTGGTTAAAAACGCAACGCGGCTCCTGCCTTATTCGGCAGCCTCGGTGGTTTTAATAGGACGCGGGTCGCGGCGTTCGGCAATACGTGCCTTCTTACCGGTCAAGCCACGCAGATAGTAAAGCTTCGCACGACGAACGACGCCCTTACGGACAACTTCGATGCTGTCGATATTTGGGCTGTACAGTGGGAATACGCGCTCAACACCTTCGCCGAACGATATTTTGCGTACGGTGAAGTTGGAGCCCATGCCCTTGTTCGAACGTGCGATGCATACACCTTCGTAATTCTGAATACGCGTGCGCTCACCTTCGATGACCTTCACGCCCACCTTAACGGTGTCACCTGCACGGAATGCAGGAATTTTTTTGTTTTCTGACAAAGCTGCAATAGCTTCGGCTTCGAGTGTTTGGATGAGGTTCATGCCCCATTTAATCCTTATTCTTTTGTCGCACGTCAGAGGCAGGCTGAACCCGGGCGTCTTTGTAACGCCCCCAAAGGTCCGGTCTGCGTAACCGAGTATCTTCCTCCGCCCTTTGTTTCCGCCAGGTGGCTATTTTCGCATGATCCCCCGATCGCAACACTTCAGGGATCATTCGCCCTTCCCAATCATTGGGTCGGGTATAGTGCGGATATTCAAGCAACCCTTGTTCAAAGGACTCCTCATCACCGCTGGAAGTCGCGCCCATTACGCCGGGAAGCAGCCGAATGCAAGCATCTAACAGCATTAATGCGCCAATTTCGCCGCCCGAAAGCACGATATCGCCCATCGAAACCTGTTCGATATGGGGTCGGGCATCAAAAATACGCTCGTCAAAGCCCTCAAAGCGGCCACAAAGCACCGTAACGCCGGGGCCTGCAGCAAGGTCCCGTATGCGGCTTTGGGTAATCGTCTTGCCCCGTGGCGTCATCGCCAAAACGGGTACATTTGGCTGCTGAGCAGACGCGTGATCGACCGCTGCTGCAAGTATGTCCGCGCGCAGTACCATCCCTGCCCCGCCGCCAGCTGGCGTATCGTCAACGGTTCGATGCTTGTCGGTCGCAAAGTCACGAATATGGATGGGCGAACAGGACCATTTGCCCTCTTCAAGCGCGCGGCCAGCCAAGGATATTCCCAGAGGACCGGGAAACATTTCGGGATAAAGCGTCAGGATCTGGGCAGCGAACGTCATATGACGAAGTTGGCATCGATGACGATACGTCCGCCCGCTTGCGCGCCCCATTCCGGCACAGCCTCGGCGGTCATTGGAACCATGAACTTTTTGCCCGGCTTGTCATCAGCAGAGGGCATCTGGATTTCCAGAACGTCGCTCGCGCCAAAATTTTCGACGGCTATGCAGCTGCCAAGGTCGGTGCCATCGGTTGAAACACAAGGAAGCCCAAGAAGGTCGCTATAATAATATTCGCCCTCGCCCAGTTCAGGCAAGGCATCGCGCGGCACGGTCAACAATGTGCTGCGTAGTTTTTCCGCTGCATTGCGGTCATTTATTTCGGCAAAGCGCGCAATCGCGCCGTCTTTTGTTGGGCGGAGGGACTTAACCGTCAACGCACCATCATTAAAACTTTTGTAGCGTTTCAAGCTGTCCACATTTTCTGCAAACAGCTTGAGACGAACTTCACCCGTCACGCCGTGCGCGCCAGAAACGGCGGCAAGCGTGACGGTTGAGTCAGCCAAGGCTTAGCCCTCAGCCTTTTCTTCGGTAGCTTCTTCAGCTGCAGGTGCAGCTTCCTCAGCAGCAGGTGCTTCTTCAGCAGCAGCTTCTTCAGCGGCAGGCGCAGCTTCTTCCGCGGCAGGCGCTTTTTCAACCGCAGGTGCGGCTTCTTCAGCGGCTACTTCTTCAACAACTTCTGGCTCAGGCTCAGGTGCTGGAGCGGCTGCTGCTGCTGCGGCTTCTTCGGCTTCTGCAAGCTTAGTTGCCTTGTCTTCAGCGCGATCCTTGGCCTTCTGGCCTGGCTCACCCTTATTAGGGTTGCTCTTAACCTTGCGTTCTTTAACGCCAGCGACGTCAAGGAAGCGTGCAACGCGGTCCGACGGCTGCGCACCAGCGGCAAGCCAATGCTTCGCACGCTCGGTGTCGAGGATCATACGCTCTGCGCTGTCCTTTGGAAGCTGTGGGTTGTAGCTGCCGATACGTTCAATGAACTTACCGTCGCGTGGTGCGCGGGCGTCGGCTACGACGATTTTATAATAAGGACGCTTTTTCGAACCGCCCCGTGACAAACGCATGGATAATGCCATAAAACTAACTCACCTTTCTGAAATATTATTAAATTAAATGTGATACTTATTTCTTTTTATTAAGAAGTCTTGCGAGGTCTGGCGGCATTCCGCCGCCGCCCATTCCGGGTAGACCGCCGAAACCGGGGGGCAAAGCGCCGGGGGAAAGTCCGTGCATTCCCTCCATAGCGCCACCCAAGTCGCCGCCGCCCATGCCACCTTTGCCGCCGCCAAACATGGCGGCGAGGCCTTTGAGGCCGCCCATCTTGCGAATGCGCTTCATGGCGCTTGCCATTTCCTGGTGCATTTTAATGAGCTTGTTGACGTCCTGCACGGTCATACCCGAACCCTTGGCAATCCGGATTTTGCGCTTGGCGTTCAACAATTCAGGCTTGGCCCGCTCTTTTGGCGTCATGGAACCAATGATAGCGTCCATATGCACGAGCAATTTGTCGTTCATACCGCCGGCGTCCATCGCCTGCTTGGCCTTTTTCATGCCCGGGATCATGCCCGCGAGTGCGCCGAGACCGCCCATTTTCGACATTTGGCGGAACTGCATGCGCAGGTCTTCCATGTCGAATTGGCCCTTGGCCATTTTGGCCGCGAGCTTATCCGCGTCCTCTTTTTCGACCATTTCGGTCGCACGCTCGACAAGGCCAACAACGTCGCCCATGCCCAATATGCGTCCGGCAACACGGCTTGGGTTAAATGCTTCGATGGCGTCCAGCTTTTCACCGACGCCTGCAAATTTGATGGGCTTGCCGGTGATTGCGCGCATCGACAGCGCAGCACCGCCGCGTGCATCACCGTCCATACGGGTCAGCACGATACCGGTTACATTAACGCGTTGACCGAAGCTTTTGGCGACATTGACGGCATCTTGACCCGTGAGCGAGTCGACCACGAGCAGGATTTCCTGAGGAACGGAGACCTTTGCCACCGCCTGCATTTCGTCCATCAACTGCTGATCAACATGCAAGCGGCCAGCGGTGTCGAGGATCAGGACATCAAAGCCCTGCAGCTTTGCAGCCTGCATCGCACGCTTTGCAATATCGACGGGCTGCTGCCCCTGCATAATCGGAAGCGTCGCAATTTCTGTCTGGGTACCAAGCGTCGCCAGCTGCTCTTGTGCGGCAGGACGATTGACGTCCAGCGAAGCCATCAGGACTTTCTTGCCCTGCTTGGCCTTCAGCATCTTCGCAATCTTGGCCGTCGTTGTGGTTTTACCTGAACCCTGCAGACCCACCATCATGATGATCGCAGGCGGCGCTACAGCAAGATCAAGGTCGCTTTGTTCCGCGCCGAGCATTTCGACAAGCGCATCATTGACGATTTTGACGACTTGCTGACCGGGCGTTACCGACTTCAGAACCTGCGCGCCAACGGCTTGCTCGGTGACCTTCTCAACGAAGTCACGAACGACGGGCAGTGCGACATCGGCTTCAAGCAAGGCCACACGCACTTCGCGCATCGCTTCACGAACGTCAGCTTCGTTCAACGCACCGCGACCGCGCAGGCGATCAAACACCCCTCCTAACCGGTCGCTCAGCTTGTCAAACATCGAAATTCCTTACCAACATGCCCCGTCTGAGGCATAAACGAACAAAAAGCCGGTGAGCGAATCTTCGCCGACCAGCTTGGAAACAACGGATTTCCAACAAATTTTGAAAGGCAATATCCTTGCCTTGAACGCGCCCCTAACCTCCTTGGCGTCGCAAATCAAGTTTTTCCGTTGGTTGGAACGCCTGTGACCTGTGCCCAATCACGGCCGCTCGATAAACAATAGGTTGGCCATATTCGCCATCAACGGTAGACTTGATGCCCCGCTGCCCCTAAATCGCCGCCATGGCGATGGGCGAATTTCACAAGATGCATGGGCTCGGCAATGACTTTGTCATTATCGACGCACGCGCCCAATCCATAGAAATGTCCCCTGCCCGCGCGCAAAAGATTGCCGATCGCAAGTTCGGGATTGGCTGTGACCAGCTTATCCTTTTGCTGCCTTCAGAAATCGCTGACGTCCGCATGCGGATTTTCAATCCCGATGGCAGCGAGGTTGAGGCTTGCGGCAATGCGTCACGCTGTGTCGTTGCGCTGTTGAACCAAGACCTCAACATCGAAACCTTGGGCGGTATCATTTCAGGCAAGTTATCGGGCAATGACGTTGAAGTGTCGATGGGTGAAGCCACTTTTGCATGGCAGGACATACCGCTTGCTTTCCCCATGAATACGGACGCCATGCCACTGGCTTGGGACAATCTCGCCGCGCCCATGGCTATCAATATGGGCAACCCACATGCGGTGTTTTTTGTCGATGATGTTGATGCCATCGACTTACGCCAGCTTGGCCCGACAATCGAAAACGATTCCGTGTTCCCAGAACGGGCAAACGTAAATGTCGCGTCGGTTGCTGGGAATGAAATCCACCTAAATGTTTGGGAACGCGGCGCCGGCTTGACCGGGGCTTGCGGAACCGGAGCGTGCGCCACCGCCGTTGCTGCGATCCGTCAGGGTAAGGCAACATCCCCGGTTACAGTCCACCAATCTGGCGGAACCCTGACCATCGACTGGAGCCCGGGACAGCCCGTCATCATGACCGGCAGCGCGACGTATGTATTCAAAGGTCAGGCAGACTGGGATGCGTTTGGATGAACGCGCCCGTCAAAAAGCCTGAAGTCATTAGCATGGGTTGCCGCCTGAACTTGGCGGAGAGCAATGCTCTGGCTGAACAACTCGCGGGCCGCGATAACATTGTCATCATCAACAGCTGCGCGGTGACGAATGAGTCTGTGCGGCAAACACGCCAAGCCATTCGTCAGGCGCATCGGCGTCGCCCGGACGCGTCTGTGTGGGTCACTGGCTGCGCTGCGCAGGTGGAACCCGAAACGTTTCGGGCCATGCCAGAGGTTGCGGGCATCTTTGGCAATCATGAAAAGCAAGACGCGACCTTGTTACGCGATTTGATGGATCGTTCGGACAGGCCGGTCATTGTCTCGGACATCATGACCATCGCGCAAACCGCGCCGCATCTCGTCACCGCCTATTCCGGCAAAACCCGCGCTTTTGTCGAAGTACAAAATGGCTGTGACCACCGCTGCACATTTTGCATCATCCCCTATGGCCGCGGCAACAGCCGCTCCGTCCCTGCTGGCAGCGTCATCGAACATATTCAAAAGCTCGTCGACACGGGGTTTAAAGAGGTGGTGCTGACGGGTGTTGACGTCACCAGCTATGGCCATGATCTTCCGGGCAGCCCCAATTTAGGATCACTTGTCGAACGGATATTGAAACTCGTTCCCGATCTTGCGCGCCTCAGGCTATCGTCGATTGATGGTGTCGAGATTGACGATCGGCTGTTCGACCTGCTCACAGGCGAGGCGCGCGTGATGCCGCATGTTCATCTGTCGCTGCAAGCTGGCGACAATATGATCCTGAAGCGCATGAAACGCCGCCATAGCCGCGAGCTCGCGATCGATCTGGTTGCGCGACTTACAGCAAAGCGACCCGAAATCGCCATTGGCGCGGATATTATTGCAGGCTTCCCGACCGAAGACGATGCGATGTTTGCCAACAGCATGGATCTGGTTGCACAATGCGGGATCGTGCATGGGCATATATTCCCATATTCGCCAAAAAAAGGCACGCCAGCCGCGCGTATGCCGCAACTGCCCCATCCCGTTATAAAGGCGCGTGCCAAGGCTTTACGGGAAGCGGTAGCGGAAGAAAAATCTCGCTGGCTGGAGAGGCTTTTAGGGTCGATCCAGAATGTCGCGGTCGAAAATGGCGGCATGGGTGGCCATGCGGAGAATTTCGCGTATTTGCAGCTGGATAAAGTCATGCCCGAAGGCAACATTGTCGCCGCGCGGGTGTTGCGGTCAACAGACGGAATATTGCAGGCAGAGGTTGTAGAATGAGCGAGAATGCTGGGTGGAAAGACCGACTGTTTGGCGGCCTGAAGAAAACATCAGGAAAGCTAACGGACAATATCGCCGGGCTTGTCACCAAGGCGAAGCTGGAAGCACGCGACCTCGATGACATTGAAGATGCGTTGATTGCGTCAGACCTTGGCCCAGCCATGGCAGCGCAAATCCGCGACAAGATCGCTGCTGGACGTTTTGACAAGGGCATTGATGCCGAAGGAATCCGCCACATTGTCGAGGACGAAGTGGCCGCCGTGTTGGTACCCGTTGCATCCCCGCTCGAAATTGACGCCTTCCCGCGCCCCCAGGTCATATTGGTGATTGGCGTAAACGGATCGGGCAAGACCACCACGATTGCAAGCTGGCCCACCTTTTCCTTGAACAGGATTATGGCGTCATGCTGGCCGCGGGCGACACGTTCCGCGCGGCTGCCATTGGTCAGTTGAAAGTTTGGGCGGAACGCCTTGGCGTACCTATTGTGACTGGCCCCGAAGGCGGGGATGCTGCCGGTGTCGTGTTTGATGCGGTGAAAAAGGCAACAGCAGAAGGCATCGATGTGCTGATCGTCGACACCGCTGGCCGGCTTCAGAACAAACGCGAGCTGATGGATGAGCTGGCGAAAATCCGCCGGGTGCTCGGGCGTCTCAACCCTGCAGCGCCGCACAATGTGGTGTTGGTTCTAGACGCGACGACGGGGCAGAATGCGCTATCGCAAATCGAAACCTTCAAAGAAGTCGCTGACGTAACGGGACTTGTGATGACCAAATTGGACGGCAGCGCGCGCGGCGGGATCTTGGTCGCGGCGGCCAAGCAGTTCGGCCTACCCATTCACGCCATTGGCGTCGGCGAGACCATCGATGACCTGCGCCCCTTCAACGCGCAAGATGTTGCCCGTGCCATCAGCGGCGGCTCTTTGTGAACGGCGCAGCCACGCCCAAAAAGCCGTCTGGCACCTTAAACTTCATCCTCGATTTTGGGCCGCTGCTGCTGTTTTTCGTGGCATCAAAATTCGGCAGTTCGGACACCGATCCGAAACAAGGAGCGATTATCGGCACCGCAACATTCATGGCCGCGATCCTGGTTGCGGTCATTGTCTCCAAGGTGAAACTGGGCAAGATTTCACCGATGCTGAAGCTCACGGCCGCTTTAGGCGTGTTTTTCGGCGCGCTGACGATCTGGTTTCATGACGAACGCTTCATCCAGATTAAGCCGACGATCATTTACGCCTTTTTCGCGCTTCTGCTGCTTGGGGGATGGTTCCGCGGCAAGGCGATGCTCAAATATGTTCTGGAGCATGCCTATCAAGGTTTAGACGAAACCGGCTGGTTAAAACTGTCGCGGAGCTGGGGCGTGTTTTTCCTCGTTCTCGCCGGACTGAACGAGATTTTTAGGCGGCCCGAATGGTTCTCTTTCGATACCTGGCTATCCATCAAGGTGTGGGGCGTGACGGCGTGCACATTCCTGTTCGCGTTTGCCAATATCCCAATGCTGATGCGCCACGGGCTAAAACTGGGTGATGATACCGAGACACCGCCCAACGCCTAAAATCAGCGCTGGTCAGGGTTGGCATTGCGACGCCCGCCAAGCAAATGAACGGGGCGTCAGCCATTATATTGGTTACATTATGATTTCGCAGAAATTATGTGACAAAAGCGGCCCACAAAGATAGGCAGGAACGCATCAGGGGCAAATTCACCTGAATGCCTACAGGAGGAAAAAATGGCGAAATTTTTTGGAAATCTACATCTGGTGTTGGTCGCCGGTCTCGTGCTGTCATTGGCACTTATGTTCGGTTTGCACGGCGACGCATTGACGGCGCAGTCTGTCACACGTTGGCTGCATACATTCTTCGGGATCGTCTGGATTGGGCTTTTGTACTATTTCAACCTCGTTCAAATTCCGACCATGCCGAAAATTCCTGCCGAGCTTAAGCCAGCGGTTTCAAAGCATATCGCGCCATCTGCGCTGTTTTTCTTCCGCTGGGCCGCGGCGGCGACCGTGTTGCTGGGACTGATCATTGCGGTTCAGTCCGGTTACGCCCATCAGGCATTCACGCTGCAGGATCCCTACCGACTGATCGGTGTTGGCATGTGGCTTGCGGTTATCATGGCATTCAACGTCTGGTTCATCATCTGGCCTAACCAGAAGAAAGCCCTTGGCATTGTTGAAGCCGATGATGCGACAAAGGCAAAGGCAGCAACGACAGCGATGATGACATCGCGTTTGAACACGTTGCTGTCGATCCCAATGCTCTACACGATGGTCAGCTTCAACGGCGGCTAATCGTCACATTCTTCGTAAAGATAAAAGGGGTGGCCGAGGCTGCCCCTTTTTTTATCCCAAAAGATCATGCTTTTTAAGCGTATGACGCAATTGGTCGTAGCTCAGGTTCAGCGCTTTGGCCGTTTGCCGCTGATTATACCGACACTTTGCCAGTGCCTGCTCCAGCACCGCCTTTTCATATTTTTCGGTCGCTTCTCGAAAGTCGGTAACATCAATCGCCTGACTTAAGTCGGCGGAGACACGCTGCTCGGCACTAGCGGCCTGATTATCTGACTGCACCTGCGCAGGCGATGAAGCCGCCACGCCGCCGCGCCACGGGCTATCGAACGGATCAAACTGGATATAATCGACGGGCTGCGCTGGGTCAGCCCAGCGATAAACGGCACGTTCGACCACATTGCGCAATTCGCGCACATTGCCCGGCCACAAATGGTTTTCAAGGGCCTGGGTCGCAAGCGCGCCGAAACCCGGCCACCCTGCCCAACCCAGTTCGGCCGCCATCCGACGCCCATAATATTCAGACAGCACCTCAACATCGCCTTCGCGAACACGCAATGGCGGCAAGGTGATCACCTCAAAGCACAGCCTGTCGAGCAAATCCGCTCGAAAGCGTCCCTTATCCACCATATTGGGCAGATGCTCATTGGTGGCAGCGACAATACGGACATCGACACGCATCGGCCTCGATGAACCAATACGCGTGACCTCTCCATATTCGACCGCGCGCAACAACCGTTCCTGCGCGCCCATGCTCAACGTGCCAAGTTCGTCGAGGAACAGCGTGCCGCCGTCGGCTTCTTCAAACCGCCCCTCGCGCGCACGTGTCGCTCCTGTGAAAGCGCCCGCTTCATGCCCAAACAGTTCGGCCTCAATCAATGTCTCAGGCAACGCCGCGCAGTTGATCGTGACCAAAGGCCCGTCCCAACGCGAACTCAGGCGATGGAGGCGTTCAGCGATCAGCTCTTTGCCTGTGCCGCGTTCCCCCACAACCAGCACGGGCCGATTGAGTGGTGCGGCGCGGCTTGCGCGCTCGACGGCATCAAGAAAAGCGGATGATTGTCCAATGAATTGATGACTATCACGTTCCATTTTCAAAGATTGGCATATTTCACCATAGTGTGGCAATAATTACCAGCGCCCGAATGTCACATTTTTTCACAAATGGCGGATTTCCGACAATTATTCAGATTGGCACGCTCCCTGCAACACATCTTGCAAGCCGGAATATCACCGGCATGCAAAAGGGAATACACAAGATGCGTAAAGATATCGGAACCAGCAACGACGTAAGCGGAAGCGAAAGCCGTCTATGGCTGGCAGTCGCCCTGTCCGTGTCGATGATCTTCACCAGTTACGCCGTTTCGGTTCTCAACCATTATGACGATGTTAACATGAACGTCCCAAATTACACCCATCGGCCAATCGTTGTCAGCTATCTTGCCTGACATCGATTGCCTGCGACCGGAGTACCCCCGGCTCCCCCTACCTCCTAAAGGTACCCGGTCGCCCCCTTTTTCAGTAAGCAAATGAACAGTTTTAACCGGAGTTACCCAATGGGCATATTTTCACGAACCCGCGATATCATCGCCGCCAATGTCACGGACTTGCTCGACAAGTCACAAGACCCAGCGAAGATGATCCGCATGATCATCCTGGAGATGGAAGAAACGCTGGTTGAAGTCCGCGCTTCCGCCGCCCGGACCATTGCTGACCAAAAAGAACTGCGCCGGCACATCGACAAGCTGAATACGCTTGAGGCTGACTGGACCGACAAGGCCCATCTCGCGCTGTCAAAAGATCGTGAGGATCTTGCCAAGGCTGCCTTGGTCGAAAAGCGCAAAGCGACCGATATGAAGGACCAGCTGACGGCGGAAGTCGATGTTCTCAACGATGCGTTGAAAGCTTCGGAGCAGGATATTCACAAGCTGCAGAAAAAGCTCGCCGACGCCCGTAGCCGTCAGAACGCGTTGATGACGCGTCTGGAAAGTGCTGAAAATCAGGTCAAGCTGCGCACCATGTATAATGGCGACAAGGTTCGTGAGGCATTCTCACGCTTTGATGTGCTCGAACGCCGCGTGGATGAAGCGCAAGGATACGCAGACTCGCTGTCCATCGGTTCAGACGCCCCACGCAGTCTAGGCGACGAAATCGCAGCGCTTGAATCCTTCGACGTTGTCGATGCCGAGCTGGAAGCGATGAAAAAAGCCATGAAACAAGACGCACAGAAGGAAGGTTGAAATGGAATTTGGCTCCGAAATCATTGTGATACCTACCATATTTGTCGGCCTGCCTTGGCTCATCCTGCATTATGTCACCCGTTGGAAAACCGCTGCAACGCTCACCAATGATGACGAGCGGATGCTGGGTGACATGAACGAACTAGCCCGGCGTCTCGAAGATCGCCTCGATACCGTTGAGCGTCTGGTCGCACAGGAAAATCCTGAATGGCAGGCACGTCGCATCGATCATGAAACAAAAGATTTCGACCCCGAAAATGTCCGCAGGCTGGAAAGGAACCGCTAAAATGGCTGGTACACATACGAAATTCTATCTGGATAAGCAGAATGCCAAATGGAAAGGCGTCTGCTCGGGATTAGCGGATTACACCGGTATCGACGCCATTTGGTTTAGGCTTGGTTTAATTGCGCTAACTATAGGCCAAGGTTGGCCGGCCATACTTTACATTGCGGCAGCTTGGATGGGCAACCCGAAGCCAGTGCATCTGTATACTGATGACCGCCAAGACCAGAAATTCTGGCAAGGCGTGCGTCAATCACCTGCCCGCACAACCCGCGACATTCGTTCGCGTTTCCGGGAGATCGACCACCGGTTGGCCGAAATGGAAACCTATTATGTCAGCAACAACAAGCAGCTGGCGGACGAGATCGAGAGCCTTCGATAAACGGCGACATATTGGAAGGAATGTTCATGTTCACGCTTATCATTCTGGGGCTGATTGGTTGGTTTGCATATCGCCACTTCGCACAGAAGAAACGCCAAGCGGACCGCCGCAACTGGAGCGTTGATTTCCGCGACAGCCCCATCCGGCCCGTCACACGCCGCCTGCCATGGAAAGATTTCAAATGAGCTTTTCAGGACCAAATTTCGTGATTGCGATTGTCGTCGTGATGACAGCCGGTTGGCTCATAGGCAACTGGATCCGCGCCAAACATGGCTACCCATTGGAAGATGAATGGGGCGGCAAATCAACGCGCATTGACGCCGACGCCGATCACAAAATAATGCTGCTCAGCAACGAAAATAAAACGCTGAATGGCAAGATAGGCCATCTGGAAGAACGGGTCGCGGTCTTGGAACGGATCGTCACGGATAAGGCCGGAAGGCTGTCGGAAGAAATCGAAAAACTAAGGTAAGAATTGGAGGAAAAAGAATGGATCCGACTTTAGTTGAAGGCTTAATGCAACTGGCGATGCCGATCACTCTTATCACCGTTGCGGGCGTGGCCGGCTGGGTGCTCACCACATGGATGCGCATCAAAAATGGATATCCGCTTGATGGCATGTGGGGCCAGTCAGTCTATCCCAAGACCGACCAGGAAGCCGTCGAACGCGTAAAATTGTTGAGCCAAGAAAACGCGCAGCTGCGCGCAGAAATCGGCTCAATCAAGGACCGCCTCGCCAATGTCGAAAAAATCATCGTCGATGACAGCCACAGATTAACATCTGAAATAGAGGCCCTTCGCGGGCCTTCGAATTGAGGAGGAAGTAATGGATCCGTTTCAAATGGTCGTCGCAATCATTGCCATCATCACGATCGGCAGGGTTATCCAGACGAAGCATAAGGCAAAGCACGGGATCGTTGAGGACGAAAATGTCATGGGCACGAAAACCCACCGTCTTTTGAACAATGCGGATACGCAGCAGATGCAGGACGAAATTCGTGCCTTGAAAGAGCGCATTCAGGTTTTGGAGCGCATCGCGACGGACAACAACAGCGCGAGCGACATCAACCGTCAGATTGAGGAGCTGCGCAGCCGGTAACGGCGCGCGGACGGAAAGGAAGGACCATGCAACAGGATCCCAACTTCTACATCATCATCGGCGCCTTTGCGGTGCTATGTGTCGGCATCGTGTCGTCATTAAGCCTGCGTGGCTGGCGCGACTGGATCGCGCTCAAGCATGCGGAACTTGAAACCATGCGGCACGGCAATGACGCACCTGTGCCCTCGGCTACCTCGCGTATTGAAGTTGCCGATTTGAAAGAGCGCGTAAAAAGGCTTGAGGCCATAGCGGCAGGGATTGATATCTAAGCATCGCGGCCATATGCGCAGTGCATGACAACATTTGCCGACATTACCGAAGAATATGAATTTCTTGAGGCCGATGACCGCTATCGGTTGCTTATCGAGCTCGGCCGCGAATTGCCCGAAATGCCCGCCGCGTTGAAAACCGATGCGACGCTGGTTCGGGGATGTTCAGCAAGCGTATGGGTCTATCCCGTGACCGCAGATAAAGAACTCACATTTCTGGCCGACAGCAACGCCGCGATTACCAAAGGCATCATCGCGCTGGTCCTGAAAACGGTCGAGCACAAAAACGCGGCCGAAATTCTGAAGACCGATATCGAGAACGCCCTTGCGCCGTTCGACCTCAAAAATCAGTTAAGTTCGAACCGGACACAGGGCATTCCCAATATGATCTCGCTTATCCGCGAGACGGCAGCGCGTTACGCCGGCTGAACCGGACGCAACCCAAGCCACATCGCAAGTGCAGGCAAGCGGGGCAGCAACAGCCGGTCGAACAGCCACAGCGCGCATAAAGACGCGGCGAGCAACGGCAAGAGCAACGCCATGATGCCGATGATCATCACAACCCCGCGCATTTTCGGCGGCACCGCAGCAACCGGCGGCGCGCCGAGCGCATCATCGGGCTTGCGCCGGCGCCACATCAGGAAACCTGACACAACCAATGTGATCAGGCCAACCGCAGTGAGCACGCCGACCAACTGATTTATCCAGCCAAAAAGCTGGCCCTCATGCCAAGCGATTCCATAATTGACTGCACGATCAATGACATGCTTGTCGGCAAAGCCTTTCCGCGACATCTCCTTGCCCGTTGCAACATCAAATGTGATCTCGCGGTTCAATGGCCGGTTCTGCGCCTCTGACTTAATGGTCCAGGCCATCGGCGCAGGCGGGCCGAAACGCTCAGGCGCGCCTGGTGCTCTCACCAACGCCGGGTGCGGCAGTCGTTCTGCCTTCGCTTTGGCGACCATGTCCGCCAAGCCAACCAGCGGAATGCCGGCAGCCTGCATTTTCATCATTGCATCATGATCATGCTCGGCATGCGGGGCGGCACTGCCCGTTTTCCAGTCTTGCGCGCCTTGAACGAGGCCCAATTCAGCGCGTGCAATGCGAAAAGCATCACCCCAGACGCTTGCCCAAGGCAGTCCTGTGGTCAACAGAACAAGCGCCAGCCCTGAAACCCAGAAGCCAGTCACCGCATGCAGATCGCGCAGGAACACGCGATTGCCTTTACGCAAACGGGGCCACACGACACCGGCAAAGCGCTGCCCACGCGGCCACCACATATACAGACCGGTCAGGATCATGACGATCGCCCAGCATGCCGCCAGTTCAACAATCCAGTCACCCATTTTGCCGATCAGCAG
>JAJTEF010000027.1 GCA_021300355.1 Sphingomonadaceae bacterium | reverse complement strand
GGACAGACAGAATGCAGCGATGGTTATGCCAAGCACAGTCATGCTCATTTCGCCCTCGCGCTCGACCATCCGGCCCAGCGGCGCGAAAATTTTGCGACCAAACAGGATGATGAACGTGGCGTAAAGCAGCCCGCCACCTATTGCGAGAACGGCAACTCCGGGGCCCGCGCCAAAGGTTGCCAGCACCACTGCCAGCACACACCAAGATACAGCGTCGTCAAAGGCGCCGGCGGCAAGTGACAATGTGCCGAGCGACGTTTTCGCTAGCCCTCGTTCGTTAATAATGCGCGCTAACATCGGAAACGCGGTCAGCGCGATGCAGGCGCCCATGAACAAAGTCGCGCTTGATTGCGAAATTCCGGGTGTAAATAGACCCGGAACAGTCAGCAGCCATGGGGTTAGCCATATTGCAATCAAAAACGGCACCACGATGCCAGCTAACGATACGCTTATCGCGCTTTTTGCTTTGGATTTGAAATGGTCCAGTTGTAACGTTGTGCCGACCAAGAACATGTACAAACCGACACCCAGTTGTGCGCCCGAATATAGCACGTTTTTAGTCGGTCCGGGGAAAACTGCGGCCTGTGCATCCGCGAAAAAATAGCCAAATAATGATGGGCCGAGGATCACGCCCGCGATCATTTCGCCAACAACCTGGGGTTGACCAAGATATTTTTGGCCCAGTTTGCCGACGATCCGGCAGGTTAACATGATGATAGCTAACTGCAAAAAGAAGTGGACGCTAAAGTCCGTTGGCGTGAAGCTATTCGCAGTCGCGGCCTGGGCAGGACCGTTGGGATCCAGCACTTTGGAAAGCGTATCTATTGCGCTTTCTAGCATTTCAGAAAACATACCACCCCTTTCATGGATATGAAACGCCTATAGGTAAATACAAATATATTGATCGTTTGTGGAACAGGCATGTTGTTGTCAGGCAACACAGATCACGATTGCAATAGCACTGCATAGAGCAAAATTTTTCTATTGTGGAAGAAATGTAATAATGCAGCTTCTAGTTTAGGAGTAAACAGACGCTGTAAGGCGCCTGGCTTTTTCCGGAATCGCTTCTGCCGTCAGATAGATACCGTGTACAGGCTTGCCTAATTTTGGTCGTCAGTGGATTTCCAGGGCTGCCCCCAGTTCAAAAAATATATGTCCCCTTTTGGTGCCACCACATGCTAAGCTTCATAGCGTATATTGGGCGCAAAGCAGACATCCGTTTCAATGCCTAAACTAAGCTTCGCACTGCGGAGAGGCTTTGTTTAGCCAACTTAGCCGCAATGACGACTCTAAGTGCTCAACTACTCTAAATTTCTGCCTATCGAGCGCACAATCCATTCGACTTTTGCACGCAGTCGAGCATTGCTGTTCATATTCAAGCGCCCCGACATAAGGCGGCGATAGACCCGGCTAGGCATTTAGCTGGGCTTTGGGTGGTGGGGCAGCATGATGCTGCGTCGATTAAGGAGAACCACCCATGACGAAGACCAAAAAGCTTGAGGTTAGCAAAACAATCACAGTTCCCTCCAAGCCTCAACAAATCTTAGATCTGCTGAACCGGGATTGCGGTGCCACGCTCGTAGAACTTGCGACACTTGCAAACTGGCTGCCGCATTCGGCGCGGGCATATTTGACCGGCCTGAGGAAGAAGGGGCACGTCATCGATAGCGACAAGGTGGATGGCGTTCGCCGCTACCGCCTATCATCGTCGCCCGAGGCGTAAGGCGGTGGTCATGACAAACAGTCTCGGTTGTGAACTGGGTCGCCTCTCCACCATGAAGCCTGCCGAACTGCGTTCTCGATGGCGCGAGGTCTATCGGAACGTGGCACCGGACATCGGACCCGATCTGCTGCGGCGCGGCATCGCCTATCGGTTGCAGGAACGCGGGCAGGGAACCCTGACCAGTTCGACACGTCGTGACATTGAACGCCAGATAAAAAGGCTATGTAAGGATGATGGAGGAGCGGTGATTGCGCCTTCCCTAAAGCCTGGAACCCGTCTGGTGCGGTCGTGGCGTGGAAAAATGCATCAGGTACTTGTTCTTGATGAAGGGTTTGAGTTCGACGGCAGGAGGTATGCATCGCTCACCCAGATCGCAGGCGACATCACCGGCACACATTGGTCAGGGCCACGGTTCTTTGGCCTAGTCACCAGGCGACGGAGAAGGGCAGTAGGGCCATGATATCACCTAACCGCAAACGCTGTGCCATCTACACGCGCAAATCGACCGAGGAGGGGCTGGAGATGGACTTCAACAGCCTGGATGCGCAGCGCGAAGCATGTGCGGCTTATATATTGAGCCAGGCAGGCGAGGGATGGGAACAAGTTGGCGAGCTATACGATGACGGCGGCTTGTTGTGGTCTATAAGGTTGACCGGCTGACCCGGTCGCTTGCGGACTTTGCCAAGATCGTCGAGATTCTTGATGCAAAAGGCGCGTCGTTCGTGAGCGTTACACAGGCGTTCAACACCACGAACAGCATGGGGCGTTTGACGCTCAATGTATTGCTGTCGTTTGCGCAGTTCGAACGCGAGGTCACAGGCGAACGCATCCGTGACAAGATAGCTGCATCCAAGCGTAAAGGCATGTGGATGGGAGGTACGGTTCCCCATGGCTATCGTGTTGAAGACCGCAAGTTACTTATCGAGCCTCACGAAGCAGAAGACGTTCGTTATATCTTTAACCGCTATCTTGAGCTCAAATCCGTTCCGGCACTGGTAGATGACCTCGCACGACGCGGCATGCGCACCCGCACGCGCCATCGCAAGGCGGGTGGTACCATCGGCAATGTCTGCTTTGGAAAAGGACCACTGGGGTTCCTGCTCAAGAACCCCATGTTCATTGGCAAGATCAAACATAAGGATGCCGTTTATGACGGTGAGCATGATCCGATAATCGATCACGACACCTTTGATCGCGTCCAGGCTACGCTTGCGGGTAACACCCGCGATAAGCTGATATCGAAGCATGCAAAGTCGCCAAGTCTTTTGGCAGGCCTTGTCACTGATCCTGATGGCAGGCCAATGTCGCCGTCACGCGGAAAGAAGGGATCGAAGCAATATTGCTATTATGTCACCCGGTTGAAACCAGGCGAAGACCGCTCAACTATCTGCAGACTGCCAGCTGGCCCTCTCGATCAGATTGTCATGAAAACTTTGAAGACATATCTCAAAAAGCCCGCTGAACCCGATGCATCAACATGCAAGGTAGAATGGCAGGCCAATTGCCAAGCCGAAGCTGCGTTAGCTGACAGCCTTGACCATATTACAACGAGCGAGTTGCGTGCGATATTGATCGACCGTCTTGTGAAGGTGAATGTTGCCGCCGACCGGATCGACGTTGTGATTGGGGATGAAGATGCAGTTACTATAACGACGCCTGCACAAATGGTTCGCCGAGGAAATGAGGTTCGGATTGCCCTGTCGCCTGATGGCGAGTCCGCCAATGACAAAAATGCGGATGCTGCCCTCGTTCGCCTCGTGGTTCAGGGTTTTGCAGCAAGAGAGCATCTCCTAACCGGCGCAGAAATTCCAGCAGTATCACGTTATGAAAAGCGGCACTTGCATCGGCTCGCAAGGATGTCTTGGCTAGCACCGGACATCATAACCGCCATTCTTGACGGTCGGCAGCCGGTTCAACTGACCGCCCGTCACCTGATGCGCTGTGCAGATATCCCGATGGAGTGGCAGCAGCAGCAGCAATTTCTAGGGTTTACCTAGCGCCGCCCCAAAACAAAAGTGGTGCCACGAAATAGGGCCCCGGAGATATCCGGGGCTTTTTAGTGAGATCGAACCCCCGCAACCTGTCTCTGGTGTCCCGTCCTTAAAGCTAGCCTGCACAAGTAACCGAAGTTACGCGGCAATTATCGAGAAAAGCTATTAACCTGAAATCGCTGACGATATTGGGGACTTCCTGGTGCTGCTGGGGAGGATTGAACTCCCGACCTCGTCATTACCAATGACGCGCTCTACCACTGAGCTACAGCAGCATTCACCGAAGGTGCGGCCCTATGCGAAGGGACGGGGCGGTTGTCAAGCGGCTTGCGCCTTTGCAGGTGATTTGGCATCGGGTGCGCGAACAGGCAGAATGGAACGGAGAGCGTAATTGGCAAAAGACGCGCAAGACAAAGAACGGATTAAGGCCGAACGGTTGCGTGAGGCCCTGCGTGCGAATCTCCGCCGCCGCAAAGCAAAGCCGCAAAGCCCAGAACCGGACGCTCCGAAGGCATAACCGCCGAACGGCCCGTGAGGGACTATGGCAGCCGTGAAACGGGTCCAAAAGGAAAAGAACGCCCGTTTTTCATCGGCGGAGCTCTCGGGTCGCGCTACGACAGTGCAGACGTTTGGTAAAATGCGATTGGACGGAATCGTCATCATCCATAAAATTCGGACATTTGCGGCCAAAATCATCTTGGTACGCTTCATGAACGTAATCCCGCCGTTGCACCTTGCACGCGACTCGTGAATAGCACGGCAATGTTTTACCGACTTGCACGCCCCTTTTTGTTTCAGGCAGATGCCGAAACCGCCCACAACATGTCCCTTACGGCGCTGAAAATGTTGCCGATCCCGTCGATGGGAACGCAGGACGCGGCTTTACAGCAAAGCTTTGCTGGACTGCACTTTGCAAATCCCGTTGGGTTGGCGCCGGGCTATGACAAAAACGCCGAAGTACCCGTTGAGATCATGCGCCTTGGCTTTGGGTTTACAGAGGTCGGCACGTTAACGCCGTTGCCGCAGGCGGGGAATCCGAAACCGCGTTTGTTCCGGTTGGTCGAGGACGCGGCGGTCATCAACCGCATGGGTTTCAACAACGAAGGACAGGCGGCGGCTATCGCGCGGCTGCAGAATATTCCGGACACGGCATTGGCAGGGCCGCTGGGCATCAATATCGGCGCCAATAAGGACAGCGCTGACCGCATTGCCGATTATGTCATCGGTGTGCGCAATATGGAGCCTTTGGCCGATTATCTGACGGTCAACATTAGCTCGCCCAATACGCCAGGGCTACGTGCGCTGCAGGACAAGGCGGCGCTGGACGATCTGTTGGCGCAGGTTATGGCCGCGCGGTCGCGGGCAACGCCGGTCTTCCTGAAAGTCGCGCCCGATTTGCAACCCGCTGACATTGACGATATTGTCAGCGTGGCGATGGCGCGCGGCGTTGCGGCTTTGATCGTATCGAACACCACCATTTCGCGGCCCGACCTGCAATCGAAACATGCAGGCGAAACCGGTGGCCTGTCGGGCGCGCCATTGCGCGATCTTGCGCAGCAACGCCTCATCGATTTTCGCAAGGCGAGTGGGGGCAAGTTGGGCTTGATTGGCGTTGGTGGCATTGCCTCTGCCGAAGATGCGTATGCGCGCATCCGTGCAGGCGCATCGCTGGTGCAGATTTACAGTGCGCTTGTGTATCATGGCCCCGGACTGGCGCTTAAAATCAACCGGCAACTGGTGAAGCTTTTGCAGCGCGACGGGTTTGCGAATATCTCGGGCGCCGTGGGGACTGACGCTTAAATCCGGGCTTGGCATTGCCGTGTAAACGGGGCTAGGTATCGGGCATGAAAAAATTGTCCTTCGCGATCAGCGCACTCGTCCTTGCCGCTCAACCGGTTTTTGCCGAAAATGTCGGTGTCACATCATCGGCCGATCCCCGCGTTACAGAAGCGGGGATGGAAATGTTGCGTCAGGGTGGTTCTGCTGCCGATGCGGCGATGGCCATGATGTTGGCGCTGACCGTCGTTGAACCGCAATCAAGCGGCATTGGTGGTGGCGGCTTCCTTTTGTATCAGGACAGCGCCAAGGGCGTATTGTCGACCATTAACGGGCGCGAGACGGCGCCAGCCGCGGCGACACCTGATCGGTTTGTCGGACCCGACGGTAAAGCGCTCGGTTTCTTGGAGGCTTTTCAGGGCGGGCGTTCCGTGGGCGTCCCCGGCAATATTCAGCTTATGGCGGAAACCCACCGCAAATGGGGCAAGCTGTCTTGGGCGACGATTTTCAAGCCCGCCATCCGTCTTGCCGACAAAGGGTTCATCGTCAACAAGACGCTTGAATCACGGCTGAAAGGTATTCAGCCACTGTGGTCTAACTTTGACGCTGCGCGTGCGATTTATTGGCGGAACGGTGCGCCCGTGACCGCAGGTATGAAGCTTAATAATCCGCAACTTGCCGCGACGTTAAAGTTGCTGGCGAAAAAGGGACCCGATGCATTTTACACCGGCCCCATCGCCAACCAGATTGTAAGTGCGGTTACGACGAGCAAGCTTAGCCCCGGCGACATGACCATGACGGACCTTGCGCAATATCGCGCAAATGAACAGAAAGCTGTTTGCGCACCCTACCGTGTCTATGTGGTGTGCGGCATGGCCCCGCCTTCATCAGGCGCGACGACGGTCTTGCAAATATTGGGAACATTGCAGCGGTTTGACTTGGCGGCATCGGGCAAAAACAGCCCCAAAAGCTGGTATTTAATTGGTCAGGCGATGCAGTTGGCTTATGCCGACCGCGAAAAATATCTGGCGGATGATGCGTTTGTAAATGTGCCGGTCGCTGGCCTTTTGAACCCCGAATATATCAATGAGCGTTCCGCGCTTATTGATCCTGAAAAGGCGCGCACGGACTATCCGGCAGGGAACCCGCCTGGCGCGATGCCGCGCACGGCGGCCATTTCAAGCGAAGTGGCTGGAACAACGCATTTCACCGCAGTCGACCGCAGCGGCAACATCGCCAATATGACGTCGACGATTGAGGGGCCATTTGGAAGCCAGCTGGTCGCGGGCGGCTTTTTCTTGAACAATGAGTTGACCGACTTCACCTTTTCGCCCGAAAAAAATGGCGCGCCAGTCGCCAACCGCGTGATGGGCGGAAAGCGGCCATTGTCGTCCATGTCTCCTACGATCGTGTTTGATCGCGATGGCCGCGCGGTTCTCGCGCTTGGTTCAGCAGGCGGAAAACGCATCATCATGCATGTGACCAAGACGTTGATTGGCGTCATCGACTTCGGCCTTCCGCTTGATCAAGCGATTGCGCTGCCGAACATCTATTTTGGCGGTGGCGGTCTTGAGGTCGAACAAAATACTATGCTTTCGGCGATGTCTGATGGGCTCAGCAAATTTGGACAGACGGTTCGCCCTGTCGATCTGGGTTCAAAAGTTAACGGCGCGCAATTTATCGGGAATAGCTGGACCGGGGCCTCCGATCCACGCAGCGAGGGGACATCGGCCACTATCGACGCCAAGGGTAAGGTGAAAGTAACCGTACCGCGATTGGTTGATGAGGCACCGACAGAGGATGTCGGTTAACGCGAACGGCACGTTGCGCCTCACGCATTGGCACGCTAGCGTAATTTTTCAGAGTCCCATAATGGACCGCAAAATGTTGTTTAGGAGAGAATAAGTGGCTGCCGAGCAATTCGACGATTTTGACAGCTTCCCCAACCTCGTCACCATGTTTTTTGCGCGCGCGCGGCATCGCGGTGACGCGCCGTTTTTGTGGGCAAAGCATGATGCTACGTGGCAATCCTTAAGCTGGGCTGAGGTGGCGCGCCAGGTTGCGGGCTTCGCCAAATCGCTGCGCCAGCTTGGGCTGGAAAAGGGCGACCGGGTCATGCTCGTGTCGGAAAATCGTCCCGAATGGTGCATCGCCGATTTGGGCATCATGGCGGCGGGATGCGTGACTGTGCCGACTTACGTCACCAATACCGAACGCGACCATCAACATATTCTCGACGACAGCGCCGCCCGCGCGGTGATTGTTTCGACTGCAAAGTTGGCAAAGACATTGATGCCGGCGGCATTGCGGTCGTCGCAGGCGGAATTCATCATCGCTATGGAGCCGCAGCCAGCGGTGCAGCATGGCCAATTGTCGATGCACCAATGGTCCGACATGGTTCAGGGCAATGATGCCGATATACGGGCTGCTGAGGCGGCTATGGCGACCGTAACCCGCGACGATTTGGCGTGCATCATCTACACCAGCGGCACCGGCGGTGCACCGCGTGGTGTGATGCAGCATCATGGCGCGATATTGCACAATGTCGATGGCGCCGCTGAAGTGTTGCGCGAAGATTTTGGGCTGGACGAAGAAGAAGTCTTCCTGTCATTTTTGCCGCTCTCGCACGCTTATGAACATAGCGGTGGGCAATTCCTTCCCATCAGTGTCGGCGCGCAAATCTATTATGCGGAAGGGCTGGAAAAGCTCGCCTCCAATATCGAGGAAACACGGCCAACCGTGATGGTAGTCGTTCCCCGATTGTTTGAAGTCCTGCGCCAAAGAATGATCAAGGCAGTCGAGAAGCAGGGTAAGTTTCCAAATTACTTGCTCAATAAAGCCCTGACCATTGGCGAGCGCGACTATTCGGGACGCAAGCGGCTTTCCGATGCGCCGATGCGGCTCATTTTGTCACGGACGATTAAACCCAAAATTCAGGGGCGCTTTGGTGGCCGGATGAAGGCCATGGTATCGGGCGGTGCGCCGCTCAATCCCGATATTGGCGTGTTTTTCCAGTCCTTGGGCATCACCTTGCTGCAAGGATATGGGCAGACCGAGTCTGGCCCCGTTATCAGCTGCAACCGGCCGCAAGCGGGCATCAAGATGGATACTGTTGGCCCGCCGCTGAAGAATACTGAGGTCAAGATTGCCGAAGATGGCGAGATCCTTGTCCGCGGTCCTTTGGTGATGAAGGGCTATTGGCGGAACAAGGCGGAGACCGACCGGGTCATCAAGGATGGTTGGCTGCATACGGGCGACATCGGCCACATCGATGATCGCGGACGTATCGCCATTACTGACCGCAAAAAAGACCTGATCGTCAACGACAAGGGTGACAACATCGCGCCGCAGAAGATTGAGGGCATGCTAACGCTTCAGCCCGAAATTTTGCAGGCGATGGTTTCAGGTGACAAGCGGCCGTACATCGTTGGCCTTATCGTTCCAGATCCCGAATGGGCGCTGGAATGGGCGCGTGCGCAGGGCATGAAATATGATTTCAACGCCTTGCAAGCCAATCCGCAGTTTCGCGCTGCGGTTCGTGCCGCGGTTGACCGGGTCAATGCGGATGTGTCGGTAACCGAAAAGGTCCGCCAGTTCGAATTTGCCGATGAGCCTTTCTCCATCGAAAATGGCGAAATGACGCCGAGCATGAAAATTCGGCGCCATGTCATCCGCGAACGTTACGCCGCGCGCGTCAATGGCCTTTACAAGGACTAACGCGTCGCGCCGTTGTGTCGGTTTGCTTATTTTGCATCCAGCCATGCACTGACCCCGGAACGGATCCGGGGTTGGGTTGCCCTGTAATCGGGCTGGTGGTCAAACCGCGCACCGTCCAGTTTTTTTCTACCAACCACTGCTGTACCTCGTTGCAAACGCGTTCATGGACGTCAGGGTCCCGCACGACGCCGCCTTTGCCAACTTCTTCACGGCCCGCCTCAAACTGTGGTTTGATAAGTGCGATCAATTGCGCGCCGCTTTTGGCAAAGGTCAAAGGTCGCTCAAGCACTTTCGCGAGACCGATGAAGCTTGCGTCACAGACGATAAGGTCAACGGGCTCGGTAATATGCACGTCTGTCAATATCCGCGCGCTTGTCTGTTCATGAACCACCACGCGGGGGTCTTGCCGCAGTTTCCACGCAAGCTGGTTCGTGCCACTATCGACGGCGTACACCCGCGTTGCCCCTTGCGTCAGCATAACGTCGGTAAAGCCGCCCGTTGATGAACCCACATCAATGGCAACCATGCCGGTTACATCGATGGCAAATTCATCAAGGGCATGGGCAAGTTTAATGCCCCCGCGCGACACCCACGGATGATCGCTGCCCTTCACACTGATTTCGGTATCTTCGGCGATTTGCTGCCCTGGCTTTAGCGCCTTGGCATCACCGATATAGACATGGCCCGCCATGACCAATGCCTGCGCGCGCGTCTTGCTTTCGGCAAGGCCGCGATCAACGATCAATTGGTCTAGTCGTGTTTTTTTGGTCGCCATGTCGCAACGCGCTAGCGGAGCAGATGCGATTTGGCCATAAGACAAAGTCATGCAAACCCGTAACCTGACCCTTATTGCAATGTTGCTGCTCGCATCCTGCGTTGCGTCGCCACCACCGCCAGCACAAAGGGCCGCGCCCGTGCCGCCACCGGTCGCCGCCACGCCTGCGCCAACGCCGCGTCTGTCGGCGGACTGGAATGACTGGCCGTTTTCTGCAGGCGATTGGGTATATCGGCGCGATGATCGCGGATCGACTGCTGTATTTGGACCGACTGGCCAAAATGCAGTCGTCAGCCTGCGCTGCGACCTGCAAAATCGGCGCATATATGTGTCGCGTGAAGCGACTGCACCCGGCCAACGCATCGTCATACGGACATCTTCGTCCATGAAGGAATTTGTCGCAAAGCCGACCGGCGGAACGCCCGCCTATCTGGCAAGTGAAATCATGCCGATGGATGCGATATTGGACGCGATGGCGTTTAGTCGCGGGCGGATATTATTGGAAACGGACGGACATCCGCCGATCATTTTGCCCGCATGGGCAGAGATAGCACGCATTGTCGAAGATTGCCGGAACTAACATTTTGACGGTGTCAAACACTGCAGCGCAGACCTCCTTATTTGCCCGAAAAAAAATTTATTACAAGACTTGTTTAAGTAACCCGTTTGATTCAACTTCAGTCCTGCGGAGGGCAGATAAATGTTTGAAGCAAGCAATTTCCATTCAACGAAAGGAGGTGATCCGATGTCTCATGGTTCAGTTAAGAGGTCGGGGAATTCCGTTCGGGAGATCGGCCGCCGATGATATCGGCGATGCCGGTCACGGCATGAAAGCAACTTCCGGCAGCGGCACATCCGACCGCTGACCCATGTTTAAGGGCCGTTGGATCATTCCAGCGGCCCTTTTCTGTTTCGCTGGTCTTATCAGCGCGCAACATCTTTTTGTCGAACAATAGTGGAAAATGACGTTCGAATGCTTACATCAGAACAAAGATCAAAAGGGGCATCACATTATGCAGTTTCTGCGCGTCAGCTGGAAAATATTGGTCGGGTTTAAGGACCTGCTGGTGCTCTTTTTCCTGTTATTGTTCTTCCTCGCGATATTCGCGCTTCTGAACGCCAGCCCCAATCCGGCGGTCGTGCGCGATGGTGCATTGTTGCTGAAACTTGATGGCGTTATTTCCGAACAGCCTGCAGAAGTTGACCCGCTGACAGCGCTCACATCCTCAGCCATGCCAACCGGTGAAATCCGGCAACGCGATGTCGTTCGCGCGCTCAAGCTGGCGGAAAAAGATACGCGGGTGAAATTGGTCGTTGTCGACATGGAACGGTTCATGGGCGGCGGACAGGCGAGCCTTGCGGCAATCGGCAACAGCCTTGAGGCGGTGAAAAAGGCGGGCAAGCCAGTCTACGCCTTCGCCACGGCCTATTCGGACGACAGCTATCAACTGGCGGCCCATGCCACGCAAATCTGGATGGACCCGCTGGGCGGCGCCATAATAACGGGACCCGGCGGATCACAGCCATATTATAAAGGCTTGCTCGACCAGCTTGGCGTGAAAGCCAACATCTACCGTGTCGGCACCTTCAAAAGCGCTGTTGAACCCTATATGCGCACTGAGCAGTCCCCTGAATCCAAAATGGCCATCAAGGGCGTGTATGATGAGGTTTGGGGACAGTGGAAAGCGGGCGTAGCAAAGGCGCGGCCTCAGGCGCAGCTGGACCGCATGTTGACCGACCCGGCCGGTGCGGTGGAGTCTGTTAAAGGTGATCTGGCGCAACTGGCACTGTCGTCGCGTCTGGTCGACAAGCTGGGTGACCGTATCGCATTCGGAAAATTCATCGCCGGCAAGGTTGGCGCGGATGACAAGAAAACGACTGGCGGTTTTGCCCACACACCGATGGACGCGTTACTTGCGAGCTACGGTCCAGCAACCGCGGGTGCACAGATTGGCGTCGTGACCATTGCGGGTACGATCGTCGATGGAGAGGGCGGCCCTGGAACCGCAGCGGGCGACACCGTCAGCGGTCTTATTTATGATGCGCTCGACAATAAGGATTTGAAAGCTTTGGTGGTCCGCGTGGATTCGCCGGGCGGTTCGGTCACGGCGTCTGAAAAAATCCGTTTGGCGATTGAAGCGGCGAAGGCCAAAAAGATTCCGGTCATCGTTTCGATGGCAAATTTGGCCGCAAGCGGCGGTTATTGGATATCGCTTCCTGCGGATGTTATTTTTGCCGATCCTGCCACGATTACCGGATCCATCGGTATTTTCGGCGTCATTCCAAGTGCGGAGGCTGGCCTTGCGAAAATTGGCGTGAATGCCGACGGTGTGAAGACGACGCCATTGTCCGGCGAACCGGATATCTTGAATGGCTTCAGCCCCGAATTTGACCGCGTGGCCCAAAGCGCCATTGAGAACGGCTATCGTCAGTTCCTCACGCGCGTAGCCTCGGCGCGCAAGAAAACGCCCGAACAAGTCGATGCTGTTGCGCAGGGGCGTGTATGGGCAGGTGGTACGGCCCGTCGGCTCGGCCTTGTCGACAGGACCGGTGGTATGAACGATGCGTTTGCGGAAGCCGTAAAGCGTGCCGGATTGAAACCCGATGGATGGCATGCCGAATATATTGAACCGCCAACGAGCTTCGCAGGCACGCTCATCAGTGGCCTGATGCCAAAGCAGGCGCAGGCTGCAGCGCCGATGGACATTCTTGCGCAAGCATCATGGCAGCAGCAGTTGCTGTTCCAACGGATTTCGTCAGATTTGAACATGCTGACTGGCGTGCGTGGCGCGCAGGCCAAATGTCTCGAATGTGTGGATTTTGGCGCACCCGCGACGGCAAAGGCCGATACCGGTTGGTTCGCGATGTTGATGAAGGCTTTAAGCTAAACAATTGTCATCCCGAACCCATGTCCGGGATGACAAATATGACTTAGGGTGCTTAGGCCTTAACCGCGCAAATAAGCCCGGACGAGCTTACGACGCCGAGTATTTCGGGGTCTTGCAGCGAGCGTGTGCGCTTCAGAAAGTCTTCGACGGTAATCTTGCGCACGTCCTGACCGCGCAGGCTTTTAAGGCCGCTTAGCTTATTCAATTGCACAAGTGAAAGCCGGTCGACCATCCGGTCAGCCATGCAGGCTGCAATCGGCTGGGACAGACCGGCATCCATCAGCGCGGTTCTTACACGCTTTTCAGGTGTGACACATGCCGAGAGCGCTAGTGCAACAAATGTGACCAGCGCTGCCCGATTCATATACCATGTTCCTTCGCACGTTCGACGCATTCCATAATAATGCGCTTGGCGTCGTTTTCATCACCCCAGCCATTCAACTTGGCCCATTTGCCGGGCTCCAGGTCTTTATAATGGGTGAAGAAATGCTCGATCTGTTGAAGGACGATTGGCGGCATATCCTTGTACGTCACAACGTCCGAATAATAAGGAAAGGTCTTATTGACCGGCACGCAGAGCAGTTTCTCGTCACCGCCAGCATCGTCTTCCATCAACAACACGCCAATCGGGCGGCATTTGACCACCGCACCGGCGACGATCGGCGAACGCGCGACGACAAGCGCGTCCAACGGGTCGCCATCTTCACCCAATGTGTGCGGGACAAAGCCATAATTGGCGGGGTAACGCATGGGTGTGTGCAGGAAACGGTCTACGAAAAGAGCACCAGAAGCCTTGTCGAATTCATACTTTACAGGTTCGCCGCCAATGGGAACCTCGATCAGCACGTTCAGGCTTTCAGGCACATTGTCGCCTGCTGGAATCAAATCAATACGCATGGGAGAATGCTTTCAAATGGTTTTAGTTGGTCCGCCGCGGACGCAGCAAACGATCGATCGCCGTTTCGCCCTTGTCCGTGGTTTCGAGGTGCGGATAGCGCAAGCCGCCCGAATAGGCGATGTCTATTTGCTCAAAACGTTTGTTGCGTTCCAATATAAGGCGCACGGGCTTTTCTCCACCCTTTGCGGCCTTGATTGCCGCGCTCAGGCCGTCTTTGGAGTAAGCATAGCCGTTGACGGCAACGATTTTGGTGCCGTTGACAATATTGGCCTTAAAAGCAGGGCCGTTCCATAATACAGACGTGACGCGGCCTTCTTTATCCAACGTCAGCCCCAGCGAGTGGGTGAGGTTGAAGTTGTTGCCTTCCTTCATCAGTTCTTTGTCGAAGATGTTCGGCTCTTCTTTCCAGACAAGTTTGTACCCGCCCAATTCAAAACCGTTCAACGGTGCGGGCTGACCCGGTTGGCGCAATTTGGTGTCCAGAAACTTCGCCCAATCATAAGGCTGCACAGCATTCAGCGTGCGGACAATCTCATCAAAATTATAAGTGAGCACGCCCCAGTCGGCGTTGCGCACGCCAAAAAAGGCTTTGGCGAAATCATCGAGTGATTTTTTGCCCTTTGACAGCGTGCGGATCGTCATGTCCGCATCGAGCCAGATGAGCGAGCCTTCATTATAATAATCTTCGCCGCGTGCGTGGCTTGCGAATGGCTTTGCTTTGCGTGCGCCAAAAATGGGATCATGCGTGGTGTCTTCCACTGAACGCCATGTGCGGCCGGGCTGCTCTGCGTAAAAGCCCGCATATTTGGCCCATTCGCCCATCACCATTTCTTTGGATTGCAGGCCCGAGCGCGCACCAAGCACGAGATCCCAATAGCTGGTCTGCCCTTCATAGACTGTGCGTGAATTCGTGCGGCAACAGGCCGCGTTCGGACATATTGTCTTCCCATTCGATGAAATAGTCGGTCTCGCGCGTATTTTCAGAGCTGCGATGATGTTCAAGCCCAATGCCGCCAAGCTCTTCAGTCAGGCCAAGGAGAAATTCGTAGCGATCAAAATGCTTTGATCCAAAAAGCAGGAGCGATTCATCCACCAATGCGCGATGTGCAGCGATGTGCTCTGGCTTCGCGGCCAGATATTTGGCGTCGTCCGCCCACACGTTCAGCGTGACATTGTTGCCCAGATCCCATTTCTTATAATGCGGTCCCGCGAACATCGGGCTGTCGACCAATGTTTCAAAGTTGGTCACGCCATAATCGATGCGGTTGCCGGTAATCTTTGCACCATCAAGCGCGGCCACGCCCGTCCAGCCTTCGGGCAGTGTAATCGACGGCTTTACCTGAATAGCGCGGGTAAAATGTCCAGCGGGGTACAGGGCAACCTGTTCCCATTGTACGTTCATCATATTGGGCGTGACGTTGATGCGGCCTTCGCTTTCGCGGACAGGCGCTGTGAATTGGAATTCTACATCGACCGACGATGTTTCGGCAGGCACATCGACATGAAAAGCGTAAACCTGAACCGGGTCGCGGGTCCAACGCAGCGTCTTCCCGCCTGCGCGGATCATAAGCCCCGTCATTTCGGCCAGTGCACCGCGTGGGCCATGCTTGCCGGGCAACCACTGCGGGTAAAGCAGGATCAGCGGCTTGCCTTTTTCTACAGGAATGACCTGACGCACTTGGAAAATGGCGCGATCAATATCGGTAGCGTCCACAGACAAGATCATTGGTTCCGACAAGGGGCGATCTTGCGGCTCGGGGATGTTCGAGACGATAGGCACAGGCTGCGGCGCACTGTTTTGCGCAGAGGCTGCAGAAACGAGGCTAGCGGAAAGGGCGAATGCGGCGATAGCGCGCGACAATATGCGTGGATTCATGGGCCAGACTTTTGGCGAAAGCCGATTGGCGCGTCCAGCCCTATTCCACTAACAACAATTAGCCGCTAGGGCGCTTTAATATGGCAAAGATACAGACACCCCAGGCCGTTCGCGGTACTCAGGACATGTTCGGCGAGACAGAAGAACGTTTTGCGCATGTCGTCGCAACATTTGAACGCGTACGCAGGCTTTATGGATTTAAGGGCCTGCAACTGCCCGTGATTGAGCCAACCGCGGTATTCTCGCGTAGTCTGGGTGAGTCAACGGATGTTGTCTCCAAGGAAATGTACAGCTTCGAAGATCGCGGCGGGGATTCGATCACGCTGCGGCCCGAATTTACGGCGGGCATTGCGCGCGCGTATCTCACCAATGGCTGGCAGCAATTTGCGCCGATGAAGCTGTCGGTGCACGGCCCATTGTTCCGTTACGAACGCCCGCAAAAGGGCCGCTATCGCCAATTTCACCAGATTGATGCGGAGATTATCGGCGCAGCAGAACCTGCCGCCGATGTCGAACTGCTCGTGATGGCGGACCAATTGCTGAAGGAATTGGGCATACATGATGGCGTGACGTTGCAGCTGAACACATTGG
Organism: Sphingomonadaceae bacterium; assembly: GCA_021300355.1. Classification (GTDB taxonomy): domain Bacteria; phylum Pseudomonadota; class Alphaproteobacteria; order Sphingomonadales; family Sphingomonadaceae; genus Sphingorhabdus_B. Next base: position 44,169 of record JAJTEF010000027.1, on the reverse strand, counting down.
GCGACACGCCAAGCCGCGATGCGTGGCGGGCGGCATTGGTCGGCTATTTCAACGATCATAGGGGTGCGCTGTCCGAAGACAGCCTCGCGCGGCTGGAGAAAAATCCGCTGCGTATTCTGGATAGCAAAGACCCCAAAGATCGCCCGATTGCCGACGCGGCGCCTGTAATCGACGATTATCTATCGGGCGAAGCACAGGATTTCTTCGGCGCGGTCACCGCTGGCCTTGATGCCGCTGGTGTGGCTTGGACACGCAATGCTGCGCTGGTGCGCGGCCTCGATTATTATCGCCACACCGCGTTTGAATTTGTGACCGACCGGCTGGGTGCGCAGGGCACCGTGCTGGGTGGTGGACGCTATGATGGTTTGATCGAAAATCTCGGTGGACCCGCGACGCCAGCGGTTGGCTGGGCGGCTGGCATTGAGCGGTTGGGCATGTTGATTGATGCCGTACCAGCACAGCAGATCGAAGCCATGATTGTTTTGGAGAATGACGCGGGTCTTGGACATGCCTTCGCGCTTTTGCGTCAGCTGCGCCAAGCCGGAATTTCGGCCGACATGATTGCAACTGGCTCACCGAAAAAGCGGTATGATAAGGCCGTCAAGCAAAGCCCGGCGGCTATCCTGCGCGTCAATGAGGATGGCTATTACGGGATGTCCGGTGAAGGCCATAATGACCGGCTTACGAGCGTACTTCAGTCGCTCGCATGACCAAAATCTCCCCGCAACGTATCGCGCTTATTGAATCGCGCTTTTCCGAGCTTGAGGCGCGGATGGCGTCGGGGCAGTTGGAGGGCGATGCCTTTGTCACGGCGTCCAAGGAATATTCGGAGCTGGAACCGGTCCCCAAAGCGGCTGCCCATGTCCGGCGACTGCGCAAGGAAATCGAACCCTTGCAGCATATGTCTAAGGATTCCTCCGACCCCGACCTGCACGAAATGGCGATCGAGGAACTGGAGGAAGTAAGCGATCAGTTGGGCAAAGCTGAAACCGCTTTGGCGATCTCGCTCTTGCCGAAAGATGCCGCCGATGACCGGCCGGCCATGCTCGAAATTCGGGCGGGCACGGGCGGTGATGAAGCGGCGTTGTTTGCCGGTGACTTGTACCGCATGTACGAACGCTATGCCGCGGGGCAGGGGTGGAAGATTGAACCTATCTCCGTCAGCGCGTCCGATGTGGGCGGGTTCAAGGAAGTTGTTGTCGCGATCAAGGGCAATGGCGTTTTCGCCAAGCTGAAATATGAAAGCGGGGTCCACCGTGTGCAGCGCGTGCCCGTGACCGAAAGCGGCGGCCGCATTCACACCAGCGCAGCGACGGTTGCGGTGCTGCCGGAGCCGACCGAAGTCGATATCCAGATCGAGGCGCGTGACCTGAAAATCGACGTGTACCGGGCGTCGGGTGCAGGCGGGCAGCACGTTAATACCACGGACTCGGCCGTGCGCATCACCCACTTGCCGACGGGCATTGTTGTGACCTGCCAAGACGGGCGCAGCCAGCACAAGAACAAAGACCAAGCGATGCAGGTGCTGCGCGCGCGGATGTACGAAAAAGAGCGCGAGGAAGCCCAAGGCGCGGAGGCTGAGGCCCGCAAAGCGATGGTTGGTTCAGGCGACCGTTCGGAACGCATCCGCACTTATAATTTCCCGCAAGGCCGCGTGACCGACCACCGGATCAACCTGACGCTGCATAAGCTTCCGGAGATATTGGAGGGCGGTGGCCTTGGTGAATTGGTCGCGGCGCTGATTGCCGAAGATCAGGCCGAACGCATGGCGGGTCTGTCGGATTAAGCCGATAACCCTTTAACCGTCATCCTGAAACCAGTTCAGGATGACGATGCGGCGCAACGTTGGTTCAGATTACCAACCGCCCATGGTCCAATTTCGGCAAGACATAACGTGCAAACATGTCGCATTCGTTGATGTGCGGGTAACCCGATAAAATGAACGCCTCGATGCCGACCGCGCGATATGCCTCGATTTTGGCGAGCACTTGGTCCGGGTCGCCAACAATCGCCGCGCCGCAGCCTGAACGTGCGCGGCCAATTCCGGTCCACAGATTGTCTTCCAGATATCCGTCGTTCGCTTCCGATTGCGCGCGCAATTCGGCCTGATGCGCAACACCGAAGGTTTGCGTATCCAAGGATTTGTTGCGGATTGCGTCGCCCTGCTGCGCATCCAGCTTGGACAAGAGGCGGTCCGCATAGGCCCGGGCTTCAGCTTCGGTTTCACGCACGATGACATGCGCGCGGAAGCCATATTTCAACGTCCGTCCAAATTTTGCCGCGCGCGCGGTCATGTCTTCGACAAGGTCCTTTGCGCCCTGAACCGTTTCTGGCCACATCAAATATACATCGCAACCTTCGGCAGCAGCGTCCTTTGCCGCGGGCGAGAGGCCGCCGAAATATAGCGGCGGGCATTTGCAGCTGACGGTCTTCATGCGTGGCGGATCGAGATCGATTTTATAATGCTCGCCATCAATCGACAGATGTTCGCCGTTCAACAATGTCTTGAGGATCTGCATCGCCTCAACCGTCCGGCGATAGCGCGGTTCGCTGTCCATCTTGTCGCCCGGCAAGTCAGACGAGATGATGTTGACGTTCAACCGCCCACCCGAAATCTGGTCCAGCGTGGCAATCTGTCGCGCCAATTGCGGTGGCCAGCTTTCGCCAATACGCACCGCCATCAGCAACTTGATACGTGTGGTCAGCGTCGCAATCGCGCTGGCAAAAGCAGTGGTATCCAACCCAAGCGTGTAGCCCGAGGGGAGCAATATATTGTCGAACCCGCCCTTTTCCGCGGCGAGCACGATATTGCGGCAATGCTCCCAACTCGACGCGAGCATGGGATCGGGTTGCCCAAGAAATTCGTAATCATCGTCGCATAATGCGGAGAACCAGCTGACTTCGATTGGATTGCTCATGGCAGGGGAACTCCTCGCGCGGCGACCAATACGCTGTACCAATCAGCGCGGGTCCATTTGATTTTGAAGGCATCGGCAGCCTCCATGATGCGTGCCGGGTTTTGCGATCCAACAATCGGGATGGGGCGGGCAGGGTGCGCCATAATCCAGCTATAGGCCGCTGCGGTGCGTGAAACGCCATGCGCTGCTGCAACGCCCGACAGGGCCGCCGCTACATTTTGTTCACGCGTGTTGCCGGGGTCGCCGATGCGACCGCCGCCAAGTGGCGACCATGCCAACACCGCCAAATCCATGGCGATGGCTTGATCAAGCTCACCATTTTCGATGGTATCGATCCGCAATGGGGAAAGCTCCGGCTGCGTCGAGACAATCGGGACGCTGCTGAACTGTGCCAGCGTCGTTATTTGCGCGGTCGTGAAGTTTGACACACCAAAAGCGCGAATTTTTCCGGCTTTGTGCGCGTCTTGGATGGTGCGTGCAATTTCTTGCGGGTGGGTGAGGATATCGGGACGGTGGATTTGCCACAGGTCGACATAGTCAGTACCCAAACGCGACAGGCTGTCGTCAATCGCCTTGGTCAGATATTCAGCACTGCTGTCATATGGCGTCGGCGGGGTAATTCCGCCCTTGGTGGCCAGCACCATACGGTCACGATATTCCGGCGCCTCTGCAAATACGCGGCCGAGCAGTTCCTCGGCCTTGCCAAAGCCTTGTTCACCAAAGCCATAGATGTCCGCCGTATCGAAAAGGGTAATGCCGGCTTCGAACGCTGCATCAATGGCCGCGTGGGCTGCGGACATTTCAAGACCCGCAAAACGCCACATGCCCCAGGCAATCGATGAAATTTCAATGCCGCTCTTGCCCAAGAGGCGCGTCGACGGAGGTGTTGGAAGGGTCATGTGTTTTTGCTCTTTTTCAGTGAAGGTGAATAAGGTGGGGCAACCGACTCGCGGCTGATCAGTTCGTGTGGAAGACGGCGATGCTCAATTCCGCCTTCGCCAAATAATAGGTCGGCAGCGGTTGACGCGAGATCGCGTACAGGCTGGCGGACGGTGGTTAAGGGCGGCCAAACAACGCGGGCAAGCGTGGTGTCGTCGAACCCGGCGACAGACAATTGTTCAGGCACCTGAATACCGCGGCGATGGGCCACGGCAAGGACACCCGAGGCCATGTCATCGTTCGATGCAAAGACCGCCGTGGGCGGATATTTAAGCGATAGAAATTGCTCGGTCGCCGCAACGCCGCTTTCAAAATCAAAATGGCCCTCGGCGATTAAGTCGGGATCCACCGATATGCCAACGCGGCCAAGCGCGCGTTCATATCCTGCCTGACGTTCGGCGCTGGCCATATGGTTCGCATGGCCCTTGATAAAGGCGATCCGCCGGTGACCAATGTTGATGAGGTGCGTCGTCATGTCGTCCGCGGCCTGCATGTCGTCCATGAATACCGAGCTTGTAAGCGCATGGTTGGTGCCGGGCGAAATGCGCACGAAGGGAATGTTCATCGCTTCAAGGACGTTCAACACGGGTCCGCAATCGGTGACGGGCGACGACAATATCGCGCCATCCACATGCGTCTGCCGGACCATGCCGCGCACCTGTTCGCCCACATCGGGGTCGGACACATCGACGGGTTGCGCAATCAGGCGCATGCCTTCTTCATGGCATCGGTCCCAGCAGCCCTGCATGATCTGGTGCATATAATACGGGCTGTGATTGTCATAAATCAGTGCAATTTGGCCGGACTTCGTGCCCGCCAATATGCGCGCTGCAATGCTGGGCGAAAAGCGCAGTTCCGCCATCGCGGCGTCGACCTTCGCTTTGGTTTCTGCACTGACATAAGGGTGGTTGTTGAGGACGCGGCTGACGGTTTTGACGGCCACACCGGCAAGCTTTGCGACATCACGGATATTGGATCGGGTGTTCATGACCGGAATTCTTGTGTGATCGCGCCGAACAGCGATGCGTGCGCGCTGTCCTTGCGGGTGAACACGGGTGGCTGCCCATGCGGAGCCGTAATGTCATATGTGCCCTTGGCGTAAACATCGCCGGACCAAAGATGGACCCAATCCCCATCGGGCAAAGTGACGTTGCGGCTGCTTGCACCCGCGTTGACCACAGGTGCGACGATCATGTCCGCGCCATAGAGATATTGGTCCTGAATGTCGTAATAGGCCGCGTCGTCATAGTGCAGGAACAACGGACGCTGAAGCGGCAGGCCCGTCGCCACAGCCTCGTCGGACAAGGCGCGGACATATGGCGCAAGGCGGGCATGTACTTGGCTCATCCGCGCAAAATGGGTGAGTATTTCGGCGCTGCTATCGAGTTGCAGATTGTCTGCAGGGCGATTGCCCTCATGACTGCGCATGACGGGTGCAAAGGCCGCCAAGTCAATCCAACGGTGCATCAATTCTGCGGTCCGGGGTGAAGTCGACGCATTGGTCTCCGGCCCACAATAACGGGCAATGCGCCTGCTCGCCCGAAAAACCGGCGCGCATGAAAAATGTCGCGTCATGCGTTTTGCCGCGCGATGCGATGGCGTCTGCATTCACTTTCGCCCAAAGCACGGGCCAGCGATTATGCGCCTCCATCGGGTCGGAACCATCGAACAGGCGCACATCGGTCGGCAGATATTCGCCAAAATCTGCCATCCATCCCGAAAGCCCGAAGTCGAGCATTTTCTGACCAATGATGCGGTCGGCAAACCACGCCGCGGCGGCAGGGTTGGTGAAATCCACAACGCCTGCGTCAAATTCGCCGAAATCGACGGCATAAGGCTCGTCGCTGTCCTGCCGCAGCGCAAGGAAGTTGACAGCGCGTGCCTCTTGATACAGCGACCCATCCACCGCCAGATAGGGGTTTACATAGCCCAGAAAGCGAATGCCCCGTTCGGCAAGCGCCGAAATTTGTGCGGGTAAATCCGGATAACGGGCAGCATTCCATTTCCAGTCCCAGAACAACCGTTTGCCAAAGCTGGTCTGACGAATGCCGATCCAATCTTCGCACCACAGACCCGTAATCGCCGCGCCAGAGGCTGCGATTTTTTCGAACCTGTCAAAGGTGTCGACACCATCCTTCAGCCCAACGATGGCACCGGAAATGGCCCAATCTGGCAGGGCAGGCTGGCGACCAAAGCGATCCGACATTTTGGTAACAAGCGCAGGAAGCGATGGCGCGTCAAAAAGCTCCAGATCGACATTTGCCGACCAACATTCGACCCCAACCCGGCCCGCGTCCGTCAGATCAAGCACCGAATAGGCCGCCGTTTCGAGGTGCACCGCGTAACGCGCACTGCTTACCCATGTCGGCTGTGGATAATTGGTGGTCCAATAATCACCGCCGGCCAAGCCATCTGCATCCATCGTCTGCGTAAGTGCGGTCGATTTGTCACGGCCAACGCCGGGTTCAGATGTCCAGAACGGAAAGCGCCGGCCGTTGAGGCGCAGATAGGACATCTGTTCGCCGCCACCCCAAAAGGCTTCGGATGTTGCGCACTGCATATCTATCCAAAGCCGGTTAAAAGCCGGATCTGTGCAGCGAAATGTGAGGATGGATTGTAGCGCCCGTTCCTCAAGCACCAGCGTTGCGACGACGTCAGGCCGCTTTGCGTTCCAAAGCCGGATACAGCCATCGACTTGGACGAAACAATCGAGCGGCAATCGTGTTTCAACGACATCGTCGACGCGGAAATTGCCGCGCACCATGTCCAAGTCAGGCCGCCCGCTGCCGATGCTGATCGCAGGCGCGTCATTCCGGTGCGACAACATGCTGACATCACCATGCAGCAGGTCAAAGCCTTCGGGGTGCATGATAATTGAAAATGGCAACGCGGGTCCTTTTCGCCGTCACGGCAAGCACTATGGCATGATTGCCACAGTCTTTGCCTAAATATTGTCGCTATATGACACCGCTAGACATATCAAGCGGTGTTGGTTACATCAACCCCGTTATCAACAACTATCACGTCGATCTGCATGGTTTTAGGGGTCCAACTTCTCTGAAACTGCAACAAGCGGGCGGCAATTAAGGGAGGCACAGGATGCATTTTTCAACGTATAAAAAGACGAACCTTGTTCGCGCAGCATTGCTCGGCACCAGCGCAATCGCGCTAGGAGTGTCCGCACCAGCGTTTGCGCAGGTTGAGGAAATTGTTGTTACGGCCCAGAAGGTCGAAGAAAATTTGCAGGATGTGCCAATCGCCATCACTGCCGTTTCTGGTGACGCCTTGGCGGCGGCAGGCACAACCAGCCTTGAGAATCTGAGCCAGCTCGTTCCATCGGTCACATTCCGCAAGGGCACGACCAACGCCAACTCGGCTGTTGTGTTGCGTGGCGTTGGAACGATTTCATTCTCAATCGCTGCAGAACCAAGTGTTTCTACCGTTGTCGACGGCGTTGTGTTGAGCCGTTCGGGTCAGGCATTTGCCGATCTGGTGGAAATCGAGCGCCTCGAAGTGCTGCGCGGGCCGCAAGGCACCTTGTTTGGCAAGAACGCGTCGGCTGGTCTTATCAACGTCGTTTCCAAGGGTGGTACAGACACGCTTGAGGGCGAAGTTACCGTAGAGGGTTTTGAAGGCGGCGAATATCGTGGCCGTGCAACCGTTTCCGGCCCAGTCGCAGAAAGCCTGACTTTCCGCGCAAACGCATTTTACGGCACGTATGAAGGCAATATCACCAACATATTTGGCGGTACGAATAACAAAGTGAATGGTTATGAGCATGTCGGTTTCCGCGGATTGCTTGATTTTAACAATGGTCCCGCACGGATCAAGCTCATCGCAGATTATTATGAAGCCGATGATGATTGCTGTGGCGAAGTCACCGGCGTTTCGCGCGGTGCGGCGCTGGACGCAGAGCTGAACCTTCCATTGGGCGTGGCCCAAGGTGAAAATCAGCGCTTCGTGAACCATAATCTCGTAACGGAGTCGTTGGATCGTCAAGTCGGCGTCACGATAAACGCAGATTTCGATGTATTTTCTGACTACACGTTGAGCGCGATTTACGGATATCGTAACTGGAACAATACAGAAATCCGCGAAGGCGATTTCTTGCCCCGCGCGGTTGTTGGTACGCCACAATTGCATGACCGTGGCTTTGTCGAAACCAACCAAAGCTCGCTTGAGGTGCGTTTGGCGTCAGACCAAAGCAAAGCGTTCAAATATCAGGTCGGGACGTTTTACTGGAAATCCGAAAATACGCAGGACTTCACGCGTAACGTTACCACGTGCACAACATCCACTTCGGCTGTTGACGCGCTTACGGGTGCTCGTCCCTGTAACCTTACAGATACCGTCAATACATTGTTTCCGACGGCCACATCAAACAGCTTAGTTGATATCGAAAACTATGCTGTGTTCGGTCAGGCAACATATGATTTCACTGATCGCATCGGTCTAACCGTTGGCATGCGCTGGACGCATGACGCTATCGATTACACGCACAACCGTGCACCAGGCGTAAACCGCACCAATGGCGCGGCGGCAACGGGTGCCGGTATCTCGGGTTCGCCTGCTGGTGGCACAGTTGCATCCGGCGGTAACGGAACGGCGCTGTCAACCGGATCGTCTAGCAACAGCAATTTCTCCGGCAAGGCAGTGCTTGCTGTGAAGCCAACGGACGATGTCATGGTCTACGGCAGCTACACGCGTGGCTATAAGGGCCCAGCGTTCAACGTATTCTTCAATCACACGGCACCCGTCAACGCAGTGCCGATCGATGAAGAAACATCAGATTCGTTTGAAGCTGGCATTAAGAGCCAGTTTGCCGACAACCGCATTCAATTGAATGCGTCGGCATTCCAAGTGACCTATGACGGGTTCCAAGCGAACAACTTCGTGCTTTTGAATGGTGCAGTTGTTACCAACTTGACCAATGCTGGCCAAGTGCGCAGCACGGGTTTTGAACTGGATGCACTTGCCAACCCTGTTGAAGGTCTCGACCTGTTCGGCAGCGTTGCTTATGCAGATGCCAAGGTACGCCGGTTCAACCCGAACCCGCTGACCAACGCACCGGACGCCCGCAACGGCACGAAGCTGCCTTTGGCTCCAACATGGAGCTGGAACATCGGCGCATCGTACGAATCGCCGTTCAATATGTTCGGTAAAGATGCGAAGGTTTATTTGCGGACGAGCTACAATCATGTTGGCAGCCAGTTCTCGGATCTGGGCCAGAGCGGACCAATCGACAGCTATGGTCTGTGGAATGCAAGTGTTGGATATTCGGACGCCGAAGACAACTGGCGCCTGACTTTCATCGTCCGCAACATCACAGACGAAAGCTATGTGCTGCTGAATACCAGCGCTGGCCAGCGTCTGCATATTCCACGTGATGCAGATCGTTACATGGGTGCAAGCTTGCGCTTCCGCATGTAATCCAACACGCGACGAAAACTTAAAACAAGGCTGGAATCCGCGATGGGTTCCAGCCTTTTTTGTTTTCAAATTTCAGGGGAGAAAGCGAGGATGAGCGGTGCGAGACCATAAGCATAGCACCCCGTCCTTTGCCCGATGCCCAGATGTAAAAGGAATTCGACAAAAAACCGACAACGGCAGACCAATGACGTTTACAGATGTAGTCGCATCGACTACGTCTGTAGTCGGAGATTTCAAAATGTCATCAGAACGTATCAGCGACGCTGAATTAACAATCATGGAAATCCTATGGGAACGCGCGCCGTTGACGGCGACAGACGTTGCTGCGCGATTGCCCGATGATCGTGATTGGTCGTTACCAACCGTGAAAACCTTGCTGTCGCGCCTGCTGACCAAGGCCGCTGTTGAACATCGCGCCGACGGACGCCGGTTCCTGTACTCGCCCCTTATCGATCGCGAGGATTATGTTTCGCATGAATCCAAGCGGCTGGTCGACCGGCTTTTTGGGGGGCGGTTCATGCCGCTGGTTGCGCATCTTGCCGAGCAGGAACAGCTCAGCGACGCTGACATTTCCGAAATCCAAAGACTGTTGAGGGAGATGAAATCATGAACATAGACTTCATGGGCGCTTGGCTGTTTGATACCTTATGGACCACGACATTGCTGATGGCCGCTATTTTGATTGTGCGGCGGCCTGTTGCCAAATATTTTGGTCCGACCATCGCATATGCGCTTTGGCTTATACCCGCTGCCCGTGTGTGCATGCCCACGATCGAAGGGCCATCCATTTCAACAGCTAACGGCGGCATTGCCATCCAAGACGCAGTAAGGGATGCTGTACTCGCGGGGCTATCGTCGCCGGATGCTATGGCCACTGCGGCGAACCCGGTTGATGCCGTCCCCACGATTGATTTTGTCGCACTCGGTCTGATGATCTGGCTTGGTGGCGCGGTGCTGTTGTTCATCATCCAGATGATCCGCTACGCCGCGATGCGCGATGACCTTTTGGCCGAAGCCACAGAAATCGCAGTTGTCGATGGCGTCAAAATCGTCGCATCCGATCAGGTCGCCGGACCATTGGCCTTTGGCCTTTTTAACCGCGTGATCGCGGTGCCGCAGGATTTTACCAAAGCCTATTCGCCTGCCGAACGCGACCTCGCGATTGCGCATGAAATGGCGCATCACAAATCGGGCGATCTTTTCGCCAACCTGGCCGCTTTCATCATCCTGTGCCTGCAATGGTTCAACCCCGTCGCGTGGATCAGCTGGAACGCATTCCGCTTTGATCAGGAAGCGGCGTGCGATGCGCGCGTGCTTGCCGGCAAGGGCCCGGAAGAACGCGCGATGTACGGTCAGGCGTTGGCGAAGACAGCATTTGATGGCGTGCCGACCTTTGCGACGGCACTGAATTCACCGAAAACAATAATTGAGCGATTGAGGAGACTAACGATGAAGGACACCAGCAATACCCGCCGTTCGCTTGGCAAGATTGGCATAATAACAGTTGCTGCGATCATATTGCCGCTGACCGCCACAATAGTCCCCGCGGTCATTGCGCAGGACAAAGTGGCGGCTGAAGAAAGCAAGCCTGAAGTGGTCAAGCGTGAGGTCCGGATAATTAAGCTGAAACGCGACGGTGAGACGATGGACATAGTCGGTCAGGACGCGTCGGGCGGCGAAGTGACCAAGGTCGAACGCGACGGAAAAACCTTCATCTTCCGCACCGATAAGAAATTGTCGCCGGACGAAGTCGAAAAATTGATCGATGGGGCCGAAAAATCGCGGGAGGAGGCTGAAGATGCTGTGGCGCAGGCCGACAGCGCAAAGGGTGCTGAAGGTAATACGTCCGCGCCCGCCAAAATCCGCCGCGTGGAGACCATTCGCGTCATGGGCGACATGGATATCGCCTCTTACATCCCCGAAATCGATATTCGTGAAATGACCAAGGACTGTCGTGAAGGCCAGCCGGTGACCACCGATGTCAGTGGGTTCGACGGCAAGCAAAAATCGCACGTCCGGCTGGTTATGTGCGGCAAAGGGCAAGCCAAATTAGGACGGGCCGAAGCGATCAAAGGCTTGCGCGAGGCGCGTGACGAAATTGAGAAGGATAAAGAAATGCCCAAGGGCGTTCGCCAAGATGTTGTCAAACAAATCGATCTGCAAATTCGTAAGCTGGAAGCGCAAAGCGACGCAGCGGAATAAACGGCACTCCATTCGCTGGGCTGCCACGCTCGGCTTGTGACAGAACATTTGGGGCGGTTTTTGCGAACCGCCCCTTTTTCTTTGCGCGACATTGCGCCATAGCCATTTCATGAGCAACTGGCCCGATAGCATAGAAGCTGGCGAAACTGAGCAGCACGAACCACTGGTGCGCCGCGTGCTTGCGCCCAATGCCTCACCTTACACCTATACAGGCACGCAAACCTGGTTGGTTGGCGCTGGATCCGATGTCGCGGTAATCGACCCGGGCCCAGTCGGTAGCGGGATGAGCGTCGGCGATCCGGCTGATATCAATGGTGAGGGGCATGTCGAGGCGATCTTGCGCGCGGTTGCCGGTAAGCGTGTCGCCGCAATCATGTGCACGCACACCCATCGCGATCATTCGCCAGCCGCGGCACCGTTAAAGGCGGCGACAGGCGCGCCAATCATCGGCTGCGCGCCGCTTGTCTTGCGCGATGATGGCCCGCGTTCCGATAGTGCTTTTGACCCGGACTACGCCCCCGACCGCATCCTTGCCGATGGGGAGCGTCTTTCCGGCGACGGGTGGACTTTGGAAGCCGTCACGACCCCCGGCCACACGAGCAACCATATATGTTACGGACTGGTTGAGAGCGGGGCGCTGTTTACCGGCGACCATGTCATGACATGGTCCACCAGCGTCGTCAGCCCGCCCGATGGCGATATGAGCGACTATCTGGCGTCGCTGCAAAAATTATATGAGCGCACGGACCGTATTTATTACCCCGCACATGGGCCAGCGGTCGAAAACCCAAGGCAGCTTGTCCGCGGCATGATTGGTCATCGGCGTCAGCGCGAACGCCAGATTCTGAATTTGCTTGAGGCAGGCGAGGGGCACATTCCCGACATGGTCGCAGCGATGTACAAAGGCCTCGATCCGCGTTTGACGGGCGCTGCCGGCCGGTCGGTATTGGCGCATCTCATCGATTTGCAAAATCAGGGCCGGGTCGCTGCCCAAGGTGAAGGCTGGCATTTAATCGCGCAAAAAACACCGTAAAAGCGCCCGCCAGAACTTGTTTCGATGGGCCTTATGGACCACATAGGGCTTCACTCGAGACGCAGATGACAATGCTGCAACGCAAAGGTACGACAGAATGAACGCCCCTGTAGCCCGCGAAAATCTGCAAGGACTTGACCTGCTCGCTGAAATTCAGCGGCTGAAAAAAGAACGCAATGCCGTCATTCTCGCGCATTATTATCAAAAGCCGGAAATTCAGGACCTTGCCGATTTCGTCGGGGACTCGCTTGAACTCAGCAAGCGTGCGGCGGAAACCGATGCGGATGTCATCGCTTTTTGCGGCGTGAAGTTCATGGCCGAGACCGCGAAAATATTGAGCCCGCAAAAGACGGTTATTTTGCCCGATATGGCGGCGGGCTGTTCATTGGAAGATGCTTGCCCCCCCGGCAAATTCAAGGCATTCCGAGAAGCACATCCCGACCATATCGCGCTGACTTACATCAATTGTTCGGCAGAAGTGAAAGCGCTGTCTGATATCATCGTCACATCCTCAAGCGCGGAGACAATCTTGAGCCAGATTCCCCCCGAGCAGAAAATCATCTTTGGACCGGACCGTCATTTGGGCGGCTATCTGAGCCGTAAGTTCAACCGTGACATGCTCTTGTGGCCGGGCGTGTGCATTGTGCATGAGGCGTTTTCGGAAACCGAGCTGCTGAAATTGAAAGCGCAGCATCCCGGCGTTCCAGTGGCTGCGCATCCCGAATGCCCGCCGCATATCATCGATCATGCCGATTATGTCGGCAGCACCAGCGGTATCTTGCAATATGCGCAGACGATGAAGGGCGACACGCTCATCGTCGCGACCGAGCCGCACATCATCCACCAGATGGAAAAGGCCGAGCCCACCAAGACCTTCATCGGTGCGCCGGGGGCTGACGGCAACTGCGCGTGCAATATCTGCCCTTATATGGCGCTTAATACGATGGAGAAGCTGTATCTCGCGCTGCGCGACCTTCAGCCGCAGATACATCTCGACGAAACCGTCCGTTTGGCTGCCAAGAAGAGCCTCGACAGGATGCTTGAAATGGCGAGCGGGACAGTTGGTAAAGGCGACCTTGGCAGGGCTTAGCCCAGTCGGCAGAGAATTTATGCACTGTTCGCTGGACGCTAAAAAAGCGCCTTCATCTGACGTTCAGCGAAAAGCGTAAATATACCCTCGCATTCACCGTTATATCGATATAATACAGCCACGCGATGCTTTTCCGGCGCTCCTCTTCTCACATTCCTTCGGATATTGACGGCCGGCTTGCGGCCTTCGATGAAAGCTATGCGCAGCGCTTTCCCGATGATCCGCAGCCTTGGAATCCCGATGCAAAGCCAGCGTCGACACGGCGCCTTATCTTGGGCAAGACGCGTTGGTGGTGGTTTAGCCGAACCAGTGCGGCCCTGCTTGGCCTGTTCATATTGTTGATATTGTGGCTTGCGATTACGGCGCCATTGTCCAAATCGCTTCAGCCCATCGCACCGCCGCGCATTACGCTGCTGGCGTCGGATGGCACGCCCATCGCGCGGAACGGGGCTATCGTCGATAAGCCGGTTGATGTCGGCACGCTGCCGCCGCACGTCGTGCAGGCGTTTCTGTCCATCGAAGATCGCCGGTTTTATTCGCATTTCGGTATCGACCCCCGCGGCCTTGCGCGGGCGTTTTGGTCCAATGCTTTTGGCAGCGGAATGACGCAGGGCGGAAGCACGATTACGCAGCAGCTCGCTAAATTCACGTTTCTGACGCCGGAGCGCAGCCTGACGCGCAAGGCGCGCGAGATGCTCATTGCCTTCTGGTTGGAAGGGCGTTTGACGAAGGACGAAATTCTTGAGCGTTATTTGTCGAACGTCTATTTTGGCGACAATGTCTACGGCCTGCGCGCAGCGTCTTTACATTATTTCTACAGGCAACCCGAGCGGCTGACACTCAGCCAGTCGGTGATGCTTGCCGGCCTTGTACAGGCACCGTCGCGGCTTGCCCCGACAAAGAACCCCGAACGGGCGGCCAAGCGGGCCCAATTGGTGCTGAATGCAATGGTCGCCAATAATGTTATTACGCGAGCCAAGGCCGACGCAACACCCGTCGCGCGGCTTGACGTTCGCGTGCGGGAAACGCTGCCCACGGGCACCTATTTTGCCGACTGGGCCATTCCCCAAGCACGGTTGCTGACCGACAGCGGTTATGCCGATGTCAGGATTACCACGACGTTGGATGCGCGATTGCAGAACATCGCCCGCAAAGTCGTGGCGCGATCCGCCGTTGGCAATGCCCAAATCGCGCTCGTCGCGATGCGCCCCAATGGCGAAGTTGTCGCCATGGTCGGTGGCCGAAGCTATAAGGATTCCGCGTTCAACCGCGCGACGCAGGCAAAACGGCAACCTGGGTCGACCTTCAAACTGTTTGTCTATCTGGCCGCGCTCCGGTCGGGGATGACGCCGGAGTCGCTAATTGCCGATACGCCGATCAATGAAGGTGCGTATCGCCCCAAAAATTCGGGACAAAATTACCGCGGTGACATTACGCTGGAGCAGGCATTTGCCCAGTCAAGCAACGTGGCTGCGGTCCGCCTGTATCAAAAAGTTGGTGGCGAAGCGGTGGCGCGCGCGGCCACGGATCTGGGCGTGCGCAGTCCGTTGACGATGGACCAGAGCATGGCGCTGGGCAGTTCGGGCCTGACCCTGATTGAGCTGACGGCTGCCTATGCCGGCGTGGCGGGGAACCAATGGCCCGTTGAGCCGCACGCCATCAAGCGCGAAGAGCAAGGCTGGATCGAATGGCTGTTCTCCGGACCGCGTTCATTCAGCAGCCGTACGCACGGGATGTTGCTCGATTTGCTGGGTGCGACGGTCAATAAGGGAACCGGACGCGCGGCGCGGCTCTCCATCCCCGCTTATGGCAAAACGGGAACGAGCCAAGACAATCGCGATGCATTATTTGTCGGATTTGCGGGTAACCTCGTAGTCGGGGTCTGGATCGGCAATGATGACAACACCCCGCTGCGCGGCGTTAACGGCGGCGGTTTGCCGGCGCGCATCTGGCGCGATTTCATGGCGCAGTCGATCCGCAATGCGGCGCCTGCGGCAAGGTCGAAGCTGCGCCAGCAGCCTGACCCCGAAGGCCCGATTGAACCGTTGGACTTGCCAGAACTCAGCGAACTTCCAGTCGATGTTGGCAACGCGGAAGTCCGGATTGACCAAGGCCAAGGTGTAACGGTGAATGCCGAGGTCGGCGGCATGCCGGTGGAGGTCAAGCTAGACCGCGGCGGTGTGAATATCCAGCCTGCGCCGCCCGAAACGCGACCAGCGCAAGGCTCGCGATGATGGTCTTTCGGTCCTTGTATTCAAGCATTAAAAAACTCGCGCTCGCGCTGGCATGTGTTCTCGGCGCGGTCGTTGCGACCCCGGTCTATGCAGATGCGAGTGATATTAGCGCTGCCGCCCGCAGTGTCGTGCGCATCGTCGTTTTTAGCTCCGCAGAAGGCCAGCAGACTATCGTCAGCATTGGCTCTGGCGTGGTTGTTGACCGCAACAAGGTCATTACCAACGCCCATGTCGTGGAACAGGCGCGCTTTGACGACAGTGTCGAAATTGTCGTTGTGCCGTCTGACGGGACACAAAGCTATCGCGCCACGGTGTCCGCCGTGGTCGCGCGCAAGGACCTTGCGCTCCTGCAGCTTTCTTCGGGCGCCTTGGTCCCCGCAAGCATATTTGCGGGCACGGTATCCGATGGCGCGGATGTCTTTGCGATTGGTTATCCGGCTAGCGTGGATGTGGCGCTTGAACAAAGCGAGGCGGACGTGCTGCGCCCGCAACCGCCCGTTAAAACGCGGGGGACCATTTCTTCAGGCCGGACATCGAAGTCCGTTGAATCGCTTTTACACACCGCGCCCATTGCACCGGGCAATAGCGGCGGGCCGATTGTCGATGCATGTGGCCGCGTTGTTGGCATCAACAGCTTTGGATCAGTAGCGAACGATGGCGGTGCCGAGTTCTACTTCGCCATATCGACACGCGAGCTTGCGGCATTTCTCGACAATCAAGGCGTCGCGTTCCGGACGGTTCGTGGCGATTGCCGCTCGGTCGCGGAATTGACGCGCGCTGAGGCGGAACTGGAGGCGGCCACCCGCGCCAAGGTTGAGAAAGAAGCACGCGTCGCCGCCGAATTGCAACGCAGCCGTGAAGGCAAAGTGCGCAGTGACGCCGAGCATGCCGTGATATCGGCCCTCTTTCGACGAAGTTGATGGCAGGGTGCGTGCGGCTCTAACCGCGGATGCGCCGCAGGACCAAGCGGTCAAAGCAGCCGTAACCGAACTGGCCAAGATATGCGTGCTGCAGCCCGAACGCAGCCGTATCACCATGTCCGATAGCGCCGATGTTGATTTCACATGGCGGCCGGACGGATGCGTGAACGGCCGCACGCAATATGTCGAAAGCGCCGGCCGATGGGTCCGAAGCTTTGTGCCGAACAATGATGCACAGATTTCGGTGACGAGTTATGCCCCCGACACCAATATCTATCGTATTGAGCGTTTTCTGCCGGGTACAGATGCTATGCGGTCCGCCCGCGAAGCGCGCCAGCGTTATGATGTGAAGACATGTACGACGGACGCCAGTCAGCTGACCAATATCGACAATATGAATAAGGCGATTGCTGCACAATTGCCGCCCGCCCCGAACGAGATATTGCTGTTCACCTGCACTGACCGTTGAATCGTGGATTGTGCACCGCGACATTCTGATTATGGTGGCCGCATGACCCGTTTGCTGCCGTTTTTGCTTTTGTTGCTGTCGGCTACACTTGCCGGTTGTTCGCAGGGCGTCGACAATGAACGGGTCCGCGTCGATGTGATTGAGGATCGTCCCAAGCCCTTTAACGTGTCCGCCTCACCATTACCGCTCGCCTCTGCCTATCTGCGCAGTGCAACGGCACAGGGGTTGGTCACCTTTGACGAAAAAGGCCGCGTTGCGCCGGGGTTGGCGAGCCGCTGGATCGTTAATGACGACGGTATGAGTTATATCTTCCGCCTGAATAAGGCGCGGTGGAACGATGGGCGCGAACTAAACTCGCAAGAGGTCGCGCAGCTTTTGACCCGGCGTGTAAGCGAACTTAAAAAGGGCCGTTGGGGCGAGGAGCTTGCCGTCATCGACCGCGTCGTCGCAATGACAGGCAAGGTCGTTGAAATCCGGCTGAAGGCCCCGATGCCTTATTTGCTTGAGCTGCTTGCTTTGCCTGAATTCGGATTATTACGTCGCGGTGCCGGGTCCGGCCCGATGCAGGCCAAGAAATTGGGTCAGGCCATGCAGTTGCGGCGCAATGAAATGGATGCAGAGGGGACGGCGGTTCTTGGCACCGCAACCGTTACGCGATTTGATTGAGGGCGGCCGTTTTGAAACCTTCCCATTGCTCGAAGCGGCAAGGATCAATGCCAATGAGATCCAGTTTGATGCGGTCCCGGGTTTGTTTGGATTGATGGTGGTGCAAGCGGGTCCTTTTTTAGCGGACAAGGACAACCGGACGGCAATCGCGATGGCCATTGACCGGCCAAAGTTGCTGACAGCTTTCGACATATTCGCATGGCGCGAAACGGTCACGCTGGTGCCCGAAAGCTTACCGAACCGCGCGGACATTGCTCGGCCCGATTGGGCGGTGCCATCCATGGACCAACGACGATCCATGGCCGCTGCAAGCATTGCAAACTGGAAGCGCGCGAACGGGGCCATCCGGCCTTTGCGAGTTGCCCTGCCACGTGGGTACGGCAGCCGCATATTTTTTGCGCGTCTGCGCGCTGATTTAGCGGCCGTGGGTGTCGATATTGAGCGGGTGACCGCCGACCGGCCGCATGACCTGCGTTTGATTGACCTGACGGCGCAACAGTCCAGCCCTGCATGGTATCTGGACCAATTGTCCTGCAAATTTGCCGCAATATGCAGCGCGCGGGCGGACGCAATCGTCGCAGAGGCGCGCATGACAAAGGACATGACGGTGCGTGTGCAATTATTGGGGCAGGCGGAAGCCGAAATGCAATCCACGGTCGGCTTTATTCCGATTGCCAATCCGCTGCGCTGGTCGGTCGTGCGACCCGGGCTTTTGGGGCACTTTGCCAACGGACGGGGCTGGCACCTGTTGCAATATCTCGGGCGGGACCCAACATAAGTCCAAAGGAGTTATGCCAGTGCCGATTTCGCAGGAACAGTTCGCACAAATTGCCAAGGACCTGCCCGGAATGGGCAACGACCCACGGGCCGTTCGCATGCGCGTCGAAGCACTCGAAAAGGTGCTTGAACGGGCATTTCACATTCCCGGCACAAAAATTCCAGTGGGCTTGGACACCGTCATTGGCTTGGTGCCCGTGCTTGGCGATCTCGTGACCGCAGCCATGGGCGCCTATATCGTCTGGGAAGGTCGCAATCTGGGCATGTCAAAATGGCAGCTGCTGCGCATGAGTGCGAACATCGGCATTGATACCGCGATTGGCGCGGTGCCATTTTTGGGCGATGCCTTTGACTTGGTGTGGCGTTCAAATACAAGAAACCTGAAGATTATCCGTAAGCATCTGGACAAACATCATCCGTCCACGCGGATTATCGAACGTTAACGCCCGCGCCAGATTTTGACGTGCGCCGTGCGTGATGCCGCCCGGCTAAAACTGAGGCATCTTCGCGGTTTGAATGTGCGGTCTAGGCAAATGCGTATTTCTTGAAGCCAGCCTTTCGCGCTGACCTTTACCGTCACCGAGTCCGCCGACATGCCGTCGTTTAACTCGGCAAATCTTTCGGCAATCGTCGCTGCGGTCAATGGCGTTCCGCGTTCCGGCTCGCGCGAAAGCCGCGCCATGTCGGGAAACTCAAGCGCGTTGAACAACAGCCGTGCTGCACCGAAATAAGCCTCCGGCGTTTTGGCAATGCAGCTGCCATGCTTCGCCCATTGGTGCTGCAGCAATTGGGGCGACGGACTTAGGCAGATGTTGTTGGCAATGGTCTGCCGCGGCAGCACGCCCACCGGCCGGCAATATTGCGGATAATTTGGCCCTTTTGCTTCGGGCCATAGGCCGTGAAGAATGAAGCCAAAGTCGCCAATTGTCCCTGAACATTGGAACCGCATCGCCGGGTCGCGTTCCCGCCCGCGGCAAAATTCGGGGCTCCAGCTTAATGCCAGAATATAGCCTGCAATCGCCGTGCGCCGGACCTGATTGGGTGACGGCAACTCAAGTGCTGGACGGGGCAGATAGGTCGTGGGCTGACACTGCCATGCTTGCGCCAGCGCGGGTGCTGGCGAAAGGCACGCGGCCGCGCCTAAAAGGACGAGGCTGCTAAGCCTGCGCAAAATCCAGTCCGATATCCGCAGCGGGCGCGCTTTGCGTCAAGCGCCCAACCGAGATGTAGGTAACGCCGGTTTCCGCTTTGGCGCGAATGCTATCAAGCGTGACACCGCCCGACGCCTCTGTGGGTACACGGCACGCAATTAACGCAACTGCGGTGCGCAGCGTATCTGCGTCCATATTGTCGAGCAGCAAATGGCTGGCGCCCGCCGCAAGCCCAGGTTCGATCTGGGCGATGCTATCGACCTCTAATATGATGCGTTCAACGCCAGCTTCGCGTGCGCGGCGTACCGCCTCTGCAACGCCGCCTGCGACCGCCACATGATTGTCCTTGATCATTGCGGCGTCCCACAAACCCATGCGGTGGTTCGTTGCCCCGCCCATGCGCGTCGCGTATTTTTCAAGCACGCGAAGCCCGGGAATGGTTTTGCGCGTATCCAACAGGGTGCAGCCCGTACCCGAAATCGCGTTAACATATTGCCGTGTTAGCGTGGCGATGCCCGAAAGATGTTGGACCGTATTCAGCGCGGACCGCTCCGCCGTCAGCATCGCGCGGGCATTACCCCGAAGACGCATAAGGTCAGTTCCAGCAGCAACCTGCTGTCCTTCTTCGACCAACAGGTCGATTTCCATCGCGGGATCGAGCGAACTGAAGAACGCAACGGCAATCGGCAGACCGGCCACGACGATGGCGTCACGGCTATCCATCGTGCCTTCAAACCGGACATCTGCAGGTATGACGCTTTGCGATGTAACGTCGGTGCCGGTTGGCCCCAGATCTTCGGCAAGCGTCGCGCGGACAAAGGCGTCGAGATCAAAATGGGGAAGGGTAAAGGCCATGTCAGTGCAGTCCGGCGATTCTTATCGGATGGGGTTGCCCCCACCCTTAAGTGCGTTCGAACCGGGCAGCAATGCCGTAATCAGTAGCCCATCAGGCTCATGACTTCCTTGCGGCTCGATTGGTCGTCAAGGAAACAGCCGATAAGTTTTGACGTGACCATGCCAACGCCATGCACCTTCACACCGCGGCCCGTCATGCAACCATGTTGCGCCTCAATGACAACGGCGACGCCCTCTGGCTTCAGATGTTCCCAAATGCAGTTTGCGACTTCGGCGGTCAGGCGTTCCTGCACCTGAAGGCGTTGAGCAAAGCCATGCAGCACGCGCGCCAGCTTTGAAATGCCGACAACGCGATCCGTTGGCATATAGGCAATCGATGCCTTGCCGATAATCGGCGCCATATGGTGCTCGCAATGCGACTGGAACGGGATATCCTTTAGCAGAACCAGCTCGTGATATCCGCCGACTTCCTGAAAGGTGCGCGAAAGATGCGCAGCCGGGTCTTCCGCATAGCCGCCACAATATTCGCGCCATGCGCGTCCGACGCGTGCGGGTGTGTCCAGCAAACCTTCACGGGCTGGGTCATCACCTGACCAACGGATTAATGTGCGAATGGCGTCTTGAACGTCGTCAGGAACGACGATTTTGCCGTTCTCACCAATTTCGTCTTCATAATGGATATGTGCGATGGGAAACACCTTTTCGGGCTGGTTCATCTTGGGTCTCCAGCGGCCTTAAGTGCCGCCATTTTCATTCCCAAAAATAGGCCCGCCCGCCTTTAAAAACTATACGGCGAATAACCCATAGGCATTTCACCATGATGCGATGTGATATCAGACGCGGGCAGTGCTTCAAGCACAGCCGCGCCGATAGCTTTAGCCGATGGCTTGTCCAGTCTTCGCCCAGTCCGCCAAAAAGCCTTCAATGCCCTTGTCTGTCAGGATATGTTTGAACAGGCCCTTGATGACAGCAGGTGGTGCAGTCATGACGTCAGCGCCGATTTTTGCCGCTTCAAGCACATGCACACCATGGCGCACGCTGGCGACGAGGATTTCAGTGTCGAATGCGTAATTGTCGTAAATCAGGCGAATGTCACTGATCAGCTGCATGCCGTCAAAGCCATTGTCATCATGACGACCAACGAAGGGCGATACAAAAGTTGCACCGGCTTTTGCAGCAAGCAGCGCCTGATTTGCAGAGAAGCACAAGGTCACATTGACCATGGTCCCTTCTGACGTCAGCGCTTTGCAGGTTTTCAGACCATCAATTGTCAATGGCACCTTGATGCAGACATTGCTTGCGATCTTGCGGAGGATTTCCGCCTCTTTCATCATCGTTGCATGATCCAGCGCAACAACTTCGGCGGATACCGGTCCATCGGTCAGCGCACAAATTTCGCGGGTGACTTCAATGAAATCCCGGCCCGATCTGGCAATCAATGTTGGGTTGGTGGTGACGCCATCAAGCAAGCCAGTCGCTGCCAGATCTTTGATATCGGCAATGTCAGCGGTGTCGGCAAAAAATTTCATGGCACGTTATTCCTGATAGTAGATTCGGTATACTGCCTATTGGCAAAGTTAGCGTAGAAATGACAGGCAATATTCCGTGCCGATTTGCCGTAATATATCACGCTAAAGAACAATGCTTTTGCATTGGCAGGGATAGGTGGGTGACGTCCCCCGATTGTCTGCCTATATCGACGGGATGAATCCGCCCACCAACCGTGTCCGTGTCGTCCTGTTGACGCAAGCGATTGGTCCGCTCGACTATCGGTTGCCTGCGGGCATGGAGGCGGGGCCCGGGTGCGTGGTGATGGTCCCGCTGGGTCCGCGTAAACTGCCGGGTGTTATTTGGGATGATGATGTTTTTGGCGATGAAGCTGTCGATGCCAGCAAACTTCGGCCCGTGTTGGAACGGGTCGACTGTCCGCCACTTGGGCAAGGGTTGCGCCGCCTCGTCAACTGGGTCGCCGATTATTATCTGACCAGCCATGCCGCGGTGTTGCGTATGGTTCTGGCGTCGTCTGCGGCGTTTACGGTGTCTGGTACGATCATTGAATATCGCCGCACCGGCTTTGAACCCGCACGGCTCACCCCGCAACGCGCCGCCGCGCTGGACGCGTTGGAGGGGGCGCAAGGCCTTGTACGCGAACTTGCCGCAGAAGCGGGGGTTAGCGATGCTGTCATCCGCGGGCTAATAAAGGCAGGTGCCTTTGAACCCGTTACGATCAGCGTGGATTCTCCGCTGCCTGAACCGCTCGCGGATTTCGATGCGCCTAAATTGAATGACGCGCAAATGGTCGCGGCAGACGCAATGGTCACCGCCGTGCGCTCGGGTGGGTTTGACACCTTCGTCCTCGACGGGGTGACGGGGTCTGGCAAAACCGAAACCTATTTTGAAGCGGTTGCCGAAGCCATTCGTCTGGGCAAACAAGTTCTGGTTCTGCTCCCCGAAATCGCCCTGACGGCGCCGTTTCTGGCTCGCTTTGAAGCGCGTTTCGGGGTGGAACCTGCCGTGTGGCATAGCAATTTGCGGTCAACGCAGCGCCGCCGTGTGTGGCGCGCGGTTGCGGACGGCAGTGCAAAGGTGCTTGTCGGTGCACGGTCGGCTTTGTTCCTGCCATTTGCCAATTTGCGGCTGATCATTGTCGACGAAGCGCATGAGAGCAGTTTTAAGCAAGAAGATGGCGTGCGGTACCATGCCCGCGATGTTGCCGTGATGCGTGGCCGTTTTGAAGGCTTTCCCGTGGTGCTGGCGTCGGCCACGCCCGCGTTGGAATCGCGCCATATGGTTACGATTGGCCGCTATAAGGGGTTGGAAATCCCGTCCCGTTTCGGCGCGGCCAAAATGCCGGAGATCAAGGCGATTGACCTCACCTTGGACGCGCCCGAGCGTCAACACTGGATTGCGCCAACATTGCTCAAGGCGTTGGAAGAGCGCGTCGAACGCGGCGAACAAAGCCTGTTGTTCCTCAACCGGCGCGGATTTGCGCCGCTCACCTTGTGCAGGACATGTGGCCACCGCTTCCAATGCCCCAATTGCACAAGCTGGATGGTCGAACACAGGCTGGTTCGCCGGCTTGCGTGTCACCATTGCGGCCATGTCATGCCGCCGCCCGATGAATGCCCTGAATGCGGCGAAAGCGATACCTTGGTCGCGTGTGGCCCCGGCGTTGAACGCATTTGTGATGAGGTAAATCGCCTGTTGCCCGATGCGCGTACCATCGTTGCGACGTCGGACACATTATGGTCGCCGGAAAAAGCCGCCGAGTTCGTCTCGCGGGTTGAAAACAAGGCTGTCGATATCATCATCGGCACGCAGTTGGTGACCAAGGGATATCACTTTCCTGAGCTGACCTTGGTGGGCGTGATTGATGCCGATCTTGGTCTTGAAGGCGGCGACTTGCGTGCGGCTGAACGGACATTCCAGCAAATCGCGCAGGCGGCCGGTCGGGCAGGGCGTGGGGAAAAGCCGGGAGAGGTTTTCATACAGACGCGTAATCCCAACCACCCCGTCATCGCCGCGTTGGTCGCAGGGGACCGCGATGCATTTTATGATGCGGAAACCGAGCAACGCAAATCCGCAGGTGCGCCGCCCTTCGGGCGTTTCGCCGCGATCATCATTTCATCAGAAGACGAACGCGAGGCTATTGAAGCCGCGCGCGCGGTCGGTGGCGCCGCGCCGCAGGTTGACGGCATGTATGTTTACGGCCCTGCGCCAGCGCCGCTGGCTATGCTGCGTGGCCGGCACCGCCAGCGGCTGTTGGTTCATGCACAACGTTCGGTCGAGGTGCAGACGATCATTCGCGAATGGCTGGGCAGCCTGCATTTTCCCCGCAGCGTTCGGGTCGGGGTGGATGTCGATCCGTATAGTTTCTTATAAATCTGATGGTTGGATAATCCCGGGTCGAAAAACCTGATTTACCTGCGCCGCCTTATGATGCATCGTTAAAAAAAATTTTGGGGGAGAGACCAACATGCAAAAATTCTTATGCGCCATTTTATTGAGCACGGCGTCGGCCACAGGTGCTTTCGCGCAAGACGCCAAGCCAGCATCGGACGCCACGATTGCCGCACAGCGCAGCATGGCGGCGCAGCTTCCGGTCGAAGATGGTCGTGACCTTGAATTTGCAGATCGCGGGTTTCTCGGAAGTTTGGCGGACCCCATCATTACGAACAAAGACGGCAAACCTGTCTGGAATCTGGGCGCATATGACTGGATGGGCAATGGCGCGTCGCCAGACACCGTAAACCCCAGCCTGTGGCGGCACATGGGGATTTTGCGCAAGCATGGCCTATATGCGGTGACCGACAATATGTGGCAAGTGCGCGGGTTTGATGTGTCCAACATGACCATCATCAAAGGGCAAACGGGTTGGATTATCATCGATCCGTTGACCAGCCGGGATACGGCGGCAGCAGCGATGAAGCTTGTGAATGAAAAGCTGGGTACACGCCCTGTTTCCGCAGTCATTTATAGCCATAGTCATGGGGACCATTTCGGCGGCGTACGCGGCATCGTTAATGAAGCCGATGTTAAGGCCGGCAAAGTCGCCATTATCGCCCCCGAACATTTTCTGGCTGAAACCGCGTCCGAAAATGTGATGGCTGGGCCAGCGATGAGCAGACGCGCGACATTCCAATTTGGCACCAACTTGACGCCGGGCGCGCAGGGTCAAATGGGCAGCGGCATCGGTAAAGGCATTGGCGGCGGCGACATTACGCTCATTCCGCCAACCATCGACATTCGCAAAACCGGTGAAGTGCGCGAAATTGACGGGGTGAATCTCGAATTTCAAATGGTGCCAGAGACAGAAGCGCCAGCGGAAATGAACGTTTACATCCCCGCAGCGCGCACATTTTTGGCCGCCGAAATAGCAACCTGCAGTCTGCACAATATTCTGACGCCGCGCGGTGCCAAGGTGCGCGATACATTAAGCTGGTCCGGCTTCCTCAACGAAGCTGTCAACCTGTACGGCGACCGCAGCGATATAATGATTTCAAGCCATTGCTGGCCGCGCTTCGGACAATCCGAAGTCAAAGGATCGTTGTCGGGGCAGCGCGACAATTACCGCTATTTGCACGACCAGACAGTCCGCATGATGAACAAGGGCATGACGCAGGCCGAAATTGCCGAGGTGTTGAAAGCGCCGCCAGCGATTGGCGACCAATGGTTCAACAAGGGCTATTACGGCACCTACAGCCACAATTCGAAGGCCGTATATCAATATTATCTGGGTTGGTATGATGCAGTCCCCGCCAATCTCAATCCCCACCCGCCCGAAATTCGCGCGGCAAAAATGGTCGCGGCCATGGGCGGGGCAAAGAAGCTGCTCGCAGCGGCGAAAAAGGCCATGAAGGCAGGGGACTATCGCTGGTCTTCGGACCTGTTGAACCAATTGGTCTTTGCCGATCCCAAAAATGTTGAGGGCCGGGCTTTGCTCGCCGACAGCTACGAACAGCAAGGTTTTCAGGCTGAATCCGCGATTTGGCGTAACATGTTTCTGACCGGTGCGGCCGAGCTAAGGCACGGCATAAAGGCGGGGATAAGTTCGCAAAGCATCGACATGATTTCAGCGATACCGACCGGCCTGTTGCTTGATTCTGTCGCGACCCGATTGGATCCGACGATCATCGGCAATACCTCGCTGAACCTGAACTTTGTGATTTCGGACCGGAAAGAGACAGCGAAAATAACAGTCGGCAATGCGGTGATGATCAGCGAAATGGGAACAGGCCATGCTGCACCAGCCGTAACCGTTACCGGACCGCGTCAGTTGTTCCTTGCTTTGTTGTTCCTGAAAATGCCGGCAGCGCAATTGCAAATGGCTGGGCTGAAGATCGAAGGTGACCGGTCCGTCGTTGATACGTTGCAGGCGGCGCTTGACCCGATGCCGGGCGCATTCAACATCGCCGAACCTTAAAGGATTACATTTCCCCGCGTTCGCGGCGGATTGCATACCATTTTTTGACGTTGGCGTTGTGTTGTTGCAGCGTGTCGGCAAACACATGTCCGCCCTTGCCATCGGCGACGAAGAACAAAGCGCTCGTCGCTTGCGGGTTCAGCACGGCAGCAATCGCCGCGCGTGACGGATTGGCAATGGGGCCCTTTGGCAGGCCCGTCATCGCATAGGTGTTATAGTCGTTGACGTCGCCTATTTCAGATTTGCGGATGCGGCGGCCAAGCGGCTTGCCCTTGGTAATCGGGTAAATGATGGTCGGATCAGCCTGAAGCATCATGCCCTTGCGCAGGCGGTTGGAATATACGCCAGCCACAATCCGCAGTTCGGATTTCAGCGCGGTTTCCTTTTCGACGATGGACGCCAGCGTCAACGCCTCAAGCCGCGTTTTAACGACCGTGTTGGGGCTTCGTTCCGGCCAAAGCTCGTCCATTGTCTTTGTCATCGCGTCTTGCATGCGTTTGAGCACCGCAGCGCGCTGCTCGCCTACGCCAAAGGCGTAGCTGTCGGGAAGCACGGAGCCTTCGGCAGGCATTGCGACAGTGCCGCTGAGACGTCCATTCGCCATCAACCGTTCGTAGACCATGATCGATGACATCCCCTCAGGGATCGTGACCATCCGCTGGACGGTTTTGCCGCCGGTGAGGATAGACAATATCTCGGCATTCGACGCCTGCGGCTGGATGATGAATTCGCCAGCCTTAATCGTGCTGGTGCCGCCAAAAATTCGCGCGCGGTTCACGAACGCATCGGCGGACTTGATAACGCTGTCTTTTTCAAGCTGCTGTGCGGCCAGGGTGATGCTTGATCCGGGCTTGATAACGACGGTAACTTCGCGCTCCAGCGGACCCGGTGCGGTCCAGCCGTAGATGAAGTTGCCCGCAATGATAGCAAGCAGCAGCGCCGCCGCTAATATCGCCCATCTGGCGAGGCGGCGCATATCGTCAGATAGCCTTCATGATCAGGCTGGCATTGGTGCCGCCAAAGCCAAAGCTGTTGTTCAAAACAGCCTTCACTTCGCGCTTTTTGGCTACATGCGGGACCAAGTCGACGCCTTCTGTGCCGTCATCTGGATTGTCCAGATTGAGCGTTGGCGGAACGATTTGATCGCGGAGCGCGAGGATGCAGAAAATACTTTCTACCGCGCCAGCGCCGCCCAAAAGATGGCCAATGGCGGATTTGGTCGAGCTCATGGAGACGTCCGCAATCGCCTCACCAAACAACCGCTTCACAGCGCCAAGTTCGATGGTGTCGGCCATCGTCGATGTGCCATGGGCGTTGATATAATCAATATCGCTTGGCGTCATGCCCGCCTTTTTCAACGCCATTTGCATCGAACGATAGGCGCCGTCGCCATCGGGATGCGGCGCGGTGACGTGATAGGCATCGCCCGAAAGGCCATAGCCAACAACTTCGGCGTAGATTTTTGCGCCGCGTGCCTTTGCGTGCTCATATTCTTCCAGAACGATAACGCCTGCGCCTTCACCCATAACAAAACCGTCGCGGTCCTTGTCATAAGGGCGGCTTGCAGCTTCGGGACGATCGTTGAAGCTCATGTTCAATGCACGCGCTTGCGCAAAGCCCGCAATGCCCAGTGGGTTGATCGTACCCTCTGCGCCGCCAGCCAACATAATGTCGGCGTCATCGTCGCGGATCATACGCGCGGCATCACCAATGGAATGCGCGCCGGTTGAACAGGCGGTCACCACGGCGTGATTGGGGCCTTTTAGGCCATATTTAATGCTGACCTGACCAGAGATCAGGTTGATGAGCCGGCCATGCACAAAATGCGGGCTGACGCGGCCGGGGCCTTTTTCAGCGAGCAACAATGCTTCGCTTTCAATGCCGGGCAGACCGCCAATGCCGGATCCGATGGAGCAGCCAGCGCGCACCTTTTGTTCTTCGGTCAATTCGGTGAGGCCGGCATCTTCCAATGCCTGACCTGCGGCATCGATGCCGTAAATGATAAAGGGATCAACCTGCCGCTGAACCTTGTGGTCAACGCGCTTGTCGGGGTCAAAGCCCCATGCGTGGTCCTTTGGCTTAACCTCGCAGGCAATGTGACATTTATGGTCGCTGGCGTCAAAACGCGTAATCATGCCTGCGCCGGATTTCCCAGCAATCAGGTTGGACCATGTCGTTTCGACATCAGCCCCCAAAGGTGTGACCAGACCCAGTCCAGTGACCACGACACGACGCATTGCGTTATCTCCAAAATGCTAATCTTCGCAGCCCAATACCGCGAACAAGTGCCAAAATGCAAACGGCTTTCCGACGGTAGCGCTGTTGACGCCGGTCGGAAAGCCGCTGGAATTTATAACTGCCCGCGCGACACAGCGCGCGAGACGGTTCAGCCGTTGCTGTTGATGAAGTCGATCGCGTCCTTGACGGTAGCGATCTTTTCAGCCGCATCGTCAGGAATTTCAACGTTGAATTCTTCTTCGAACGCCATGACGAGTTCGACGATGTCGAGGCTGTCTGCGCCAAGATCGTCGATGAAGCTTGCAGCTTCCGTGACCTTGTCAGCTTCAACGCCGAGATGCTCAACTACAATTTTTTTGACCCGTTCTGCGGTATCGCTCATTTTTGTGCCCCTTATATTGTTGGGAGGATGAATTTCAGTAATCGCCCTAATGTCCAGATTGCCCGCTGGCAAGTGGCAAGCGACGGTTATGCTTCAAAGCATCGCCATGCCGCCATTTACATGGATTGTCTGGCCTGTGACATAGCCAGCCTCTTTCGACGCGAGATACGCCACTGCAGCGCCAATATCCGCGCCTTCGCCCATGCGACCCATCGGAATACGCGCATTCAGCGCTTCCTTTTGCGCATCTGGCAAAGTTTCGGTCATCGCGGTCGCAATGAAGCCCGGCGCGACGCAGTTTGCGGTGACATTGCGGCTCGCCAGTTCCTGCGCAATCGCCTTTGTCATGGCGGTGAGGCCGCCTTTTGATGCGGCATAATTGGCCTGTCCGGGGTTGCCGGTCGTGCCCACAACGCTGGTTATCGTGATGATACGGCCAAAGCGCGCTTTCATCATCGGTTTCGTCGCGGCGCGCATGAGACGGAATGTCGCTTCGAGGTTGATGCGGATGACGTCATCCCATTCTTCATCCTTCATGCGCATGGTCAAATTGTCGCGTGTCACGCCTGCATTATTGACCAAGATGTCGATCTTGCCCAATTTTTCGAGCGCAGCGGGCACAAGCGCTTCGACGCTATCCTTGTCGCCAAGGTTGCATGGCACCGCGACATGATCGCCGTCCAGTGATGCGCGAAACGCTTCAAGTTTTTCAACGTTGGAGCCAGAAACAGCCAGCTGCGCGCCTTGGGCCGCAAGCGCGTGGCAGATTGCGCTGCCAATACCGCCCGATGCCCCCGTGACGAGTGCCGTCATGCCAGTAAGATCAAACATATTATTCTCCCTTAAATTCGGGTGCGCGTTTTTCGAGAAACGCCGTGATGGCTTCGTCATTATCCGCGGTGGCATGCGCAAGGCTTTGCATCGCGGCGGACATTTCGAGGATATTTTTCAGGTCCGCCGTCTGCCCTTCGCGCAACAGCCGCTTGGTCATGCGGACGGCATGTGGCGGGTTGGCGGCGATCTTGTCCGCCACCTTGCGTGCAGCCGTCATCAGATCGGCGTCGTCCACAACTTCCGACACAAGACCGATGCGCAGCGCCTCTGCCGCGTCGATGGTTTCGCCCGTCAACGCAAGCTCGGTCGCTTTGGAAAAACCGACGATGCGCGGCAAAAGCCATGCACCGCCATCACCCGGCGTAATGCCCAGGCGCACAAAGCTCTCCGCGAATTTGGCCGAGGCTGCTGCAATGCGAATGTCGCACATCGTGGTCAGGTCAAGCCCTGCACCAATGGCCGGGCCGTTGACGGCCGCAACAACGGGAACCTCAAGCGCCTGAAACATCAGCGGCAACCGCTGAATACCATATTTATAGTTCCGCCGCGTTTCGGCTGGCAATCCGGCGCGCAGGCCGCCGCTGTCGGGGCGCATCTGTTTCAGGTCGCCGCCGGATGAAAATACCGTTCCCGCACCCGTTAGGATAACGCAGCGCACCGACATATCTTGGTCCGCCGCCATGAAGGCATCGCAAATCTGTTCGACGACGCCGACGTCCGATATCGGGTTGCGCTTTTCCGGCATGTTCATCGTGATGGTCAATATGCCGCCATCGCGCGACTGGAGAATTTGGTCCGTCATTATATCGCTTTCAACAAAGCTTCGATGTCATCCATGCTGATGACACTATTGGTGGTGATGTCTTCATGCGTGCTGCGCTTTACCATGGGTGATAGCACTTTGCCGCCGAACTCAACGAAATGGGTAACGCCCGTCTCTGCCATCGCGATTGCGGACTCGCGCCAGCGCACGCGTCCGGTTACCTGCTGCACCAATTGCGCAGCGATGATGTCGGGTTCGGACACCGGCGCTGCCGTCACGTTCGCAAAAAGGGGAACGAGCGGCGCATGAATGGTCGTTGTGCCAAGCGCGCTTTGCATTTCATCGGCTGCAGGTTGCATCAATGGACAGTGAAAGGGTGCGGACACTGGCAATAATATACCGCGCTTAATTCCATGGTCCTTGGTCAGTTCAATGGCACGGTCAATCGCGCCTTTATGCCCTGAAATCACCACCTGCGACGGATCATTGTCATTTGCGACGGTGCAGGTTTCGCCCTGCGCCGCAGCCGCAGCCAGTGCTTCGGCTTTCTCGATGTCTGCCCCAAGCAACGCAGCCATCGCGCCAATACCAACGGGAACAGCGGCCTGCATGGCGCGACCACGAAGCTTCAACAATGCCGCCGTCACGGACAATGGCAATGCGCCAGCGGCACATAGCGCGCTATATTCGCCCAAAGAATGGCCCGCGACGAAATGGCATTTCTCCGAAAGGCGGACGCCGCCTTCGGTTTCGAGCACGCGCAAGGTCGCAATGGCATTTGCCATAATCGCGGGCTGGGCGTTCTCGGTCAGCGTAAGTTCGCTTTCGGGGCCATCACACATCAACCGGAACAGATGTTGGCCAAGCGCTTCGTCGACTTCCTGAAACACCGCGCGGGCGGTTGGGCTGGCGTCCGCGAGCGCTTTGCCCATGCCAACCGCCTGGCTGCCTTGTCCTGGAAATATAAATGCGCGCATATTCGCTCCCGTCAGTCCGTGTTTGTGCCAAATCGCCTATGGTGCGGCGCTGGATGTTGCAAGCCCGAACGGCACGATGCGGTTATCGGCGTCATGGCCGATGTCCGCGCGGCCCAGATAGGCGATGCCCGTCTTGGCGCACCAGCGCCGGGCAATGTCTTCTGCGCCTTCACCAAATTGCCGGTCATTTTCGGGCACATCGCTGACACGGCCAAGCCGCAATCCGGCGATACCCGACGATTGCAAATGGGTGCTGACATTGAAGAAGGACCGGTCAAATCCATACAGATATTCGCTGACTTCCTCGACCATCAACACATGGCCGCTCAGGTCCGGCATCAAGGGCGTTCCGACCATCATGGCCAGCGTCATCAGGTTGAACGCAGCATGTGTTTCCCCGGCCTGCACATGCGGCTCAAGCGCGTGCGGCGATTGGTGCACGATCCAGTCAAGCGCACGCATTACTGCTGCTTCGCCGCCTGCGCGTCGTATGTCCGCAGGCATGGGGCCATGGCACACGCGGCCAATGCGCGCGCGATATAAAGCGCCGAGCAAATTGCCGGCATCGCTATAGCCCATATATATCTTGTCAGCCGCGGCGGGCTTTAGAGCCGCGACAGCGTCTTCGGCGATCCGGCACGCGCCATATCCGCCACGGACAAACCAGACCGCATCAAAGCCGGGGTCATTGGCAAGCTCCACAAAAGCGCCGCGCCGGTCGTCATCGGAACCCGCGAAATGCCCCGCCTCGGCAAAGCATTGGTCATGAAAGTAAAGCTCCGCGCTCGGATGTGACGTTGCAGCGAGCGCCGAAACGCGTGCGGCATCTTCACGCGTAAAGGGCGTCGACGGTGCGCATATCCCGATTTTCATGAAAATCCTTCCATCCCCACACCGTAGCCCTGAGCCGTCAGCGCGCAAGCGCTGGCGAAAAGTCGAAGGGTGTTTCTCCGCCGATAACCGCCCTTCGACGGACGCAGCCGCTATGCGACTGCTGATCAGGACTGCGGATACCTTCGCTTGCCATTGCCAAAACCCTTCCTACCCAATAACCGACGCTTATGCACAAAAACAAATCCTATTTCTTCTGTGGCGTTGGCGGTTCGGGCATGTTGCCCTTGGCGAATATCGTTCGGGATGCCGGTGCAACCGTCGCCGGGTCGGACCGCGCGCTGGATCAAGGCCGCTTGGGCGCCAAGTTTGAATGGTTACAAAGCCTTGGCATCGACCTGTTTGCCCAAGACGGCAGCGGCCTTATCAGCGGTGACCAAATCCTGATTGCGTCTGCCGCTATCGAAGACAGCGTGCCGGACGTGGCCAAGGCGAATGCCTTAGGCTGTGCCCGCATGACGCGCGCCGAACTGCTCGCGGACTTGTTCAATAATGCGCCGCGCAGCGTTGCCGTTGGCGGGACCAGCGGGAAATCCACCGTCACGGGCATGATCGGCTGGATATTGACCGATGCAGGGCTCGACCCAACAATCATGAACGGCGCGGTGATGAAAAATTTCGTCGCCGATGACGCGCCTTTTGCCAGCGCGCGTGTGGGGCAGGGGGACGTTTTCGTTTCGGAGGTCGACGAAAGCGATGGCTCGATCGCCTTGTTCGCCCCCGAAGTCGCGGTGCTCAACAATGTCAGCCTCGACCATAAAAGTCTTGAAGAATTGCGCCAGCTGTTCGGTGACTTTGCCAAGAAAGCAAAGACAAGCGTGTGGAACGCCGATGACGCGGAGACTGTGGCGCTCGTGGAACCCTTGGCGCTGGCAGGTGCCATCAGCTTCGGCTTTTCAGCGCAAGCTGATTTCCGCGCGACCGATATCGTGGACCTGCCGCTGGGCAGCCGTTTCACGCTCAACGCAGTGGGCGATACCCATGACGTCGCGCTCATCGTTCCCGGTCGCCACAATATCGCCAACGCACTTGCCGCCATCGCCGCCGCGACCGCACTCGGCGTGACCGTCGCGCAGGCTGTTCGGGCGATAGAGCGTTTCAATGGCCTCGCCCGCCGCTTCGACATTGTCGGCACCGCAAACGACATCACGGTCATCGACGATTTCGGCCACAACCCCGACAAGATCGCCGCAACGCTTGCAACACTCAAAGCCTTCCCGGGCCGGATCATCGCCTTCTTCCAACCGCATGGCTACGGCCCAATTCGCGTGATGGGCGCTGAATTAGCGGGCGTTTTTGCAGACATGCTGGGCAAGGACGATCACCTCATCCTTTGCGATCCCGTCTATTTTGGCGGCACCGTCGACAAGAGCATTGGTAGCCAAAGCATCACCGACGCTGTCACTGCAGCAGGCCAAAACGCCGAATATATCCCGTCGCGCGAAGATTGCGGCAACCGCATGGTCGATCTCGCGCAACCCGGCGACCGTATCGTCATCATGGGCGCGCGCGATGATACGTTGAGCGCGTTTGCGGCAGATATTTTGGCGCAAAAATAACCTTTATTGTATTCAGAGGTCCGCGCGTTGAATGTTGTGAATACTAATCCAAATTCTGTCTCAACAAATATTTTCGATTTGTGCGTTGCTTGCCGCTGCTCCGTTAAGTGCTGCCGAAACTGCGGTGACCGCATCTAACGGTGTGACTATCAGTGTAAACGGAGACGATTTTGCTGGTCGCTATGAATACGTTGCTCCGAGCATTGATATTTCTGATGGCAACTTAACCGGGGCTTTTTTTGTAGCGGCAATCAAGAAAGGTGCGACTCCTACGATTAATGCTTACCAAGGCTTCGTTATGTATTCCGGCGAGTGGCGCTTTTATAAGTCTGCTGTTTTTCGGGGTGGTGATCCGGTCAGGTACACCAGAACAGATGGAAAAGTAGGAAGTTGCCGGTACGGGTGCACCCTAACTGAAAATTTTTCGATTCAACTATCTCGTGCAGAAATCGCGAAATATGCCGTTGACGGTATCGTGCAAATTCAGGTTCGGTCGCAGAGCAGCACGCAAACATTTATGATTTCTATCCCTGTGGCCTATATCACAGCGGTGGACGAGGTTAAAAAGCGATAGCCCAAATCGCTTGCTTTTCCCGCAAATCCCACCTAAGCGCGCCACTTCGCTTGGGGTAACCCTTGTGAAAACGAAGAAAGCCGGAGGGGCGTATGCATGGTGCTGCGTCAGCGATCGGTAGGAACAAGGAAACGCCCATGCCAATGTACGAGCATGTATTTTTGGCGCGTCAGGACCTTTCACAGGCCCAGGTTGATGCGCTGGCAGAAGTTGCCACCAAGATTGTGGAAGACAATAAAGGTAAGGTTGTAAAGACCGAAACTTGGGGTCTTCGCACACTGACTTACAAAATTCAGAAAAACCGCAAAGCGCATTTCGTAATGCTCGACATCGAAGCTAATGGCGACACCATCGCCGAGCTCGAGCGTCAGACACGTATGAACGAAGACATCATTCGTTACATGACTGTCCGCGTTGACGAGCATGAAAAAGGCCCATCGGTCATGATGCGCAAGAGCGACCGTCCAGAGCGCAGCGAGCGCGGTGGATTCGGTGGCGGCGACCGTGACCGCGGTGCCCCACGTCCAGATCGTGGCGACCGTCCCGATCGCGCACCCCGTGCAGAGCAGGAGGCTTAAATTATGGCACGTCCGTTTTTCCGTCGCCGCAAGTCCTGCCCATTCCAGGGTAAAGATGCGCCGAAAATTGATTATAAAGATGTACGCCTGCTTCAGGGTTACATTTCAGAGCGTGGCAAGATTGTCCCATCACGCATCACCGCCGTTTCGGCAAAGAAGCAGCGTGAGCTGGGCCAAGCTATCAAGCGCGCCCGTCACATCGGCCTTCTGCCGTACATCGTGAAGTAAGGAGCCGAAACATGGATATCATACTTCTCGAACGCGTTGAAAAGCTTGGTGCAATCGGTGACGTTGTCACTGTGAAGGACGGCTATGCCCGTAACTTCCTGTTGCCAAACAAAAAAGCGCTCCGTGCGAACGACGCAAACCGCAAGGTTTTCGAAGCCAACCGTGCGAAAATTGAAAGTGACAACGCAACCCGTCGTGACGAAGCGCAAAAGGCTTCTGGCGGCGTCGAAGGCAAGCAGATCGTTCTGATCCGCGCGGCTTCGCAAACTGGCCAGCTTTATGGTTCGGTTTCGGTTAAGGACATCGTTGACGGTCTGGTCGCCCAGGACGCCAAGGTTGCCAAGTCGATGATCGTTCTCGAACGCCCCATCAAAACGCTCGGCGTATTTGACGTTAAGGTTGTTCTGCACCCCGAAGTTTCGGTTACTGTTCAGGTCAATGTGGCCCGTTCGGACGACGAAGCCGAGCTGCAGAAGGACGGCGTCAACGTTCTCGACCAGATGTTCGAAGCTGAACAGGCCGAGATCGCTGCTGAAGCCATCGAAGCGCAGGTTGAAGCCGAAGTTGCTGCCGACGCTGCGGATGCCGCTGAAGCCGCTGCAAACGCAAAGCGCCGCGAAGAGCAAGCTGCTGCCAAGGCTGCTGCTGAAGCTGCCGGTGGTTTGTCGGCCGAGGCTGACGAAGCGTAAGCTTTCGCAGCTAAAAAAACAAAAAGCCGTCCCGTCGCAAGACCGGGCGGCTT
The DNA here is from genome assembly GCA_021300355.1 of Sphingomonadaceae bacterium. Lineage (GTDB taxonomy): Bacteria > Pseudomonadota > Alphaproteobacteria > Sphingomonadales > Sphingomonadaceae > Sphingorhabdus_B. Next base: position 7,796 of record JAJTEF010000027.1, on the reverse strand, counting down.
TTTTGTGCCATATTTTGCCGGTGCTATACGAAGCGCATATATGTCCATTCACCTGCGAGGCATCGGTCATGACCGCACCCATCATCATCACCGCCGAAATGGGCAAAGCGGATCAGGCGTGGGCTAATGGTTTGCGGCGCGCGCATTATCCTGCCGACCGCAACATGGTCGATGCGCATATTACGCTGTTCCACCATTTGCCGCCGGGCCATATTGCCGAGGTCAAAGCACGCTTGGCGGCTCTTGCGGCTGAATGTCCTACTCCGAAGGCCCGTTTAAGTGACCTTATGAACCTGGGTGGCGGTGTTGCCTATCGCGTTGAAAGCCCTGAACTCCTCTCGATTCGCGATGCATTGGCCGAAGCGTTTCGTGGACTACTCATACCGCAGGACCAAGCCCGCCCGCGGCTGCACATCACCGTCCAGAACAAGGTCGAACCCGCCATTGCGAAAGCGTTGTATGAAACGCTTTCCAGCAATTTTCAGCCCCGATCCTTGTCGATTTATGGCCTCGCTGCTTATTATTATCGCGGCGGTCCGTGGGAACAGATTGGCAGATGGGCATTTCGCGGCTGAATAACGTTTCGCAGCCCTTGACCCATGCACCCCCCACGCTTATAGCGCCGCGTGCTTCCCCGCAAACGCCGGGATTCACGCTTGGATGGCGAAGTAGCTCAGCTGGTTAGAGCGGTGGAATCATAATCCATAGGTCGGGGGTTCAAGTCCCTCCCTCGCTACCATCCTCCCACATATATGATTGGCCAGACAATAGCCGCCACGGGCTTCATGAGCTGTTGCTCGTCGCCCACGCGAGGGCTAAGCTTGGGTTATGAAGGACTGCTCCCAATGCGTTGTGCGTAACCGTGCAATTTGCGCCGGCCTTGAACCCGATGAGCTTGATGCGTTGGGGCAGCTTGGCCGCAAGCAGCGCGTGACAAAGGGACAGACGGTTGTTTGGGAAGGCGATGATTCGGTTGTCGTCGCCAACGTCATCGAAGGCGTCCTTAAAGTGTCCATGAGCATTCCGGATGGACGCGAACAAATTGTCGGTCTTGTCTTCGCCTCTGATTTTATCGGCCGGCCCTTTGGTCAGCAAAACCCCTATAGCGTCACTGCGCTCACAGATGCCGAATTATGCATTTTTCCTCGCTCCACTTTTGACAGCTTCGCGCGGCAGCATCCGGAACTGGAGCATAAGCTGCTGCGGCGGACGTTGACTGAGCTTGATCGCGCCCATGAATGGATGTTGCTGTTGGGGAAGAAGACCGCGACGGAACGCATTGCGACCTTGCTGTTGGAAATGTCTGCACGCCTTGGTGAGACGGGCTGTTCGGCGGACAAAAGCGACTTGGATAGATTTGAATTGCCCCTCGACCGCCAACAAATGGGCGATGTTCTTGGCTTAACCATTGAAACGGTCAGCCGGCAATTATCGCTGTTGAAAGCCGGCGGTGTCATCAACCTGCCGGATCGCCGGACGGTGGCCATTCAAGACCGACCACGGCTTCAGGACATATCCGCCGCCGCATGAGGCGGTTTTAGTCTTTGCCGTTATCCGCAGGGCCGCCGACAAGCACAAAATGCCGGTCGCAAACGGACTCGGATCGATTCAGGTTCGTTATTCATGGGGGGCGCGTAGCAAAACCGCTACGGGGCTGCAACGGGTCAGAAGTAATTGAGTGTGATCGACCAGTTTCCGGAATACACGCCGGGTGCTTGGTTTGCGTCAACCTCAAGCGTGGCAATGCACAAATAGCCGCATCAATGCATTGCGTGCATTTCATGGTACGCCCGCAATCTGTCATTTCCCGTGATTGCTTAGATGGGCTGCGTTCGCTATCGCATGCCCATGTCTGAACAAGCTATCTCGATCAAAAATCTCTCCAAAAAATATGCCGGTGGCAAACAGGCGCTGAACGATGTCAGTTTCGACGTTGCTCAGGGATCTATTTTCGGCCTTCTGGGACCGAATGGCGCGGGCAAATCCACCTTGATCAACATATTGGCCGGGATGGTGATGAAAAGCTCCGGCTCGGCATCGATCTGGGGTTTTGATATCGACGCCAACCCACGCAATGCCAAGGCATCGATCGGCATTGTCCCGCAAGAAATCATGTTCGATCCCTTCTTCACACCCAAGGAAGCGCTTGAATTGCAGGCGGGCCTATATGGCGTGCCCAAGTCCAAGCGGCGGACGATGGAGCTGCTCAAGGCTGTCCGTTTGGAAGACAAGGCGGATGCCTATGCCCGTACTTTGTCAGGTGGCATGAAAAGACGGTTGCTGGTGGCCAAAGCCATGGTCCATGCGCCGCCGGTCATCGTGCTCGATGAGCCCACCGCTGGTGTCGATATCGAGCTGCGGCAGCAATTGTGGGATTATGTGCTTGAACTGAACAAGCAGGGCGTGACCGTGGTGTTGACCACCCACTATCTCGAAGAAGCCGAACAATTGTGTGATCGCATCGCCATCATCAACCATGGGCAGCTGATCGCCAACAAGCCAACGCGCGAGTTGGTTGGCATGGCGCGTGAAAAGGCCGTTGTTCTGACGCTGGACCGCGACGTTACCGTGGCCCCGACCCATGACGCCTTTGAAAAATCCGAATTGGTGAATGAGCGCACAATCGAGATTACCTATAACAAAGACCGGATGAATGCGGGCGAAGTGTTGACGACCATTCAGGGACTCGGCCTTGGGATATTGGACGTGACGACCAAGGAAGCGGACCTTGAAGACGTTTTCCTGCGTCTCACAAGCAGTGCATAAATGGACGTCGATGTCCTCATTATTGGATCGGGTGCGGCGGGATTAACCGCTGCGCTGCAGCTCGCAACAAGCCGAAAAGTCGCCGTCTTGGCAAAGGGCGCGATATCCGACGGCGCGACAGCTTGGGCGCAGGGGGGCATCGCCGCAGTGCTTGAGCCCGGGGACAATTTCGCAAACCATATCGAAGATACAATGGTCGCGGGTGCCGGGCTGAATAACCGTGCGACAGTCGAATTCGTTGTCGAGAATGCGCCTGTTGCCATCGAACGGCTGGCGAAGCTGGGCGTGCCATTTAATCTTGAGGGCAATGACTGGCACCTGACGCGTGAGGGCGGCCACAGCCATCGCCGCATCGTCCATGTCGATGACGCCACCGGATGGGCAGTGCAGCAGGCATTGGAGGCCGCGGCGGGGGCGCATCCCAACATCGTGCTGGTGCCCGATATGGTCGCTGTCGATTTGATATCGGGCCGCCATCAGGAACGGTTTTCAACCTCAGGACGCGTGCATGGCGTTTATGCGCTCAACCGCAAGACGGGGCAGGTGGAAGCCTTCACCGCACGCGCCACGATCTTGGCCAGTGGTGGCGCGGGACGCACCTATCTTTACTCCACCGCACCCCGCGGGGCGACGGGCGATGGCATTGCCATGGCGTGGCGCGCTGGCTGCCGCGTATCGAATATGGAATTCATGCAATTCCACCCGACCTGCCTGTACAATCTTGAGGTTAAAAACTTCCTGATTACCGAGGCGGTGCGCGGCGAGGGTGGCATACTGAAAAATCCCAAAACCGGGCATCGTTACATGCCCGATTATGACGAACGCGCAGAGCTTGCGCCGCGCGATATCGTCGCCCGCGCCAATGATGCAGAGATTAAGCGCGACGGGCTGGAATATGTGCATTTGGACATCAGCCACAAGCCAGCAGATTTTGTGAAGGCGCATTTCCCGAACATTTATGAAAAGCTGATGGGGCTTGGCATCGACATCACGCGTGAGCCCATTCCTGTGGTGCCAGCGCAGCATTATACCTGTGGCGGTGTTCTGGTTGATCTTGATGGCCGAACCGATGCGCCGGGGCTGTATGCGGCTGGCGAAGTGACGCAAAGCGGGCTTCATGGTGCCAACCGCCTTGCTTCGAATTCGCTGCTCGAATGTTTCGTCTTTGGTGACGCCTGTGCGCGCCATATTGATGCCCATTGGGACAGCCTGCCGCCACCGCCGCCCATCCGCGCGTGGGATGAAAGCCGCGTGACGGACAGCGATGAAGAAGTTGTGATTGCGCAATGCTGGCGCGAAATACGGCAGTTTATGTGGAACTTTGTAGGTATCGTCCGCACGACCAAACGGCTGGAGCGCGCACAGCATCGTATCGATTTGCTGCGCAGCGAAGTTGCTGATTATTACAGCCATTTTCGCGTTACGCCTGACCTGATTGAACTGCGCAACCTGGTTGAGGTCGCGGCGCTTATCATTCAGTCCGCTTTGTCGCGGCATGAAAGCCGGGGGCTGCATTTCACGCTCGATTATCCCGAAACGCTAAAGGAGGCGGTTGATACCGTGTTGGTCCCATGAAAAAACTGCTCCCGCTTTTTGCTTTTGTTGCGTTCTCGCCGGCATATGCCGCGACCCCCGAAGAAACCGCGCGGGAGGTGCTGGCAAAGTCCCCCATCATCGACGGACACAATGATACGCCGCACCAGATTGCGGAAGTGTTCGACCGGGATTTCTCGAAATTCAACCTCTCGGCACTGCCGGCCGATGTTCTTGCCAAAACGCACACCGATATCCGCACCGCGCGCGCCGGTTTTCTCGGCGGTCAATTTTGGTCGGTATATGTCGATGCCGCGCTGCCAAAGCATGAGGCGGTGACACGCACCATCGCGCAGATTGACGTCGTACGGCAGATGATCGCGCGCTATCCAGACAGCTTTGCCTATGCATCGACCGCCGCTGAGGTGGAGCGTGCGATGAAGGCAGGCAAGATCGCGTCGATGATTGGCATGGAAGGCGGGCATTCCATAGGCGGCTCGCTTGAGATCCTGCGGCAAAGCTATGCGCTCGGCGCACGATATATGACCATTACGCACAGCCTGACGACCGATTGGGCCGACAGCGCGACCGATGCGCCAAAGCATGATGGGCTTTCGCCATTCGGTTTTGACGTGCTGGCGGAAATGAACCAGCTGGGAATGATTGCGGACATCAGCCATGTGTCAGAGGCAACGATGCATGACGTGTTGGATAAAACCACCGCGCCCGTGCTGTTCACGCACAGCAATGCCCGCGCCATCACACCACATCCGCGTAACGTGCCCGATTCTGTGTTGAAGCGTTTGCCGCAAAATGGCGGCGTGGTCATGGTCACATTCGTCCCCGGTTTCACCTCGCCCGAACGCCGCCAATGGGAGTTTGCACGGTCGGCGGTAGCAGGGCGTGCGAAAACCGAGTTTTCCGGCAACCCTGTCGGCGAGAGAGCCGCCGTAGACGCATGGATTGCCGCAAACCCACAGCCCAAAGCAACATTGGCCCAAGTTGCTGACCATATCGACCACATCCGCAAAGTTGCCGGCATTGACCATATCGGCATTGGCGGCGACTTTGGCGGTGTTGATGAACTGCCCGTGGGCCTCGAAAACGTATCGACCTATCCCGCTCTGTTCGCAGAACTGGTACGTCGTGGCTATTCGAAGAGCGATCTCGCCAAAATCGCCCAAGGCAACGCCCTACGCGTCATGCGCGGGGTCGAAAAGGCGGCGGGGAAATAGCTGTCGCGGCTTTGCGTGATAAAAAGTTACGCAAAGCCTTCGGACAAATATCGCTCGGCTATTGCGGCGTGGAGGGCGGCTCCGCGGGCCATGACGCTGTCGTCTAGGACCATGCGGTTGGAATGCAGGCCGCAGCAGGATCGCCAGTCGTCGCCCTCATGTGACGCGCCCAAGAAGAACATTGCACCTGGCACCTTCTCAAGGACATAGGCGAAGTCTTCAGCGCCCATGATCGGCGTGTCGAGCGTCAGCCAGCTTTCGGCGCCGAACATATCTTCAACCACTGTTTTACCGAATTGAACCGCACGGTCGTCGCAGACGGTAACCGGGAAGCCTTGTTCGATATGGACCTCCGCACTGCAACCATGCGCAGCGGCGATTCCGGGGGCGAGACGATGCAGTTCCTCCGCCACGTGCGCGCGTGATTGCGGCGACAAGGTCCGGATAGTGCCCAAAAGATGCGCGGTTTCCGGAATGATGTTGTTGGTCGTGCCTGCCGCGATTTTGGCAATGGTAATGACCGCCGGGTTAAACACAGAAATCTTGCGCGTCACCATCGTCTGGATGGCCGATACGATTTCGCAGGCAACGGGAATGGGATCAACGGCGTCATGCGGCATCGACGCGTGTCCGCCCGCGCCCTTGACGGTAATATTCAGGATGTCAGACGACGCCAATAATGGTCCGCTTCGTCCGCTAAACACACCGCGCGGGGCGTTGGGCATGATGTGCAAGGCAAAGGCGGCATCGGGCAGCGGATCAATCAAGCCGTCGTCGAGCATGAAGCGCGCGCCATGATGGCCTTCTTCGCCGGGCTGGAACATGAATTGCACGGTTCCGGCAAGCTGGTCGCGCTTGGCGCATAGCATCTTGGCTGCGCCCACAAGCATCGCGACATGGGTATCATGCCCGCACGCATGCATCGCGCCTTCGGTCAGCGAGCTATATTCAAGGCCTGTATCTTCATGGAGCGGTAACGCGTCCATATCGCCACGTAGAAGCACCGTACGGCCATTGGCCGGGCCTTTCAGTGTTGCGATGAGCCCCGTCGTCGATGGCCCTTCACGCAGCTCCAGCGGCAGGCCAGCAAGCGCGGCCTTAATTTTGGCCAATGTCTTGGGGTTTTGCAGGCCAAGCTCAGGCTCGGCATGAATTGCGCGGCGCAGCGCGATCAGGTCGGGCAGGATGTCTTCGGCGTCGTCGCGCCAGTCAGTGCTTATTAAGTCCATAGCTTAACTAGCACCACCCTGGCGCGCCCGACAACTGCCTTATTTTTCCAAACGTACCGTCACATATTGTGTGGCGACGCCGCGGCGTTTGACGCCCAGCAAGATCGCGCCACGACCGGCTGCCTTCGCTTCCTTAACGACATCGGCGAGACCCGCTGCTGTGCTCACCGGCTTGTAGTTTGCCGATACGATGACATCACCACGACGCAGACCAACCTGCGCACCCGTACCGGTGCCCGGAACGTCAATAACGACACCCTTTGTGTCGGTCGTCATGCCAAGTGCGCGGGCGATTTCGGCATCAAGCGGAATAACGCTGATGCCCATAGCATCGCGCACAACCTTTGAATCTGCGGTGTCGCTTTGCTTGTCGAAATCCTTATTTTCTTCAGGATTGAAACTTTGCGCCAGCTTCTCTTCTGGAGGACGTGCGCCGACGGTTGCGGTTAGCTTCAGCGGCTTGCCTTCACGTAAGATATCCAGCGGAATGCGTGTGCCAGGCTTGATATTGGCGACGATGAACGACAGCGTGGCTTCAGGCGAAACCTCGCGGTCATTGACCCGCAGAACGATGTCGCCTTCCTTCAGGCCAGCCTTATCAGCAGCTTCGCCAGCAACAACGCGCGCGACAAATTCGCCGCGGTTCTTGTCCAAACCAAGCGCGTCGGCCGTATCCTCATCAACGGGCCGGATGCTTATGCCCAAATAGCCACGTTCCGGACGAACACCCTTTTTCAGGGATTCGACAACAGGAATGGCTTCTTCTGCGGGAATGGCAAATCCGACGCCGATATTCGCGCCAACTGGTGAAATCAGGCGGTTGTTGATGCCAACGACTTCGCCCTTGAGATTGAACAAGGGACCACCTGAGTTGCCGGGGTTAATGGCGGTGTCGGTTTGAATGAAGCGGTCATACGCACCACCGGCTCCAATATTACGCTGAAGCGCTGAGATAATGCCCGCGGTCACGGTGTTGCCAAGGCCAAGCGGGTTACCGATCGCAATGACCCAGTCGCCCACACGGCTTTTCCTG